>JAUXFT010000006.1 GCA_030622755.1 Aestuariirhabdus sp. | reverse complement strand
CGAAGCGCCAAAAGAGGCCACCAGCTCCAGTCCTGATCAGAAACCCTGTTTAATGCCTGCTCCAACCTGTTAATCATAGTTACTGTTTCTCCAGACTCTCTCTTGGTTTTGCCTAACTCTCTCTTGGTTTTGCCTAACAATATTTTCGCTCCGCAACCATCGGTAAACATCCAGACACTAACGATTGGAGTTGCACTTTTTCAGCGTCAGCGAACGTCTATTACGAGGCTCAGCATCAGCAGGATACTCCAATCGTTAACTTGCCGATTTGACCAACTGCGCAATTCAAGACGCCTGAACTCAACCAGCGTTTCAAAAAACACTACTTAACAGATCTCCTACCCTCCGGTTTATACGACCAGAGTCTGTTATTTTCCTTGAAAAAGGAAGCCAGATACTCAAACTCCATTTCCATTCAAATGCCCTTCACGGCTGTGCGCTTGTGTCTTAACTTATAAGTAAGTAGTGGGTTCCTGGTAACCATAGCAAAACCACCAACCTCACCGGCCTTTGGTCTGTTAACTCAAATCAAACTCAGGTAGTTTATGCTAAAGCCTTGCGCCCGGTTATTGCGCGGCATATAAGAAAAGCAATCACGACAAAGGAATGATAAAGATGCCCAAGTACCTCAAGAGTATGCTGGCCCCGCTAATTTTATGTGGAACCCTTCAAGTCGATGCAGCCATTGCCGCCGACCCCGTGAAAATAGGTATGATTACCACCCTTTCTGGCGGCGGTTCATCCTTGGGCATAGATATCCGTGATGGCTTTAAACTCGCTGTCGATCAGGAAAAGGGATCGCTGGGGGGCTATCCGATAGATCTTATGATCGAGGATGATGCACGTAATCCAGGTAAAGCTAAACAAATCGCCAACCGTTTCACCAAGAAAAATCAGGTCGATATTCTCACCGGTATTGTCTGGTCAAATCTGGCGATGGCCGTCGTCCCCGGCGTCACCAAATCCGGTACGCTGTATATCAGCCCTAATGCTGGCCCTTCCAAGTTAGCAGGCGAGGGCTGCTCACCTAATTATTTCAACGTCGCATGGCAGAATGACAATTTGCATGAAGCGATGGGCCAATATCTCTCCGATAAAGGCTTTAAAAACGTGTATATACTCGCGCCAAACTATCCTGCAGGCAAAGATGCCCTGACAGGATTCAAACGTTTCTACACCGGCAAAGTGTCTGGTGAGGTCTACACCAAACTGGGACAAACTGACTACGCTACCGAGCTGGCTTCATTACGAGCCGCCAAACCAGATGCGGTATTTTTCTTCTTACCGGGTGGTATGGGTATCAGCTTTCTCAAGCAATACCAGCAAGCCGGTCTTCGCGACAACACGCCACTCTTCGGACCTGCATTCTCCTTCGATCAGGGAATTCTCAAGGCAACCGGAGACTCCGCGCTGGGCGTAATCAACAGTTCGCAATGGAGTAACGATATCGACAATGCCGCTAACCAACAATTTGTTAGTGCATTTAAGTCCGCTTACGGACGACTCCCTTCCTTATACGCCAGCCAGGGATACGATGCAGCGCGATTGATTGCTTCTGCGTTGAAAGCAACAGCAGGCAACGTAAAAGATCAGGATGCGTTTCGCTCGGCCCTGAAACAGGCCAAATTCGAATCCGTACGTGGCGATTTCCGCTTTGGCAATAACCAGCACCCCATTCAGGATATCTACATTCGTGAAGTCTATCGAAATGACGAAGGCGTACTCACCAATAAAGTAATACAGGTAGCGCTCAAACAACATCAGGACGCTTATGCGACGAGCTGCAAGATGTAGCTTGCCGTACCTTCTGCATTGTTCCTCTGAAAGTAAGAGTGAGAATAAAGGAAGGGGAGTGAAGGAGAGAGTAAAGGTAAGAGTGAAAGGGAAAACCAAACAAACCAGGTTCCTTTTCACTCTTTACAATTTTTTAAGTCACTTTTAAAAACTCGAAGAACTCAAGATACTCCAGGAAGCAATCAGCTGAATTTATCACCACACTTTCAAGATCGATTTAGCACTAGAAATAACCTGGGTGACTCTATTACGTGGCTCTACTACATGGATTTACAACGTAACGCTGCTAATAGAGCCTCAAACAAACCCGACTTCAAATAATTAAGAGAGTGCGATGTTGTTGTTCCTCGAACAGCTGCTCAATGGCTTACAACTTGGCTTTATGCTGTTTCTAATGGCCGCTGGCCTGACGCTGGTGTTCGGCATCATGGGGTTGATCAATCTGGCCCACGGCTCCCTGTACATGATCGGGGCCTATGGTGCTGCCGCTGTCACCCAGGCTACCGGGTCTTTCACTCTGGGAATCATAGGGGCACTGATCAGCGCCGCCGTTGCCGGAGTATTACTCGAACTCATCGTCCTTCGCAGGCTGTATAACCGTGATCATCTGGATCAGGTGCTGGCAACCTTTGGGCTGATTCTGTTCTTTAACGAGCTGACAAAAATACTGTTCGGTCCACAGCCGTTGTACCTGAACGTTCCCGACTTACTCAACGGTTCTGTCGAAATAATTCCCGGCGCCCCCTACCCCAGTTATCGGCTGGCGGTTATCGGTGTAGGCATGCTGGTCGCTGTAAGCCTGTTTCTGCTGATCAGTCGTTCCCGGATAGGTATGCTGATACGCGCAGGCGCCAGTAATCGTGAGATGGTCGGTGCTCTCGGGGTCAATATCGCCCTGCTCTATACGCTGGTCTTTGGCCTTGGCGCTATGCTTGCCGGTCTCTCCGGAGCACTGGTAGGCCCGTTGCTTTCGGTCGAGGTTGGCATGGGAGAAAACGTATTGATCATCACCTTTGTGGTTATTGTCATTGGCGGCATTGGCTCAATCAAAGGCGCTCTGGTTGGTGCCTTGCTCGTCGGGTTGGTCGATACGATGGGCCGTGCTTTTTTACCGGGCACGCTGGCACTGATACTGGGTCCCGAAGCTGCCAGTAGCGTGGGGGCATCTCTCGCATCCATCGCCATCTATTTATTGATGGCGTTAATCCTGATCTGGCGCCCTGCCGGGCTCTTTCCGGCGCAATGATCATGAAGCAATTTTTCTCAACTCGAAATCTATTAACACGAAAAAACCTCGTATTATTTTTACTGGCACTCACATTACTCAGCTTACCTCTTATCGCATCAATCAACGACGACAGTTACCTGTTGATCATGGTCAGTCGTATGCTGATCTTTGCCCTGGCCGCGCTGAGTCTCGATCTGGTGATCGGTTACGGCGGCATGGTGAGCTTTGGTCATGCGGCTTATCTCGGGGTTGGAGCCTACACCGTTGGTATTCTCTCTGCTCACGTTATGGAAGGTTCCAGCATCGGCTTTTTGCCAGGCAATCTGCCAGGCACAGAATCGGGACTTATCAGCCTGCCACTGGCGATGTTATTAGCAGGGTTGGTTGCGCTGGTATTCGGAGCCCTTAGCCTGCGAACACGGGGCATCCATTTCATTATGATCACCCTCGCCTTCGCGCAGATGCTGTATTACCTGTTTATTTCCCTCTATCGCTATGGCGGTGAAGATGGCTTATCCATGAACGGACGCAACCTGCTACCCGGTCTGGATCTGTATAACGACACTCATTTTTACTGGCTCTGTCTGGGTTGCCTGACCGGCTACGGTTTACTCGTTTATAAATTTCTTGGCGCGCGCTTTGGCCAGGTTATTCGTGGCTGCAAACAAAACCCGGAGAAGATGCAGGCTCTCGGCTTTGCAACGTATAGATACCAGCTAGTGGCCTTCGTGATTTCAGGCATGGGTGCAGGCTTAGCAGGTGCCTTACTGGCTAACCATAGCGAGTTTGTCAGTCCTGACCTGATGAGCTGGCACCTCTCCGGAGAGCTGATGGTCATGGTGATACTGGGCGGATTGGGCACGTTGATTGGACCCATCCTCGGAGCCATCAGTTATCTGCTTATGGAGGAAGTATTAGCAGGCTACACCGAACACTGGCAGATCATTCTTGGGCCTCTGTTAATTCTGGTAGTCCTGTTTTCACGCAAAGGGATTCTTGGCGCTCTGGTTGGCAAGGCGGCAGACGATGGTTGATTTTACACCGCCGCCGTTACTCCACATCCGCTATCTTAACAAACAGTTTGGCGCACTTAAGGTCACTCGGGATGTGGAAATTCGAGTCGAACAAGGAGAGATCCACGCCATTATCGGGCCCAACGGTGCGGGTAAAACCACCCTGATCAACCAGATTAGCGGTGAACTCGCTGCTGACAGCGGATCCATTCTGTTCGATAACCGTGAGCTGTGTGGACTCAGAGTCCACCAGCGTGCCAGATTGGGTGTTGGCCGTACCTACCAGACCAGCTCGCTGTTTGATCAAATGACAACTCAGCAAAATGTGATGCTTGCCCTGCAAAACCAGCAAGGACACAGCTTTCGTTTCTGGAGAAAGGCTGCCACTGATCCATCACTGATCCATCCTGCTCTGGGGATTCTCGAACGCGTTGGTCTGTTAGATCAACAAAACGACTACGCTGCGAACCTGGCCCACGGACAACGACGGCAACTTGAAATTGCCATGTCACTGGCAACCAAACCCAAACTGCTGTTACTCGATGAACCGATGGCAGGCATGGGGCAGGAAGAAAGCTGGAAAATGGTCGCTGCACTTCGAAAACTGGGTTCAGAAGTGAGTATTTTGTTTGTTGAACACGATATGGAAACTGTTTTCTCCCTGGCCGATCGAATTAGTGTTTTAGTTTACGGACGGGTTATCGCCAGCGGCGATGCCGATACCATTCGCAATGATCCCAACGTACGTGATGCCTATCTCGGGGGAATCGAAGATGCTTGAGGTGAGGGACATCACTGCCGGTTATGGCAGCAGTCAGATATTGTTTGGCGTTTCCATGAGTGTTGCCCAAGCTCAGGTTGTTACTTTGCTTGGCCGTAACGGAATGGGAAAAACCACCACCGTTCGAGCAATTATGGGCTTGAACCGGATTACTTGCGGATCAGTTACCTTTAATAATCAGTTGCTGCACAAGATGCCATCCTACCGTATCGCCCGCTGCGGCATCGGACTGGTTCCCGAAGGGCGGCAAATTTTCCCGACGCTGAGCGTTCGGGAAAATCTGATCGCTACCGCGGCTAACCACCGGCAGATAGCTTCGCCCTGGACTCTTCAGCGAATCTATTCACTGTTCCCCCGGTTATCAGAGCGACATCATCATTTAGGCAGCAATCTGTCCGGAGGCGAACAACAGATGCTCGCCATTGGCCGTGCATTAATGACCAACCCATTGCTGCTCATTCTTGATGAAGCTACCGAAGGACTCGCACCGATCATCCGGGAGGAGATATGGCAGTGTCTGGAGCTACTAAAACAGCAAGGCGAATCAATTCTGATTATCGACAAAAACCTCGACGCCCTGATGCGCATCTCCGACCGTCACTACATCATGGAAAAAGGTCGTATTGTGCATCAGGGAGATATTCAGTTATTAAAAGATGATCCTGATCTCAAATATCGTTACCTGGGAGTATAAGTATGCCTGAAGCCCTGCTTCGACTTGGCAGTGAAGAAGCCAGCAAACAATATATGGCGCGCAAAGCCGTGCCAGATTACCCCAGATATTTTGCTGGCTGGATCGCACGGAGCAAAACACTCAGGCAAGAACATCCGCCACAGCGCATTATGCTGGGGGACAACGCCCGAGAATTTGTTGACCTCTATATTCCAGATAAATTGCGCAGCGACCAACTACAGCTGTTTATTCATGGCGGCTACTGGCAATCCCAGCACCCGGATTCTTTCAGCTTCCTGGCCAAACCCTTTCTTGAAAAAGGCATCCCCTTTGCGGTACTTGGGTATCCGTTGTGCCCTGATGTAACTTTGCTGGAACTTAGCCGCAGTGTTCGCCACAGCATTGGCCAATTATGGCAACAACGCCATAGCTTGGCTTTGGATATCAATCGACTTCATATCAGCGGGCACTCTGCCGGCGGTCACCTGGCCGTGCTGATGAACTGTAAGGGTTGGGGGGGTGATCTGACTGACGCTATCGGCAGCACTTTAGCGTTAAGTGGACTGTTTGAACTTATGCCCCTGCTGCACACGCCTATCAATGATCCCATTCGCCTGCACAGTGATATGTGCCGTGAAATCAGTCCATTACGTATCGAGACACTTCTCAATGTACCGCACGCTCTGGTTGTGGGTGAGCGTGAATCTGTTGCCTTTCATCGGCAAAGCGAGGTCGAATGCCGGCACCTGCAACGGCAGGGAATATCCTGTGAACGCTGGGATGAACCCAACTGTCACCATTTCAGTATTCTCGATCAATACGCCAACCCGGATAGCCAGAGTTTTCGGTGGGTATTATCTCAAATGTTGAGTGGTTAAAAATCCTGTAGTTCCACCTGAAAGTACAGCATTGAAGTAAAAAGTAGCGAAATAATAGATGACTGTTTCGAGCGTGGCTAACTGAATACTTTCTGAAACGGGGATACCTGTGAAACCAGACTATCTGTGAAATCGGAGATAAATTAGTAGAAAAACGGAAACTTTAAGAAAACTGAAAAACCAGTAATTTGAAAAATCGGTTGGAAGACTGTCATCCATGACAGCGGTTTCTTGTCTATCATTGCCAGTACTCGACTGGCCATCAACTATCCTCAGCTAACCCTTCAACAAAAGCTCTGGATAATGAACCCCCATGACGCATCACGATCATCGGAGAAAAGCTCAGATCCTTACTGCTAAATAAAGGCTTGATGTATTTCCATCGAATAACATCACCGCGCTCTAAAAGATTATTCGCTTCCAGCAACTGTATGCGCTCATCAAACTTATCCACATCATTAAACCAATCATACTCATTACCGCGCGGGTACATATTGGCTGACACCACAGGAGTGCTCCGGTAAAGGTATTGCTCCATCAGGTCTAGTAAGGCCAGGTTATCTTCAAAAAACTCCGCATCACCACTGGCATTTTGCAATGCTTTGACTAAACGCTTATGCGCAACATCAAAGTCCTGCAGGGGGTACCAGCTCGGAAATTGCTGCTCTTGCCATATTTTTACAAACTCAGTTTTGGTTCGCTCATATTCTGCCCATACGGCTTGAATTTCTGTCCCCTGCTCTCCTTCAGATAAAACGACCAATGCTTTCTCGGCTTTTTTTTGTCCTGCTGCAGGGTTCAGAAGACTCGCATAGTTCTCAGCTTCCTCCGCAAAATAGCTCTGAAAACGAATCATATAGCTACTCGTAATCAACTGCTTGGCCATCTGTTTATGATGATAAATATCATCTGCCCAGCCTGTATTCATGACGCCCTAAAACAGTGCGCAGAACACCGTGAGCGTTCGGAATATACATGCCATCTAATTACCTCCTGATGGATAACCTGATTTTTTTATAACTGTCTAACTATCAACTAATCACTTGCCTGCACTATAAAAGTGCATCGAGCAATCATCTTTAATCTGCCTGTCAGAACAACGAAGCCTATCCCCCTTAATAGTGATTTTATCGACGCTCAAAACACAGAAGTATTCATCCACCCCCGTTAAATTAACGCTCAGCAAAACAGGAGTTAAAATCGCTGATAACGCTCTCCTTAACAGGGGCATTGCAACAATACAAAGATCGCCTCGACGACCCAATCGCGCTCATTACCGATAGCACTGCGGGCTCCCTCCCTTGTGCAAGCATCATTTGCTAGAATGGCAACCCTGTTCAATGACAATACCTACTGGCTCCCCTCGCTTATGCACCAACCAAAACCTGAAACCAGACTTCCCAGCGCCAGACTCTGGCGCCGATTTGCCGCTATGTTCTATGACTTTCTGTTAGTCACCTCCCTTTCAATGGTGACTACCGCTGCCTATATAGGCCTCCGGGTACTCTCCAGCGGTGAAGGAGAAACTCAACAACAATTGAACCAGACACAGGGTGACGCCCTGTTAAGCTCAATCCTGTTTCTGATCGTTTTTGCCTTCTTCGCTAAATTCTGGACACATTCGGGTCAAACCCTGGGCATGAAAGTGTGGAACATTCGTGTTCAAAATGAAGATGGCAGCATGATTGGCCTGTGGCAGTGCCTGTTGCGCTACCTGGTAGCGATTCCTTCGCTGGGATTGTGTGGCATCGGATTTTTCTGGGCTCTATTCGATAAAGACAAGCGCACCTGGCACGATCGTTATTCAATGTCACGTGTCGTGGAATTACCTAAAGAGAAAAAGGCTGAAGAAAAAAAGTAGTGCTAGTAATGAATCTGGCTATCCAGGAAGGTCATTCCCAGATAGCCAGAACAACAGGCAGAAGCATCAGGCTGCTTTGCGCAACATCCACCAGCCAAAAATCAAACACAATACAATCGGAACCGTGACCGCAATTATTGGCGAAAAGCCAAACACCATACTGGATGGCCCCAGCAGATCCTGAACGATCTTGAAAGTAAAACCAAACAGCACGCCGATAAATACTCGCAGCCCCATGGTCGCAGAGCGTAAAGCGCCAAACACAAACGAAATACTGATCATCACCAACGCTATAATGGCAACGGGTTGCAACAGTTTTTGCCACATGGACAGCGCCTGCTCAGACGCATCCAGATCCTGACTTTCCAGATAATTCACGTACTCATACAACCCTTGTACAGAAAGGTCCTCAGGGTCCAGTGAAATAATATTCAACACGCGGGTAGTCAACTCAGTCTCCCAACGTTTCGTCTCGTAGGTTTCAGACACCCAATGATCACCTTCAAAACGACTTAATTTAACATCCTCCAAAAGCCAGTGACCTTCCAGGTAAATACCTTTTTCAGCATAACCGCTTTCGATCAACTGGCGATCTTCATCAAAGGTAAACCGGCTGATACCGTACAACACGCCATCCGGGTCAACGACGTTGAAATGGAGAAAATCATCACCCTCGCGATGCCAAACCCCTGATTTGCTGAGCTGGCCGGGCTCTTTACCATCTCTCAGCAACTGGCGTTCGCTGTCCGCTTTCTGCTCAGCATAGGGGAGTACATACTCGCCAATTGCGGTGCCAATCAACACCAAAAAAAGCATCGGTTTGCACACACTCCAGACGATCCGCCACAGAGACACGCCGGCCGCTCTCATGACCACAAGCTCACTGTGACCCGCCAGGCTACCAAGCCCCACCAGGCATCCGATCAAACTGGCAAAAGGTAAATAATCATAGATACGCTTGGGCATTTTGAGCATCAGGTAGGTAATCGCTTCCCATACCTGATAATCAAGTTTAAGGCGCCTCAACTCAGCGATGAACCCGAATAACACATCCAGAGAAATCAACAATAAAAGCACCATTATAATGGCGCTAAACACAGTGGTGCCAAGGTAGCGATCAAGCAGCCTCATGCAGTGTCCTCCGCGGGAGTTCCGGTTTTGTCAGATACAACCAGCTTCTTCAGATCCTCACCCCAATTAAGCAACACCGCCGCGATCAAAAAGAACAGATGCAACGGCCACATCGCCCACTGCCAGGCAAGACGCCCATCCTCTACCGCACTCTTGCTAGCGAGTATTGCTCCCAGATATACCAGATAAACAACCATGCAGGGGACCAGTCTCATGTACCTGCCCTGCCTTGGATTCACTCGGCTCAGAGGAACTGCTAACAAGACCAGAATCGGCACCATCACAGGAAGGGATATGCGCCATAAGAGCTCAGCTCGATACTCCTCATCAGCATCAAAATTATCCATCAGGCTAGCCGTACTCAGTGTCTTCGCTTCTGAAATATCAAAGGTGTCATCGTTACGCGGCATCTTGATACCGTAGTGCTCATATTTGATGGTTCGTTGTTCAACCTCACCGGGATAAAGGTCAAAACGATGACCATCTTGTAACACCAGATAACGGCTTCCCGTCTCATCGACCACCTGTTGAAAGCCCTCATCAGCCACTAACAAGGTGACACGCTTAATGCCCCCGGTGTTTTCAAGAGACGCAATAAAAACTTCGTCCAACTGCTTACGATCTTTACTCAAGTGCTCGACATAGGTCACGCGACCACCCGCATGATTGAATCGCCCCGGCAGCAACATATCAAATTCGGTCAGGTTTTTTTGTTTGGCAAGAATCCACTCTGTGTTCTGCGATCCCCACGGAGCAATCACCAGACTCAACGAGGCGACAATGGCAGTAACAAAAACTGCTGGCAGGAAGGAGTAGGTCAGCAATCGGCGCGACCCCATGCCACTGGCTCGCAGCACCGTCATTTCGTTGTCTACGTACAGGCGCCCGTAAGCCAGCAATATGCCTAAAAATATACCCAGAGGAAGCAATACCAATAAGAAATCAGGTATCTGGTAAGCCATTAAAGAAAACAGGTAATCCGAGCTCATTCGCCCACTGGCCGCTCTACCGAGATAATGGATAAAACGGCTACTCAGCATAATCAGCAGTAGCACTCCGGCAACTGCAGAGAAAGCCAGCAGCACTTCTTTAGCCAGGTAACGAAAGATGATCAAACGAAAAAATCTCCAGATTACGAATCAAACTTATCAGTAGCCGCTTCAACACTGACAATAAGGCTGGGTTTGCGTACACTTGTTGCGACTGAGGGCCTCGTCTGTAGCCAACAGCGAAAACACTCCCGGGGACGGGAATTGAGCGAGCTCAGGCTCGATCATGTAGTTAATTATTACTTATTATAGCCACCTCATTTGTCTTGCGGAGTATACATGGAATTTATCGTCAAAACCGGAGAACTGGAAAAACAAAGCAGTGCCTGCGTTGCAGTGACTGTAGGGGAAAATGGCGATATGGGGCGTTCAGCAAAGGCTCTGGACTCCCTCGGCAAAGGCATCATCAGCCGCCTTCTGAAAGCAGGCGACATCAAAGGCAAATCAGGCCAATCCCTGATGCTCCACTCTCTTGCCGGATCCAAAGCTGAAAGAGTCCTGCTATTAGGCACCAACTCCACCAGCAAGGCGTTGAGTCAGACCGATTTCATCTCCTGCGCAAGAGCCGCAGCCGCCGCTGTCAAACAGGCCGGCTGCAAAGATGTTCTACTGGATATCAGCGAGCAAACCGTTAGCGATGCCGATGAATACTGGAAGGCTCGGCAACTCTATCAAGCGTTTGGAGAAAGTAATTACCGTTTCGACCAGTTAAAAAGTGACAAAAGCAATAAAAAACTCCCTCTCCGCAAGGTAACCTTACTGGCTGCAACTCGCGGCGTGGCTAATCACTATAAGCGCGCCGCCGAACACGCAAGCGGCATCACTTCAGGCATCCATACTGCTCGAGATCTCGGTAACCTGCCTGGCAATATATGCACGCCCAGCTATCTGGCAACCCAGGCCAAAAGCTTAGCCCGCAAGCATAAATCACTCAGCTGCAAGGTGCTGGACGAAAAGCAAATGAAAACCCTGGGGATGAACTCCCTTCTATCTGTCAGCGCTGGAAGCGCGCAAGGTGCCCGCTTGATAGCGATGGAATACAAGGGTGGGAAAAAAGGTGAGCAGCCCATTGTACTGCTAGGAAAAGGCATCACCTTCGACAGTGGTGGTATCAGCCTGAAGCCTGGCGCAGGCATGGACGAAATGAAATTCGATATGTGTGGAGCCGCCAGCGTAATGGGCGCGATGACCACCTTATGTGAACTCGGTTTACCACTCAATGTGGTGGGCATGATCGCCAGCGCTGAGAATATGCCTGGACCATCAGCGACCAAACCGGGAGACATCATCACTTCCATGGCAGGAAAAACCATCGAAGTGCTCAATACCGATGCCGAAGGGCGACTGGTACTTTGTGATGCATTAACCTATGCCGAGCGGTACAAGCCGAAAGCTGTCGTCGATATCGCAACCTTGACCGGCGCTTGCATCGTCGCACTGGGACACCACATTAGCGGCATGATCAGCAATAACGACACGCTGGCCGAACAGTTAACCGGAGCGGGGGAAAAATCAGCGGATCAGGTCTGGCAACTGCCGATGAACGATGATTATCAAAAGCAACTGAAGAGCAATTTTGCCGATATCGCCAACATTGGTGGTCCCGGAGCAGGCACCATTACCGCTGGCTGCTTCCTCGCGCGCTTCGCCGAAAAATTCGATTGGGCTCATCTGGATATTGCCGGAACCGCCTGGCATAGCGGCGCCAACAAAGGCGCTACTGGACGCCCGGTAGCCCTGCTCAGCCAATATTTGTTGGACCGGGTGGACAACCAGTAAATGACAAACCTGTACCGCGGAAATTATGACGGATGACCCGAATTGACTTCTACCTACTCGCCGGCACAGAAGAACAGGACAGCCTCTTGTTTACGTGCCGTCTGGTGGAAAAAGCCTTCCAACTAGGCCATGCTGTATTTATTCATGCTCAGAATGAAGCTCAAGCCAAAACTCTGGATGAGTTGCTATGGAGCTATAAAGAGGATCGTTTTCTGCCCCATAATTTACGCCACAATAAACCGGAAGGTTCACCCATTGAGATAGGTTACACGGAAGATGCGGGCGATCATCACGATCTGCTTATCAACCTGGCCGATCGTATTCCTGAGTGTTTTGGCCGTTTTGCCAGGGTGGCGGAAATTGTCGTCAATCAGGAATCCTCCCGCCTTCAATCTCGTGAGAACTTTCGTTTTTATCGACAGCGAGGATTCCTGCTACACACACATGACATGAGAGGAAAAGCACTCAATGGTTAAGAAGGTGAAGGCAGAAGGCAAAGTATTGCTGGATGAGCTGCTTTCAATCCGCCAGCTTCTCGATGACGAACTGCAAGGCAATGATGCCCCATCAGATAACATTCCTATACTACATGACGTAGATATTGAACTGCTGGATTATGACCCCGCGACAGAACCTGTGGCTAATGAATCCATTCCCGCTAAGACCGTCACCGAATCTGCTTTTACTCCAGCTGGCAAACCCGCAACCCGCCCCGTCAACCAGCCCTCAAATAAACCTTCAAATAAAACAGTGGGCGCTGAAGAAAATCCATTGATAAAAAGGGCTAATGCGGCGGTCAGGCGGAATATCAAACATACAGATCGACTGTTAAAGCCCCTGACCCGGGATATGCTGGGGGATAACCCCTTCCTCCCCCAGAAGGCTCTAGACAGGCTAAACGCTAACAAAGTCCCACCCCCACCACCAAAAAACCTAGCTACAGGGAAAGGTGAGAGTCTTACTGATCTTTTGCAAGGCTTTGGCGACCTTTCCCCAGAGCAGCAGGTACACATCCGGGAATTACTCGAGCAAAAAAGCGAAGATATCGTCGAAGAGTTGGTGAAAGGTACCCTGCCGCGCCTCGAAAGGGAGCTGCGCCACAGGCTGCACCAGCAACTCGACAGCTTACTCCTCACTCCTGACGGCGACTAACTGCTCTTTGTAGTACTCAAAATAGTACTCAAAATATGCATTTCCTGCATGTGTCATGCTGGCTCGCCGACCCACCAGCCATGTATAATGCCGCGTTTGATCAGTCCTGCGAGAAGCGTGTAAAGCATCATGGATAAAACCTACCAACCCAACGAAATTGAGAGTAGCTGGTATAACACTTGGGAAGAGAGGGGCTATTTTAAGCCCTCTGGAGAAGGTACCCCCTTCTCTATCATGATTCCTCCTCCCAATGTGACCGGCAATCTACATATGGGACATGCCTTCCAGGATACCATCATGGATACCCTGATCCGTTACCATCGCATGAAGGGTGACAACACGCTTTGGCAAGCGGGTACCGATCACGCCGGTATTGCCACACAAATGGTGGTAGAGCGCCAGCTTCAGGCACAGGGCATTAACCGTCATGATCTTGGTCGAGAAAAATTCCTGGAAAAAGTCTGGGAATGGAAAGCTGAATCCGGCGGCACAATTACTCGCCAACTACGCCGCATGGGCGCTTCTCTCGATTGGAGCCGTGAGCGCTTCACCATGGATGAGGGGCTATCAAACGCCGTTAAAGAGGTTTTCGTTCGTCTCCATGAAGAGGAATTGATCTATCGCGGTAAACGCCTGGTTAACTGGGACCCCAAACTGCATACTGCTATTTCCGATCTGGAAGTAGAAAATCGTGATCGCAAGGGGCACCTCTGGCACTTCCGCTACCCGCTGGCCGATGGCGCTAAAACCACCGACGGCCTGGATTACCTGAGCGTTGCCACTACCCGACCTGAAACCATGCTGGGCGATGCTGCCGTTGCCGTTCACCCCAAGGATGAGCGCTATCAGGACCTGATCGGTAAATTCATCACCCTGCCGCTGGTTAACCGCCGCATTCCTATCGTTGCCGACGACTATGTCGATCGTGAATTTGGCACCGGTTGCGTAAAGATCACCCCGGCGCATGACTTCAATGACTATGAAGTCGGCAAACGTCACCAGCTACCGATGATCAATATATTGACCATCAATGCCGACATACGTGACGTCGCCGAAATATTTAACAGCGACGGCACGGTCAATAGTGAACTGAATGCCAACATGCCGGAAAACTACCATGGTATGGAGCGTTTCACCGCTCGTAAACAGATCGTGGCAGAATTTGAAGCCCTGGGTTTACTCGATAAAATCGATGATCACGCACTTAAGGTACCTTATGGCGATCGTGGTGGCGTAGTGATCGAGCCGTACCTGACTGATCAGTGGTATGTGGCCGTACAAAAGCTGGCTGAACCGGCCATCAAGGCGGTCGAAGACGGCGATATCAGGTTCGTACCCCAGCAATACGAGAACATGTATTTTTCCTGGATGCGTGATCTGCAGGATTGGTGTATCTCCCGCCAGCTGTGGTGGGGTCACCGCATACCTGCCTGGTATGACAACGATGATAACGTCTACGTTGGACGTGACGAAGCGGAAGTCCGTAGCAAGCATAATCTGGATGACAGCATCGAACTGCGTCAGGATGAAGATGTCCTGGACACCTGGTTCTCCTCAGCTCTGTGGACATTTTCCACTCTGGGCTGGCCGGAGAAAACACCAGAGCTGGCTACCTTCCACCCCAGCAGTACTCTGGTTACCGGTTTTGACATTATCTTCTTCTGGGTTGCCCGGATGATCATGATGACCCTGCACTTTATGAAGGATGAAAACGGTGAGCCTCAAGTACCCTTCAAAACCGTATATGTTCACGGTCTGGTGCGCGACCAGGAAGGCCAGAAAATGTCCAAGTCGAAAGGCAATGTACTGGATCCTCTGGACCTGATTGACGGCATCGATCTCGAAAGTCTGGTCAGCAAACGCGCCGGCAACATGATGCAGCCGCAGTTGGCACAAAAGATCGAAAAGCAGACCCGCAAACACTTCCCGGAAGGTATCGAAGCCTACGGCACCGATGCTCTGCGTTTCACCTTCTGTTCGCTGGCTTCCACCGGTCGCGATATCAAGTTTGATATGGGTCGTATGGAAGGTTATCGCAACTTCTGCAACAAAATCTGGAATGCCGCACGCTATGTGCTGATGAACACCGAAGGCGAAGATTGTGGCCAGCAAGGCGGTGAAGTCGTACTGACCCTGGCAGACCGCTGGATCATTTCACGCCTGCAACAAACCGAGCAACAGGTTGCCGAAGCATTGGATGCTTATCGATTCGATCATGCCTCGCAAGCGCTTTACGAATTTGTCTGGAACGAATATTGCGACTGGTATCTGGAACTTTCCAAGCCCGTTCTGTGGGACGATAACGCAGAGCCTGCACTCAAACGTGGTACCCGCCGTACTCTGGTTCGGGTGCTGGAAACCATCTTGCGTCTTGCTCATCCAATCATGCCGTATATCACCGAGGAGATCTGGCAGCGCGTAGCACCGCTGGCCGGCAAGCAGGGTGATACGCTTATGCTGCAGCCCTATCCTCAAAGTGATCAAAGCTCTGTCGACGAGCAGGCGATTGCCGATACGGAATGGCTTAAAGATGTCATTCTCGCGATTCGAAACATTCGCGGTGAGATGAACATCTCTCCCGGCAAAGATATTCCAGTATTACTGTGCAATGCTGACACGCAAGCACAACAACGGCTTATCGATAACCGGGCCTTCCTCAGTAAACTTGCAAAACTGTCTTCAATTGAAGTCATAGACGCCAACGACGCTCCCATGAGCACCACGAGTCTGGTCGGAGAGATGGAAGTTCTGGTTCCAATGGCAGGCTTGATAGATAAAGCCGCTGAAACGGCACGCCTTGGCAAGGAGATAGAACGACTGGCAAAAGAGGTGCAGCGGTTTGAAGGCAAGCTAAGTAATCCTCGCTTTGTCGATAAAGCGCCAGAAGATGTCGTTAACAAAGAACGAACCAAACTTGCTGATGCGAAATCTGCGAAGCAGACACTGGACGATCAATTGAAAAAAATACACTCTCTTTAACTCAATTCTGCGAAAGGCAAACGCAAGGCTGCGGTTGCCTTTCGCAGGCGAACACCCTAATCTCTAGGCAAACAAAAACGATAAAATCAAGAAAAATGCAGGAGCAAATATGAGCAAACTCGACAAAGAGCAAGTACTGGCAGATTTTACTGCAGCCTTCGAAAAGGCCAATGGCAAAGCCCCACAAGTAGAGCAGAAAGGTAGCTGGTATAGCGTTGACGGTGGTAAATCACTGCGCCTTGCTGAACTGACGGAGATGACAACCGAGTTAACTGGCAGTGCGCCAACACCTGCAAAACAAGAACCTGCCAAAGCCTCTACGGATCCTCAAAAGCCACAAAGCAAAGCTCCCGCAAAAGCCAGGAAGGCCAAAGCGAAAACAGCCCGCACTAGCGGCGGATTAACTCCTAAAGAGTTATGGAAGCAGAAGCTTGCATCCAAAGATACTTTACCTCGTGGCGTTTGCTAAGCGAAACAGGCTTTATGCACTCTCAATGCAACTCTTAATGCAGTAACGGACCAACGATTCATTCACAAATAAATTGTGTAATAAAAAAGGCGAACAACTGTTCGCTTTTTTTATTTCTGCTTTTTCCTGTTTTGTTAAACAAAATAGCGGCCGCTCGAACCAACTACAACCACCAGAATCCCCAACCCGAGATTCAAAGCGACCAACTGCCTGATTCTATTGAGTGCACTCCCAGCTACCGGCCACTGTTTTGCATCCACCGCTGCTGACAGCTTGCGCCAGGGAGACCAATAGATCCCTGCAAAAATCAGCGTCATCAATAATCCAACACTCATCATCAAATGTACATGCGGCCCTACATACGACAGTGAACCAAAAACGGTATACACAATGCCGAACCCACTCAACCAGAGCAGGGCAACGGCACCCCACACCCAGCGGAAAAAGATACTAAAAACACCCTGCCACAATAATAATCGTTGCGGCGGCTCCAACTGAGACGCGGCTACTGGTCGCAATACCAGATAAGCGAAAAACATTCCGCCTACCCACACAACCGCTGCCAAAACATGCAGCGCAACCCAAGACCCCATAACTACTCCCATAAAACTGTCAGTGAAAACCATTCCCTTTTGGCCACATTATAAACTGACACGCCAACAAGAGGCGATCAAAAACAATAAGACAGGTGGCGATTCAACCGGTAAGTAAGGGGTCAAATTTGTGCATCTCAAGTTTTGGGGCTGTGTAAACCTGGAAATCGTTCTACTGAGGCCACAGATGTTGCAGCTGGTAGATTTGAAAGAGTACAGAAGTCACACTTCTACTATTTTCTATGGGTATTGTGGGTGTATCCCAACACCTAAAAACACGACAACGGGGTGGATATCCACCCAAAAAAACATTCGACCAAAGTCGATAGCCCCTGCTAGCTCTTTGTTTTATAAGTAATAATACCTACTCATGAATTCTGGCACTCTGCTTGCACTACTGTATGCAGTGTTAGCAATGACGCTAATATCGAGCTCCGCCAATACGGCGCTAGCTATATAGATAAAACGATAAAAATTTCTATCAAAAAGTTTTACTGATATATAAATATAAAGGGAGAAAGCATGAATCTTTTCAAAAAATCTCTGACAGCTTTGGCTATCTGTGCTGTTTCTGCTGGAGTAACTCTGGCGCAAGCGGCTCCAATTGAGCTGAAATTTGCTCACGTTGTTGCAGAAAACACACCAAAAGGTCAAATGGCCATTAAATTCCGCGATCTTGTAGCAGAGCGTCTTGCAGGAAAAGTAGAAGTTAAGGTCTTCCCCAACTCTCAATTGTTTGGTGACAACAAAGTGCTGGAGGCGATGTTGCTCGGTGACGTTCAACTGGCAGCGCCTTCTTTATCCAAATTCCAGAAATACACCAAGTCTCTACAAATCTTTGACCTGCCATTCCTGTTCAAGGATATGGGAGCAGTTGAACGTTTCCAAAGTAGTGCTGCAGGGCAAAACATGCTGAGTTCCATGAGTGATAAAGGCTTAATTGGTCTCGGTTACCTGCACAACGGTATGAAGCAATTATCTGCCAGTGATCCCCTGCGAGTTCCTGCTGATGCCAATGGTAAAAAATTCCGCATAATGACCTCCGACGTATTGCAGGCTCAGTTCGAAGCGGTTGAAGCCGTACCACTCAAGAAACCTTTTTCCGAAGTGTTTACCCTGTTGCAAACCAGGGCGATCGACGGCCAGGAAAACACCTGGTCTAACATCTACTCCAAAAAATTCTTTGAAGTCCAGCCTTACATCACTGAGTCCAACCACGGCGTACTCGATTACCTGGTCATTACTTCTGCCGAGTTCTGGATGGGACTGGACGAAAATGTTCGCACCGAGCTGAAGAAAGCGCTGGATGAAGCTATCGCTCACGGTAATGCTATTGCCGCCCAGAAAGCTATGGATGACAAGCAAGCAATCATCGATTCCAGGCGTTCAGAAGTTATTTCTCTGACAGACGCTGAACGTTCGCAGTGGGTAGAAGCTATGAAGCCTGTTTGGAGCCAATTTGCTGCAGAGATCGGTCAGGACAACATCGATGCTGCTATTAGCTCCAACAACTAACAAATCTCGATGTAGTCTGAATCAGGGTGGTCGTTCTCCGCCCTGATTGCCTGTAACCCGGATGATAACAAGCTTGTTCAGCAATGCAGAAATTAGCTGATGGCACGACAGAACAATCCGGGTCACCCCATTAGTCATTAATTATGAGAGGCCGTCATGAGGGATATCATTAACAGCTGTGAAGAAGGTTTTATACGCCTTCTCCTGGTTGGAATGACCCTGCTAGTGTTTGTTGAAGTGGTTCTTCGCTTTGGCTTCAACACCGGGATACATTGGGCGCAGGAAGTGACTCTGCTCATGTCAGCATGGTTTGTGCTGTTTGGTGCTGCGTACGGTGTCAAAGTCGGAGCACATATT
Organism: Aestuariirhabdus sp.; assembly: GCA_030622755.1. Classification (GTDB taxonomy): domain Bacteria; phylum Pseudomonadota; class Gammaproteobacteria; order Pseudomonadales; family Aestuariirhabdaceae; genus Aestuariirhabdus. The sequence continues at coordinate 44,028 of JAUXFT010000006.1, read as the reverse complement.
GGTGTCGACGCATTTGTAAAATTATTACCTGATAATCAGCGGCGCCTGGCCGGAATTGCAGCCGTATTACTCTGCCTGTTTTATTGCGGGCTTTTCCTCTATGGAGGATGGGTATACCTGAGCAAACTTCACATGATCGGCATTGAGTTAGAAGACGTTCCCATTCCCAAATGGACTGCTACCAGCATCGTTTTTATCGGTTTCGTTTTACTGAGCATTCGTTTCCTTGGAGTGCTATGGCGCATCTTGAAAGGTGAGGCAGTAGGCCTTGCACTCGCTGATGAAGCGAAAGAAAGCATGCAACTTGCTGAAGAGATCAAACACACCTCGACTGATCAAGGGGAGAAGTAACCCATGACCACAGCTGCTCTTTTTATCATGCTCTTTACGTTTATGTTTCTGGGCATGCCGATAGCTATCGCACTGGGCCTTTCCAGCGTCGCTACCATATTAATGTTCTCCAGTGATTCTTTGGCATCCATTTCCCTTAAATTATTTGAGGCCACATCAGAGCATTACACCCTGTTGGCCATTCCGTTCTTCATTCTTTCTTCTGCGTTTCTTTCTACGGGGGGGGTAGCAAAACGCCTGATCGATTTTGCCATCGATTCCATCGGCCATGTACGTGGAGGCCTGGCTATGGCATCCGTCATGGCATGCATGTTATTTGCTGCGGTCTCGGGATCATCTCCCGCCACGGTAGCGGCCATCGGCACCATCGTTATTGCGGGAATGGTTCGCGCAGGTTATCCGGAAGCCTTTGCCGCTGGCGTTATTGCCAACGCAGGCACATTGGGTATTCTGATTCCTCCGTCTATCGTGATGCTGGTGTATGCCGCTGCAACCGAAGTATCCGCTGCGCGCATGTTTATGGCTGGCTTAATTCCCGGTTTGATGATGGGCGGTATTCTTATGATCGCCATTTACATCGTCGCCCGCATCAAGGGATTACCTTCACAACCGTTCCCTGGTTTTAAGCAACTGTTCAAATCAGGCGCCATCGCAATGGGCGGTCTGATGCTGATTTTTATCGTGCTGGGTTCAATCTATGGTGGCGTCGCCAGTCCAACCGAAGCAGCGGCTGTCGCGGCTATTTATGCCTTTCTGGTGTCGGTTGTCGGTTACCGGGATATGGGACCACTGAAAGGTGTTGCCTGGCGTAACAGTGGAGAAAACCATCTCTCCGCAATGTTTAGAAATACCCATGCATCACTGATCGCGATACCCCGCTCTATTTTCGATCCAGAGGTCAACAAAGTTGTAATGGATGCAGCCAAGGTTAGCCTCATGCTGCTCTTTATCATCGCTAATGCCATGCTATTTGCCCATGTGCTGACCACAGAAAGGATTCCTCACAGTATCGCTGAAACGATAGTAGAGTGGGGATTACCTGCCTGGGGATTCCTGATCGTTGTCAACCTGCTGCTGCTCATGGCGGGCAACTTTATGGAACCCTCGGCGATCCTTCTTATTATGGCGCCTATCCTGTTTCCGATCGCAACCCAACTGGGCATCGATCCGATCCATCTTGGCATCATCATGGTCGTCAACATGGAGATAGGTATGCTTACCCCGCCGGTGGGGCTCAACCTGTTTGTTACGGCAGGTATCACGGGTCATACCATGGGCTGGGTAATCAAAGCCTGCCTGCCATGGCTCAGTCTGTTGTTGTTCTTCTTGATACTGATCACGTATATCCCGCAGATCTCCCTGTTCTTGCCGGAATACATCGATAAGTTGAAAGGTTACTAAACTAGAGAGTTGAACTACCTGCAACCCAGTCAAACCCAAGGTGATGCTACATCGCCTTGGGTTTTCTTCTGAGGCCTAATAGCCTCACTATCAGTAACTGTTTCAGGATAAATATTCGACATCCTGTCCTTTACCATAGGTATTTCCCGCATAGCGAAACCCTTTGACTACAAATCCAAACTGTTTATAATGCGCGCAGCTTGAAAGTACGTCTTCTTATGCACACCATTTCGATGTTATCTCTGTTGTACCTCGTTCTGTTTTCATAAGTAATTCCAACACGATCCAGCACACTGGCCTTGCCAAAGGCCTAAATTACTATTGAAAAAAACAGGATATTATTATGTCTACTACTACCGGTACAGTTAAGTGGTTCAACGAAGCTAAAGGTTTTGGATTCATCGAGCAAGACAACGGCCCAGACGTTTTCGCTCACTTCAAAGCGATCACTGGTTCAGGTTTCAAAACCCTTCTTGAAGGACAAAAGGTCGAGTTCACCGTAACTCAAGGCCAGAAAGGTCCTCAAGCTGAAGACATCGTTGTTCTGTAATTACAGGCCCACGATACGATTTGAGTTTTAATAACTTCAAATCCAGCTGATACGCCTTAGGGCGTTCAGCATAAAAAAAGCAAGGCCACAAGGTCTTGCTTTTTTTATGCCTGTTTGAAAAGCTCTGGAGAAACGTTTTTATCGAATACAGAAATAAACCAGGTAACGTAATCAACAGAGACCCAGTCGAATACTTATCCTAGCCATTACTAGTCCAGCTCTTCTGCTTCTCTCACACGTTGCTGGCGCTCTTGCTCTTCCGCAAAAGCGGCTTTTATTTCCTCGAGCACTGCATCGACATCTGCTGCTTCAGTATCGCCCTCAAACAACCCTGTCAGCTCAACATCGGGCAATAATTCACCCTCTTCAAACAGTGCCCAGATCTCTTTGGCATACTGACTACCCAGCAAATCAGGAGCGTACTGACCATAATATTCGGTCATATTGTTAACATCCCGCTCCAGCATCCACTTCGCATGATTGTTTGCTGCGGCATCGACTGCTTGTGGCAAATCGATAATCACCGGCCCATAGGCATCAACCAGCACATTGAATTCAGACAGATCTCCGTGCACCAGCCCAGCGCACAGCATCCTCACCACATCACGGATCACCGCCGCGTGATCTTCCCGTGCTTGTTCAGCAGACATCGCGACATCATTCAAACGGGGAGCGACACCACCCTCATTATCCGTAACCAGTTCCATCAACAACACCCCATCAAAACAACCATAGGGTTTGGGCACTCGCACGCCGGCATCAGCTAAACGGTAGAGCGCATCAACCTCAGCATTTTGCCAGGTTTCTTCCTGCTCTTTCCGGCCAAATTTGGAACCTTTATCCATCGCGCGGGCACGACGACTGTTACGTACCTTGCGGCCTTCTCGATATTGCACGGCTTGCTTAAAGCTACGCTTACTCGCTTCCTTGTAGACCTTGGCGCAGCGAATCTCTTCACCACAGCGTACCAGGTACACGGCCGCTTCTTTACCACTCATCAAGGGACGAATGACTTCATCGACGAGACCATCGTCTATCAGGGGTTGTATTCGTTTCGGGGTTTTCATAGCGCCCTTATACAGTGCTTGGCTTAAGGATGGAACCACTGGATAGCATCTTTCTCAAGCGGCAACAAATATTCCGAATTATTCGATAAATATGGGAGGAATATACAAGTTTCTTACGCTAGTTTAAAACTATTAAAAGTAATTCAAGTATCTTAATTTCCAACATCAGAATTTCAGGTTCAGTCACTATGAGTCAAAAGAATATTGCCCAGCTTTTACGCCCAAAATCTATCGCAGTGATCGGAGCATCCAATAACACGAAAAGAGCGGGCTTTATTATGATGAGGAACCTTTTGCAAGGAGGCTTCTCTGGGCCCATCATGCCAGTCACACCAAAATACCAGGCCGTAAGTGGTGTATTGGCTTATCCCACAATTGAGTCACTACCAACAATTCCCGATCTGGCTATTATCTGCACTTCTGCACGCAGGGTTCCTGAGATTATTAATCTCTTAGGCAGCAAAGGAACCCGCAGCGCTATTGTTTTAGCCGCGGGATTATCCAACCGGCAAACCGATGAAGGTATCAGCATCAAGGATGCCATGCTGAAGAATGCTCAAGAGTATGGATTGAGAATTCTGGGCCCTAACAGCCTGGGCATGATCATTCCCTCCATTGGCCTTAATGCGAGTTTCTCCCACATCACCGCAATGCCCGGCAAGCTTGCGCTTATTTCACAGTCTGCAGCAATCTGTACCACCATACTCGACTGGGCCAAACCGCGAGGAATAGGGTTCTCAAACGTCATTTCTCTGGGCGACGCATCCGATATAGATTTTGGAGAGCTGATCGATCACCTGTGCCGCGATTCCAATACCCAGGCCATCATTCTTTGCATCGACTCGATTAAACATCGACGCAACTTTATGTCCGCAGCAAGAGCCGCTTCACGCAACAAACCGGTGGTAGTTTTCAAAGCAGGGAGAACGCTTGAGGGCGCCTCCGCAGTACGCTTACATACAGGCGGCATTTCCGGATCTGATGCGGTGTATAACGCCGCGATTCGCCGCGCAGGCATGCTCCGCGTCACCGACTTGCACGACCTGTTCGCTGCAGTAGAAATACTTTCCCACGACCGCCCTCTTAAGGGAGAGCACCTGGCCATCATAACCAACGGTGGCGGCCCTGCTGCTATCGCAATCGATACCTTGATAGAACGCCAGGGGCGACTGGCTGAGCTAAGTGAAGAATTAAAGGAAAAGCTTGTCCAGATCATGCCCCCCGGGTGGATCCCCCGAAACCCGGTAGATTTGTTAGGTGATGCACAACCCAAACGATACGCCGACATTCTCAAGGTTTTTTTAGAGTCCAGGGAAACAGATGCCATTTTAGTGATGCACGCACCGACGGCCGCGGCAAGCGCTACAGAATATTCCCAGGCGGTTATTGATACAGTCAAGCAGTGCAAACCGAGTCGAATACCCAACATTCTGACCAATTGGACTGGCGAAGCCTCGGTCATTGAGTCTCGCAAATTGTTCGCAAAAGCCAGGATTCCAAATTTCCGCACTCCTGCCGGTGCCGTCGGCGCCTTTATGCACAAGGTTCAATATCGACGCAACCAAAAGCTGTTGCTGGAAACCCCGGAATCCGTACCGGATCACATCCCCACCGATAGCACTAAAGCTAACGAGATCATTCAGGCAGCGCTAGCTCAGGGCAATATTCAGCTGGAAACCCATGAAACTGGAGAAATTCTCTCCAAATATGGAATACAAACCATTCAAACGCTGATTGCCCGTAATCCACAGGAAGCAGCTAGCGTCGCCAATCAATTACAATTCCCGATAGCCCTTAAACTATTGTGTGAAGATATTCGCTACAAATCAGAGGTGAGCGGCGTTGTACTGAATATCAATTCAACCACCGAAGTGCTTACAGCGGCCGAAGCGATGCTGGAGCGCGTTGCTAGCACCTACCCGGCGGCCAAAGTTGAAGGGTTGGTTTTACAGCCAATGGCGGAGCGCGCCGGAGCCCAGGAAATTCGCATTGCCGTACAAACCGATCCCGTATTCGGCCCGGTTATTTTGCTCGGTGAAGGTGGTTCTGACTGGGACGTCACTCGGGATGCGGCTGTAGGGCTACCGCCACTAAATATGGCCCTGGCTCGCTATCTGGTGATTCAAGCCCTGGCTGAGAACAAACTTAAGGATCGTAGACTGATCCAGGGGCTAGACCGTAATGCGCTCTGTATCTTGCTGACTCAGGTTGCTCACCTGATTACCGATTGCCCCGAAATAGTTGAACTCGATCTAAACCCCGCTCTTGCGGCAGGCAAAGATATTTTGGTGCTTGATGCCACGATTACGCTTCAACCTACCCCGGAAAACCCGGCTCAGCGTATGGCAATCCGCCCGTATCCCAAGGAGCAGGAGGAGTGGCGTGAACTAAAAACCGGAGATAAAGTTTTACTCAGACCTATCCGCCCCGAAGATGAACCCAGCCATAAAGAATTTGACCTTAGCCTGAGCCGGGAAGATCGTTATAAGCGATTCTTCGGTGAAGTCGGTGAAATGACGCATGAAGATATGGCTCATATGACTCAGATCGATTATGACCGTGAAATGGCGTTTATCGCGTCTAAAAAAGATCCCGGTAAAGATCCGATAACCCTCGGCGTCGTACGTGTACACATTGATCCGGATAATACCGAAGCCGAATTTGCGGTGATTACCCGCTCCGATATGAAGGGCATGGGTCTGGGGCGAATGCTGATGGAAAAAGTCATTCGCTATTGCACAGAGCAAAAAATCGATGAGATTATGGGATTCACCTTACCTGAAAATCGAGGAATGATTGAACTCTCAAGAAAGCTGGGTTTTAAAGTGAAGTTTATGATCGAAGACGGAATGGTAGAGATGAGAATGCCACTGACTTCAGATGAGCAACCGCAATAGCGGTAGCTTTCTTCTCTTGTTCACCTCTCTTGCCCTGCTCTTTTTGACCTCATCTCCTGGTCTACTCTTTTTTACAAATAATCGAACAGATCAACACCAACGATAGTGAACCTGGCTTCCGCTAGACTCTCGCTAATGCCCGGATGTGCGCAACCGCACTTCTACCAAGAGCGGAAGGCGAATAGCCACCCTCCAGAACTGACACAATTCCGCGGCAATCTTCGACCTTGTCCACGATAGAGATCAGTTGTTCGGTGATCCACTGGTAATCACGCTCAATAAACCTTAAATGCCCCATCTCATCTTCACGATGTGCATCAAAGCCTGCAGATATCATGATCAGATGAGGCTGGAAACGCTCAATCGTTGGTAACCAGACTTCATCTAGCGCTTGCCTGAGTTCAGCCCCACCAGTACCACTGCTCAAGGGTAGTTTCAGGATATTGTCTCGATCGCTTTCAGGATCCGTATGGGGGAAAAACGGGTGTTGGAACAGAGAACAAAACAGCACACGGGGTTCATCCCTGAAAATATCTTCTGTGCCATTGCCGTGATGAACATCGAAATCAATAATTGCCACGCGTTCCAGGCCATGCGCATGTATCGCATGAGCAGCACCGACCGCGACATTATTATAGAAAGAAAAACCCATCGCTTTATCACGCTCAGCGTGATGCCCAGGAGGGCGAACGTTGCAAAAAACGGCATCCATTTTACCGGACACCACTAAGTCCACGCCTTTCACCGATGCGCCAGCCGCACGTCTTGCCGCTTGCAAGGTATACGGGTTCATTGCCGTATCATCATCAACTTCTACGAGATCCTGCCCCTCATCAGGCGACATCTCTTCCAGACGATCGAGATAGTCCTGATCGTGAACCCGCATTAACTGCTCACGGGTCACCAATGGAGCCTCTTCATACATCATATAAAGATCCAGTCCACTGGATATCAATTGATCAGAAATAGCATCGGTGCGTCGCGGATCTTCAGGATGATGATCATGCATGCTGTGTTGCCGGCATTCGACATGAGAGATGATCGCTGTGGGCATAGTGCTCTCGCTCAGTAGCTAGGTATCACAAGGCTGAAAGAAAGTAATAAGCGCTATTCAAGAAAAATCTCTTCAATACACCTTACTCAATTGATTCAGCCAAACTTTAGGCATGCTATCAGATCGGTGGCCCCTATCCATCACGACTTATGTCTAGCAAATCACTGCCAATAACAGGGAATAGCCGCAATTCCCTGCGCTCCGGTTTGCCGGGCCTGCGCAATATCCGCAGGACACATACCTCCCAAAAGGAAAACTGGTATTGATGCTTTTTGCACAAATAGCCCAGCCTGGGCCCAACCTGCTGCAGGCTGATCGGGATGACTGCGCGTCTGCGCAACCGGGGAAAAAGTAACAAAATCTACTCCCGACTCAGTAGCAGCGGCTAACTCCTGATGATTGTGACAGGATGCTGCTAACCATTGGCGCGAACTCCCGGATTGAGAACGGGTACGCGCCCAGCGAGTTACCTCGGGGGATGAGAGCTGCGCGGAAGTAAGGTGCAAACCAACGCCCGGAAACCGCATCAACAATTGAGGGTCGCCTTTTATCATCAAAACAGCCCCTGCTAAATCACAGATATGTTTAACCTTGGCTATCAAATCGATGTAGCTGTGTTTTGGAAGATTCGGGAAGCGCAGCTGGATTAATTTAACGCCTTTTTGCACAGCCTGCTCTATACGCGCAAGAACTTTCGCTTCAGAGTCAAATTCTCCACAAATCATGTATTGATCAGGTAATGACAACGCTGTGTTCAGTGCATGATTTGCTTTCGGAAAAGAATAATCGTCCAGCTCATTTGCAAAAATCCAGCGTATTGGCTGCCCTTCCGCACCACAGGGATTTCCCAAAAAAGCCGTCACCCGATAACAATCCAACAGGATAGATCGATCAGGGTATTGATGCTCAAGGGAAATAACCGGCTCGCAGTTTTTAACATCGACCCTGACCCCTAACTCCTCATACAACTCACGGGAAAGGGCATCGAGTGCGTCCTCTTCGGGATTGACTTTACCGCCGGGGAACTCCCAGAACCCTCCAAGGTGGGCTTCCTCTGGTCGCTGCGCTATCAACAAACGTCCTTGCTGATCCTGCAATACGCCAACGACTGCATGAACGCGCTTCACGCTTTCGCCCCCACAACCTCAGGTACGATATTCTGCATTAATCTTAACGTAGTCATAGGATAAGTCCGTGGTCCAGATTTTCTCGCTGCAATTACCACGCCCCAGCAAAATACGAATACAGAATTCTTGTTCGTTCATTACAGACTGTCCAGCGTCTTCGGTATAACTCTCAGCCCGAGCACCACCCTCAACGATTTTTACATCATTAAGAAATATCTCTACTTGATTCACATCCAGGTTCTCGACACCAGCACGGCCAACTGCCGCCAGTATCCTGCCCCAATTAGGGTCGCTGGCAAACAAAGCGGTTTTGACCAATGGAGAATGAGCAACGGTATAGGCAACATCAAGCGCTTCCTGCTGAGACTGAGCACCTTCAGTTATGATCTCAACGAACTTGGTAGCCCCTTCTCCATCACGGACAATCGCTTGCGCTAACTGTTGGCAAATTCTGGTTAGCTGATTAAGCAGCTCCTCATACAAGTTACCTTGAGGGCTATCGAGTAATTTGTTCTCTGCGGCAGCAGTAGCTACAAACATGCAGCTATCATTAGTAGAGGTATCCCCATCAATACTGATGCGGTTAAAGGAGCGGTTACAGGCAATCTCAAGCATGCGCTGTAACACGGGCTGGGAAACAGCGGCATCGGTCGCAACATAAGCCAACATAGTCGCCATGTTTGGCTTGATCATCCCGGCACCTTTGGAGATTCCGGTTATGTGATAAACAGTGCCATCAACTGAAAAGCGTACACTGGCCCCTTTGGGAAGTGTATCGGTTGTCAAAATACCGTTGGCCGCGTCAACCCAACCGTTTTCGCTTATAACAGAAACTGCTTCAGGAAGTGCCTCGATGATCTTTTGTGCAGGTAGGGGTTCACCAATAACACCGGTTGAAAAGGGCAGTACCTGACCCGCATCGCATCCCTGAATTCTGGCGAGAGCCTGACAACAGCTTGTCGCGGCAAGGTAACCCTGTTTCCCGGTTCCGGCATTGGCATTACCGGTATTAATCAGCAAATATCGGGGCTCACACGATAAATTCTGCCTGGCTATTTGCACGGGTGCCGCGCAGAAACTGTTCTGCGTAAACACACCGGCAACTTTTGCGTCATCACACAGCTTCATTACAACAAGATCTTTACGCCCTGTGTATTTGATACCCGCAGAGCATGTGCCTAACTCAAACCCCTTAATGGGGTACATCGTCGGCATTCCAGATAACCCAACCGCCACGTTCCTTCGCCTCATATTTAACTGAAAAAAAAGGCGGCTAGTGCCGCCCTGATACGTTTAATTCAAGCCAGTTTGCCGTGGCACTGCTTGAATTTTTTGCCTGAACCACAAGGACACGGCTCATTACGCCCAATTTTCCGCCCATCTCGAGTGTAGGGAGCGACCTGAGCATTCTGCTGCTCGTCACCTTTTGAGGCCATTGCATTAGCCTGTTCATGCTGGAAACGCATACGTTGAGCCTGCTCTTCACGCCTCTTACGTTCCAGCTCTTCCGTATTATCATCCTGGCGAACCTGCACATGACAAAGAATACGAATAGTCTCGTGCTGAATGTTTTCCAGTAGTTCCTGGAACAGCTCGAACGCCTCGCGTTTGTATTCCTGTTTCGGATTTTTCTGGGCATAGCCGCGCAGGTGAATTCCCTGGCGCAAATGATCCATGGTCGCCAGATGCTCTTTCCATTTATCATCAAGCACACGCAGCAACATCTGCTTTTCAAACATTCGCAGGGATTCTGATCCAGTAAGTTCTTCTTTTGCCTTATAACTGTCTATAACCTGATCCAATATTTTCTGGCGCAAGGTTTCTTCATGCAGGTGGTCATCTTCATCCAGCCATTTCTGAATCTCCATCCGCTCATTCAACTCTGCTGCCAGATGCTCTTCCAGCCCTTTGATATCCCACTGCTCTTCAAGGGATTGAGGGGGAATGAATTGGCTAATCGCCTCATTCACTACCTCGTCACGAATGGCATCAACTGTCTCTGAAACATCATCAGAAGACATGATTCCATTTCGCTGCTGGTACACCACACGACGCTGATCATTAGCAACATCATCGTATTCGAGCAATTGTTTACGGATATCGAAGTTGCGCCCCTCAACCTTGCGCTGGGCCTTTTCGATAGCATTACTTACCATACGATGTTCGATCGCTTCGCCTTTCTCCATCCCCAGCGCTTTCATGAAATTCTTCACGCGATCAGACGCAAAGATACGCATCAGGTTATCTTCCAATGACAGGTAGAAACGGCTTGAACCCATATCACCCTGTCGGCCAGAACGCCCTCGCAACTGGTTGTCAATTCGACGAGACTCATGGCGCTCAGTACCAATGATGTGCAAACCTCCAGCATCAAGAACCTGCTGGTGACTTATCTGCCACTCTGCTTTGATCTTATCTATTTGCGCCTGAGTAGGGTTCTTTACAGAAGCGACTTCTGCTTCCCAGTTGCCGCCCAACATTATATCGGTACCACGTCCGGCCATGTTGGTAGCAATAGTGACCGCACCTGCTTTACCAGCCTGGGCAATTATCTCTGCTTCCCTTTCATGGAACTTGGCATTCAATACCTGATGTTTGATTTTAGCGTTTGTCAGAGCATCTGAAATCAGCTCGGAAGATTCAATAGAAGCCGTACCCACCAATACCGGGCGCTTTTCATTAACGGTGTACTCTATATCTTCAATTACCGCATCGTACTTTTCACCGATCGAGAGATAGACAAGATCATTATGATCGAGACGAACCATCGGCTTATTGGTAGGAATAACGACAACATCCAGACCATAAATCTGCTGAAATTCAAACGCTTCAGTATCAGCAGTACCGGTCATACCGGAAAGGGTGCTGTAAAGACGAAAAAAGTTCTGGAAGGTCGTTGAAGCCATCGTCTGGCTCTCAGCCTGAATAGCAAGCCCCTCCTTGGCTTCCAATGCCTGATGCAAACCTTCGGATAATCGCCGACCTGCCATCGTTCGTCCGGTATGCTCATCAACCAGTACAATCTGGTTATTCTGAACGATATATTCAACATCACGATGAAAAACCACATGGGCTTTCAACGCAGCATTAATATGATGCAACATGGTTAAATTATTGGAAGCGTATAGACTTTGTCCCTCTTCCAACAAACCTTCTTCAGACAATATATCCTCAATGTGCTCATGACCTGATTCGGTGATTTCTACCTGGCGTGTCTTTTCGTCAAAGGTGAAGTCACCCTCCAACTCTTGCTGAAGCTTTAATTTCGGCACCAGGGTATTCATCAGTCGATACAGTTCGGAACTGTCTTCTGCAGCACCCGAAATAATCAAAGGAGTTCGAGCCTCATCGATCAAAATCGAATCGACTTCATCGACAATCGCAAAATTAAGTCCACGCTGCACTCGATCACTGATATCAAACGCCATATTGTCACGCAGGTAATCGAAACCGAACTCATTATTGGTACCGTAAGAGATATCGGCTTCATAGGCCGCTTTCTTCTCTACCGGATCTTGCCCCGATACAACAATTCCAACGGTCAGACCAAGAAACTCATACAGAGGCCGCATCCAGTTGGCATCCCGGGGAGCCAGATAATCGTTGACCGTAACAACATGAACACCTTTGCCACTTAACGCATTCAGATATGCAGGTAAAGTCGCCACCAGAGTCTTACCTTCACCCGTACGCATCTCGGCAATACGGCCTTCATGCAAGGTCATACCGCCGACCATCTGCATATCAAAGTGACGCATTCCCATAACACGCTTACTGGCCTCGCGCACAACGGCAAATGCTTCTGGCATTAACGCGTCGAGAGCAGTTCCTCCTTGAACACGCTGCTTTAACTCAGTGGTTTTTCCCCTGAGTTGATCATCGCTCAATGCTTCTAGTGCTTCCTCGAACTCGTTAATCGCCTTGACAATTTTGCCCATGCGTTTTAACTGCCGATCATTGCGGCTTCCAAAGACTTTCTGTAATAAAGGAGCAAACATAGTTAATTCAGTCGTGTAATAGTTGTTCAGTGTGCAGCCGGTAGGTATAACCCGAACTGAAGAGAGAGTGCATTCTACCGCTAAAGACCCCCAGCATTAAACAACTGAGAGCTGCTTGTTAGAATATTTCTTGCGGAAAAATTAATTCAAACTAATTGATCGGTGCTGATACAAGATATCTAACGACTGGCGCGATAGATATACTTGGCAGGATCCACGGTACGACCATTTTTATAGACTTCAAAATGAACGTGCGGCCCGGTTGAACGACCGCTACTCCCCATCAAGGCAATAGTTTGCCCCTTCTTGACCAAGTCGCCGACTTTGACAAGGTTTTCCTTGTTATGCCCATATCGGGTTACGTAACCACTACCATGATTAATTTCAACCAAAGCACCATAACCACTACGAGTGCCAGACCAAGTGATAACGCCCGATGCTACAGCGATAACACCAGACCCTGCCTTGCCAGCAAAATCGACCCCCTTGTGCATCGCCAGACGACCATTAATAGGATCTGTGCGGCGACCAAAGCGAGAGGACATCCACCCTTTTTTGATAGGACGTCCAGCCAGGAATACATCATCCTGTAATTTGCGGTTTCCCATCAAGGTTTCGAGCACTTCCAGCTGATCTTCTCGCGAATCAATACGCGCGGTAAGCTCATCAATTACATCTATAAAACGAGGCTGCTGATAGGCTTCACCTAACTCACTGGATTCTGGTCCACCCACCGCAGGAGGCTCTGCAAAATTGAATTCACCTTTATCCAGCTTCGCCATAGTGGTCATCCGCTCACCTAGCGCATCCAGCCTGATCAAACGGCTTTGCAACTGGGCAACGCGGAGTGAAAGTGCATCTATCTGCCCCAGAGAATCATCGCGTATAACGGCCAATGACTGTCGTTGCTCCTGCAACTGATGCTTCCAACCCTCAATATTTTCAGTCGTCAGGAGATCACTCGTATTCGCTTTGAAATAACGGTATGTGCCAAATCCGGAAACTATCATTAGCAATAAAGCGATTAACAACGCGCCGAACACTAGCCCACTGATGCTTACTGATCGGGACTGAGCCTGACCTTTTCCCACAATGATAATATTCATAGACTATTGTTACCGCTCATAAGCCTTATCCATTTCCAAGTTACCCGTATTACGATGGGCACCTGAAACCTATACGTTTCATGTATACCATAAGCCACAATACTTGTACCCGTGAGACTACCAACATACCCAAAACATCGCGTGAACCAAATCACACTTATGAGTACATACATAGATAAACGACGAGTTAACAGTTCAGTAAATAACTTTAGTGTTACCCACCACTGTTTGTCCAGTAGCACTAGACCAAGGATAGGCTATTTACAAGTCGATATAATAAATATAAGGAACCCGAAGGTTCCTTATATTTATCCAGGGAAAAGGCTTTTTAAAGAGCCGCGGCGGGCTTCATATAAGAAATAGGCGCTGTTGCTGCGTCATCAAAGGTAACAACCTCCCACGCATCTTCATTGGCCAATAATTCGCAGATTAGTTTGTTATTCAAGGCGTGACCGGATTTATAGCCTTGAAACTCACCAATCAAACTTTTGCCAAGGAGATAAAGATCGCCAATAGCATCAAGCATTTTGTGCTTAACGAATTCATCTTCGTAGCGCAGTCCGTCCTCATTAAGAATACGGAATTCATCAACAACAATAGCGTTATCAACACTGCCACCTAAAGCCAGATTTTTCGAACGAAGGTACTCGATATCGCGCATAAAACCGAAGGTACGAGCACGACTCACCTCTTTTACAAAGGAGGTGCTGGAGAAATCCACCGATGCTTCCTGAGTTCTTCCCTGAAAGACCGGATGATCAAAATCAATGCCAAAAGAAACTTTAAAGCCATTAAAAGGCTTAAAAGTAGCTCGTTTGTCACCTTCTTCAACCGTAACTTCACGCTTAATGCGGATAAATTCCTTTGGCGCATCCTGCTCTTCAATACCCGCAGACTGCAACAGGAAAACAAAAGGCCCCGCACTACCATCCATAATAGGCACTTCGTGTTCACTGACCTCTACATACGCATTGTCAATACCCAGTCCAGCCATCGCCGAAAGCAGATGCTCTACAGTATCAACCCGCACACCATCAGCATTCATGAGAGTAGTACACAGCAGTGTCTCACCCACATTTTCAGCCTTGGCGGCGATCTCAACCACAGGGTCCAGGTCGACACGACAAAAAACGATACCTGTGCCAACCGGTGCTGGTTTCAGGGTGAGGTAAACTTTCTCACCAGAATGCAAACCAACACCGGTTGCACGGATGATATTCTTCAATGTTCTTTGTCTAATCATAGTAACTATACGCCGTAAATTGATCGGTATTTATACAAGCCGATTTTAATAGCCGGCTATTGTACCAAAGTCGAATAGAATCACCAACCACAGCGACAGACTGAACTAATCAGCCTGTCTGCGCAGAAATGCTGGAATATCGAGATAATCCATATTCTCATTCTGCATTTGCTCCCTCTTGACCGCGTTGGCTCCATTTACTACCGCCTGATTACGCATTACTGTCGGCCGATCCAACTTCTGATAATCAACCGAACCATCCTTGCGGGTATTATCCACAACTTTGACAGGACGTTCAGCGACAGGCCCCAAACCGGTTGCCACCACAGTGACTTTCAGCTCATCTGACATTTCTGGATCAATCACTGTTCCAAGAATAACGGTGGCATTCTCAGACGCAAGCGCTTCAATGATATTACCCACTTCGGTAAATTCACCCAAGCCAAGATCCATTCCCGCAGTAATATTCACCAGGATACCTCGGGCTCCCTGAAGATCTACATCCTCCAAAAGAGGACTGCGAATAGCAGCCTCAGCTGCTTCTACAGCCCTGTTTTCACCGGTAGCTGCGCCCGTACCCATCATTGCCATACCCATTTCTGACATGATAGTACGAACATCCGCGAAATCGGCGTTAATCATACCCGGACGAATAATTAGATCTGCGATCCCCTGCACTGCACCGAGCAATACATCATTCGCAGCACTAAAAGCACTGAGCAAGCTCGCATCTTTACCGAGTACAGTCAGCAACTTCTCATTCGGAACGGTAATTAATGAATCGACGTTATCCGCCAGCTCTTTAATCCCCATCTCTGCAATAGACATGCGTTTGCGACCTTCAAAGGGGAAAGGCTTGGTAACTACCGCGACAGTCAAAATACCCATCTCCTTGGCAACTTGAGCAACTACAGGTGCTGCTCCAGTACCGGTGCCACCCCCCATGCCAGCTGTAATGAAAACCATATCGGCTCCACTCAACACCTCGGCAATACGATCCCGGTCCTCCAAAGCAGATTCACGCCCGATCTCAGGGTTAGCTCCAGCACCCAAGCCCTTAGTAACACCAGTCCCCATCTGCAATACTGTTTTACCCTCAAGATCCCGAAGGGCCTGAGCATCAGTATTGGCGCAGATGAAATCTACCCCTTCAACATTTTTACTGATCATGTGGCCAACTGCGTTGCCACCCCCTCCCCCAACACCTATAACCTTGATTACGGCATTCTGAGGCACGTTATCCACGAGTTCAAACATAATCCTCTCCTTTCCCCTTTGTTTTTCGAGTACTTCTTCCGGTCACTTAAAAATTGCCTTGAAACCACTGTTTAATACGATTTACAAGACTTTCACCAGCTTCATGTCCTACAACATTGAAACCAGGTTCTGCCTGGTGTAAGAAGCCAGACTGCAGCAATCCAACACCAGTTGAATAGATGGGGTTACGCACCACATCCGACAAACCTCTTACATCCTGGGGCACCGCAAGGCGCACCTGTTTATGAAAAATTTCTTCAGCAAGCTCTACCACCCCTTCCATTTTGGCGGTGCCTCCGGTTAACACCACACCGGCAGGAATCAAATCTTCAAAACCACTACGACGAAGCTCAGCCTGCACCAGAGTGAATAATTCGTCGTAACGGGGCTCTACCACCTCAGCTAAAGCCTGGCGAGTCAAATTTCGCGGAGGGCGTTCACCAACACCTGGAACCTGAATAGTCTCTTCCGCACCTGCCAGCTGGGTTAGGGCACAGGCGTAGCGTATCTTTAGCTCTTCTGCGTGCTTGGTCGGTGTTCGTAAAGCCATCGCGATATCATTAGTTACTTGATCACCAGCAATTGGAATCACAGACGTATGACGAATCGAGCCTTCTGTGAAAATAGCGATATCGGTGGTACCGCCACCGAGATCAACCATACAGACACCCAACTCTTTTTCATCATCCGTTAATACGGCATGGCTTGAAGCGAGCTGCTCCAAAATAACGTTTTCGACTTCGAGGCCACATTTACGCACACACTTCTCAATATTTTGGGCGGCATTCACCGCACAGGTAACCAAGTGCACTTTTGCTTCGAGGCGTACTCCCGACATACCCAAGGGTTCTTTCACACCCTCTTGCTCATCGACCACATATTCCTGAGGTAATACGTGTAAAATTTTCTGGTCTGCCGGAATCGCCACTGCTTTCGCCGCATCAATAACCCGATCGATATCTGCTTGAGTAACCTCGCGATCTCTAATCGCCACGATACCGTGAGAGTTCAGACTACGAATATGGCTTCCGGCAATACCGGCATACACCGAATGAATCTGGCAACCGGCCATTAACTCAGCTTCTTCAACGGCTCGCTGTATTGACTGCACCGTTGACTCAATATTGACCACAACGCCTTTTTTCATTCCCCGAGAAGGATGTGAGCCGATACCCACAACTTCTATCTGACCCTCCTCGTTCATTTCACCGACGATGGCGACAACTTTAGAGGTACCAATATCCAAACCTACAATCATTTTTCCGCTTGGAGTTGCCTTCATAACTTTACTCTTCCTAGTGTATTCGGCAGCATTTGCTGCGCCACATCGCCACTCACCGGTTGGTTACCCCAGGCAACTGCAACCCCATTGAGATAGCGTACATCGATACGAGAAATATCCCGCTCACTATTACGTAACTCTGCGTTATAAACCGCGACAAATCGCTGAATTTTATCGATCACATGATTTGTTCCGATCATAATTTCAAACTTATCTGTTTGTAGACTCCAACTTCCTCTGTGATTCAAAGACAACTCTTTGATATTCAAATTCAAAGGACGCATTATTCTACTTAAAATCTGATACTGGTCCATCACTTCCAGTTCATATCCATCAGGTCCTGAAAGTTGTGCCAAATGTGTAAAGTTCTTAGTATTTTTTTCAAAAAAACTATCGCCGTGACTGTTCAATAAATATTCATCTTGCCAACGCGCAACGGGTATTTGCTCTACGATTGAAACTTTAAGGATGCCAGGCCATTGACGACGAATACTCACGTTCGCCACCCAGGGTAATTCCAACAGCTCATTCTGGACATCTGTCAAATCAACCGTAAAAAAACGCTCGGTAATATATGGTTGCATAGCAACCTCAACATGCTCTCTGGGAAGGAAACTCATCTCTCCTGCAACAGAAACACGATCAATAGGTTGGTTAACTACATCACTCACTACGGGTACAAATACCCAGGCGAACACGCCTGCAAATCCAGTAATCGATCCAGCCAGTAAAGCTACACGTAATGTACGTGCCAGGCGGGTAGACCATTGACGAGACACGAATGTACTCTTGCGACTTGCGCCACGCACCTGACTTGCGCTCTTACTGCGCTTTATTGCCTCGTTATTACGGATCTGCATCATTTATCCCGCGTCCCTTAGTGTGGTCGCCAAAATAGCAACAACCAGCTTTCCAAAGTCCATACCAGCTGCACGTGCCGCCATCGGCACCAGGCTGTGATCCGTCATGCCCGGCGCAGTATTAACTTCGAGTAAAAAGAATTCTCCCTGATGGTCCTGCATAAAATCAACACGTCCCCAGCCGTCACAATCCAATGCTAAAAATGACTCTACCGCCAGCTTTTTTAATTCAACTTCTTTGGCTTCACTCAACCCGCAAGGGCAAAGGTATCGTGTTTCATTGGACACATACTTTGCGTCGTAATCATAAAATGTATTATCGGTTTCCAATTTGATGGGGGGCAATGCCACGCCATCGAGTACTGCTACGGTGTATTCGTTACCAGTAACCCAGACCTCAGCCAGTAATTCGCGATCATATTTTGCGGCCTCGTTCATAGCCGCCTTGAAGTCTTTTTCTGCATCAACCTTGGTCATTCCGATGCTCGACCCCTCATGTACCGGCTTCAAAATGCACGGCAATGGGATTTCCAGTGATGCATCTTTAAAAGGACTACAAATCAATTGTGATTGTGGTGTTGGATAACCCAGGGCACTCCAAATAAGTTTGCTACGGTACTTATCCATCGCCAATGCAGATGCCATAACCCCGCTTCCGGTATAAGGAATGCCAACCCAATCCAGTACACCCTGTAATGTACCGTCTTCGCCACCGCGGCCATGCAAGGCGATAAAAGCCCGATCAAACCTTCCACCCATCTGTTGCAAAACATCGTCCCCGCAATCGATGAGTTCGGCATCGACGCCTTCAGATAACAATGCACGATACACGGCCTCACCACTGTTCAGTGAAACTTCACGCTCAGCTGATTTCCCACCATAAAGAACGGCTACGCGTCCCAGATGTGATACATCAATTGTTTGTGACTTTTGTTCGTTCATCACACCCACACTACGACTCGTTTAACCAGGATAACTGACTGGCACAAAGCTCAACGGCCAAGCCACCAATATCACCAGCACCCTGCGTTATTAGCAGGTCACCATCTTCGATAACATTCTTTAGAACCTCTTCTACTGATGCTCCACGTTGCACAAAAATTGGGTCGATACGACCACGTTGGCGAATACTTCTGCACAGACTGCGTCCATCACAACCCGCAATGGGTTCTTCTCCCGCAGGGTAAATATCCATCAGTAACAGCACATCCACATCCGACAGCACTTCCACAAAATCATCATAAAGATCCCGGGTACGAGTAAAACGATGTGGCTGATAAACCATGACTAGACGTTTGTCAGGCCAGCCACTGCGTATCGCCTTAATGGTGGCTGCAACTTCACTGGGATGATGACCGTAATCATCGACCAACATCACCTCACCCCGGCTGGTCACGAAATCTCCCTGCACCTGGAAGCGGCGACCGACACCCGCAAAACCCGCAAGCGCTTTACTAATTTCGTCTACTGCAATCCCTTCATCCAAGGCAATGGCAATCGTAGCAAGTGCATTTAAGACATTATGGTGACCGGGCATTTTCAAACTTACATCGAAGCTCTCTACGCCCCCTTTATGGGACACAGTAAAGGAGGTTGTAATACCATTCTGAGAAATATTGGTGGCACGAACATCCGCTTCCTGATCGATGCCGTAAGTAATAACCGGGCGTTCAACTTGCGGCAATATTTCACGAACGACAGGATCATCAACACAGAGAACGGCCAGCCCATAGAACGGAAGATTGTGCAGAAACTCTATAAAAGTATGCTTCAGCTTGCCGAAGTCGCCGTCATAGGTTGACATGTGGTCAGCTTCGATATTGGTAACCACCGCAACCATCGGTTGCAAATGCAGAAAAGAAGCATCGCTTTCATCCGCTTCGGCAACCAGATAACGACTGTCGCCAAGCTGGGCATTAGTGCCAGCGGAATTTAATCGACCACCGATCACAAATGTAGGATCCAAACCACCCTGCGCAAATACCGAAGCGATCAGACTTGTGGTGGTGGTTTTACCATGAGTTCCTGCCACAGCAATGCTATGACGATAGCGCATTAATTCTGCGAGCATCGCAGCGCGAGGCACTACGGGAATCCGGTTTTTATCAGCCGCAACAACTTCAGGGTTATCACTGGATACGGCGCTTGAGGTTACAACTACGTCGGCACCATCAATATTACTTTCTGCATGACCGATCATAATGGTCATTCCTAAACCTTGTAAGCGATTGGTTACCACAGAGCTTCGAATGTCTGACCCGGTAATCGTGTATCCCTGGTTCAGCAAAACTTCCGCTATGCCGCACATACCCACCCCACCAATTCCGACAAAATGGATCTGACGGATACGACGCATCTCAGGCACAGCAAATACGGGTATTGGCTTATTCAATGAATTAGGCATAAGCCACCTCCAGGCATTGATGGACAACCAACTTCGTGGCGTCAGGCATTGCCACTGTTTTTGCAGCAGCAGACATATCGCTCAACAATTCTCTATTCATAACTAAATTCTTCAATAAATCTGCAAGTCTTTCTGCAGTCAATTCTGTTTGCGGCATCAGCACCGCAGCACCGCGATCAACCAGATGACGGGCATTTTCCGTTTGATGATCATCAACAGCGAATGGGTATGGCACCAAAACCGCAGGAAGTTGCGCGCACGCAAGTTCGGCAATCGTTAAAGCACCTGAACGGCAAACCACCAAATCAGCCCAGCGATAGGCTTCAGCCATATCATCAATGAAGGAATCGACACGAGCTTCTATCGCATTTTCCTGGTACAGCTTCCTGGTAACTTCAAGATGTCGTTCTCCGGCTTGATGCCAGACATTCACCTGACCCATCAAGCCGCTTTGGGATAAAGCTACCGGCACTACCTGATTAATCGCTAACGCTCCAAGACTGCCACCCACAATCAAAACTCTAAGGATATCTTCCTTCGGTAGATGTTCTAAATTAGTAATCTCCTCACGCACCGGATTACCAGTACACATGCACTTCCGGTTATTCTGGAATGTTCCTTCGAACCCTTCCAGAATGCGACAGGCAATACGTGAAAGTAGCTTGTTACTTAATCCAGCTACGGCATTCTGCTCATGAATCAGTAAAGGAATTCCCATAATCTTCGCTGCAAGGCCTGCTGGTGCCGTTACATACCCTCCCATACCCAAAACGCAATCAGGTTTCCAGTTGTGGAAATGTCGCAGCGTTTGCAGCAAGGCGCCAACAACCATAAAGGGTGCTTTAAGTATTTGTAATCGACCTTTGCCACGCACACCTTTCATATTAACCAGATCAATCTCAATATCATGACCAGGAACCAGTTTTTGTTCCATGCTGTCTGGTGCACCCAACCAGCGAACTTCGGCTCCACGCTCCATAAGCTCACGAGCAACGGCTAAAGCCGGGAAAATATGTCCACCCGTTCCACCAGCAACGATCAAAATGCGCTTTGCCTGTTCAACCACGTTGCCGCCCTCCGTCGATCACCAGCAATCTCCGCTCATAATCGATCCTCAGCAACAAACCGACGGACACACAACATACGAGAAGGCTACTACCGCCATAACTGAGCATTGGCAATGTAAGCCCCTTGGTCGGCAATAAACCGGTATTGACGCCTATATTGATCAGTGTCTGCATACCTAACAAAAATCCGATACCGTAAGCGGCATACCCAGAGAAATGCTGGCCTTGCTGTTCAGCCCTGAAACCAATGATCAGTGCACGCACGCATAGCGTCACCAGCAACAAGGTAATCCCAACCGCTCCAATTAACCCAAGCTCTTCGGCTGCTACCGCAAACACAAAATCGGTGTGAGCTTCAGGAAGGTAAAATATTTTTTGGATGCTATTTCCCAAACCTGTTCCAAACCACTCGCCACGACCGAAGGCAATCAGGGATTGTGTCAACTGATAGCCACTTCCAAACTGATCCGCCCATGGATCCATGTAAGTTGACAGGCGTTCCATCCGGTAAGGCTGCGATCTTGCCAGCAGAAAGATGGCCGCGCCGCAACCCAGAATCAGCATGACAAATTGCTGCAAACGCACACCAGCCAAAAACATCATTCCTATCGCGGCCGACAACAACACCACCACAGCACCGAAATCAGGCTCCAGTAACAACAGCATGACCGCCAGGGTAATCACCATCATAGGCTTAACAAAACCGCGCCAATGTTTTCTGACCTCATCACCACGACGAACCAGGTAACCCGCCAGATAGAGTACCAACCCTAGCTTGGCCACTTCTGATGCTTGCAGATTAACCACTCCCAGTGGGATCCAGCGCTGACTTCCGTTTATCTCTCGGCCCACAATCAACACCACAACCAACAGAACAAATGCCAGGGCCAACAGCCAACCACTGTATTTTTCCCAAGAGTGCATGGGAACAATCAGCGTACAAAACAGAGCAATTACACCCAGTGCTATGTATAGCAACTGACGTACTGCATAAAAGAACGGGCTTCCCAAACGCCCATACGCAACTTCCATCGAGGCGGAAGTAATCATCACCGCCCCCAACAACAATAACGCCAACACGACAAAAGCCAAAAGATGGTCAAACGTTGCCACATTGCTATTATCAAGCTTTTGCGTAGCGGCGAGACTAATCATGAGTCACCTCCTGTACCGCACGCATAAACATTTCACCACGCTGTTCAAAACCGCTAAACATATCAAAACTTGCACACGCTGGAGAAAGCAGCACGACATCTCCGGTACCAGCCTGTTTTGCGGCTTCAGTTACGGCCAGCTGCAAGCTATCGCAATGCTCGATAGGTGTGCCTGCAAATGTTCGAGCCATAAGTGGTGCATCTCTTCCAATTAAAAGCGTACGTTTTACGTATTTCTCTATAGCCGGTTTCAATGGAGAAAAATCTGCGCCTTTACCATCACCACCCGCGATCAACAGAATTTTCCCGGTAATACTTTTGCCGATACCCTCTATTGCCGCCAGCGCTGCGCCATTATTGGTCGCCTTACTATCATTGATGTAGGTAATACCATTAATTTCAGCCACCCACTGGCAACGATGAGGTAATCCATTAAAATTTTTCAATGCATGTAGAGCGCCGGTCAGTGGCAAATGCAGACTATGCACAATTGCCAGTGCGACCAGAGCATTCGAAATGTTATGTCGACCAGGGATTTTTAAATCATCTACAGGGAGCAAAGGATCTGTACCCAAGCTCAACCATTCCTTGGACTCGTGACTAATGACGCCAAACTGCCCCAGATCTGGCACTCCCAGTCCAAAACTGGTCAAGCGTACCGAGTCATCCACCAACGGACTGCTTAGCGGATCATCTCGATTAACTATCGCTGCCCGGCAACCCCTGAAAATTCTATGCTTAGCCTGATGATATTGCTGAAGGCCATCATAACGATCCATATGGTCTTCACTAATATTTAGAACCGTAGCAACTTCCGCCGCTAAATTATGGGATGTTTCAAGTTGAAAACTGGACAGCTCCAACACATATATATCAACGTCTCCCTGCCGTAACAAATCAAGCGCCGGAGTACCAATATTACCTCCCACGGCGACTCGCAAACCGCAGCCCTGTAGCATCTCACCTACCAGGGTTGTCACCGTACTCTTGGCATTAGATCCAGTGATCGCAACTACTGGCTTGCTGACACTTCTGCAAAAGATATCAATATCACCGGTAATTTCAGCGCCAGCACTAGCTGCCGCTTCAATTACAGGGTGCTTAAGTGATATTCCCGGGCTGACAATTAACTGAGTAGCCTGAGCAAGATCGCTTTCAGAAAATTCTCCGGTGCTTACTGATACATCCGGAAACTCTTTACGAAATTCTGCTAACAATGGAGGGTTATTCCGACTATCCACCACAGAAAACCCCATACCCATAGCCGATAAATAACGGGCACAGGAAAGACCGGTTTTACCCAGCCCCATAATAATCCTGTTGGTGTCCGTAGTGATCAGCATAGTGTGCGTCCCGTTAACGCAATTTCAATGTTGCCAGGCCAAACAGCACCAGCATTAGAGTGATAATCCAAAACCGTACAATTACGCGAGGCTCCGGCCACCCCTTAAGCTCAAAATGATGATGCAATGGAGCCATACGAAAGATTCGTCTACCGGTCAACTTGAATGAGGAAACCTGCAAAATGACTGATACGGTTTCCATGACAAACACGCCCCCCATGATAAAAAGCACGATCTCCTGACGCACAATCACCGCGACCACACCCAAGGCTGCGCCAAGAGCCAGCGCGCCAACATCGCCCATAAATACTTGTGCGGGGTAGGTGTTAAACCAGAGGAACCCCAGGCCAGCACCCGCAAGCGCAGCACAAAACACAATTAACTCACCGACTCCCGCGATATATGGAATATGCAAATACTCGGCAAATCCTGCATGCCCACTAAGATAAGCAAAGATTCCAAGAGCACCACCCACCATAACGGTAGGCATGATAGCCAGACCATCAAGGCCATCAGTCAGGTTAACCGCATTGCTCGTGCCTACGATCACAAAATAAGTAAGCACGATAAACAGCGGTCCAAGATCAATCGCTACGGTTTTAAAGAACGGAACAATCAGTGCCAATTCAGCGGGTGATGTCGCACTAAAGTACAAATACAGTGCTGCCCCCAAACCTGCCACAGACTGCCACAGGTATTTCCAGCGAGCCGGTAGTCCACGAGGATTTTTCTCTACTACCTTACGGTAATCATCAACCCAGCCAACAGCGCCAAATGTAAAGGTTACTGCCAAGACCACCCACACATAGCGATTAGCCAGATCAGCCCATAACAGGGTACTCAGACCCAGTGCGACCAGAATCAAAGCCCCACCCATGGTTGGTGTGCCGGCTTTGCTCAAATGAGTCTGTGGGCCATCATCGCGAATTGCCTGACCAATTTGATAATGGCGCAGCTTGTTGATCATCAGAGGACCCAAACACAAGGACATTGCCAACGCAGTTAATACGCCAAGAATCGCACGCAAGGTTAGATATTGAAAAACATTAAATGCGCTATGATATTGCGCCATGTATTCACTTAACCATAACAACATCAGGCTTGCCCCCCTTGATCGGCAAATCCACTTACAGCCTTAACTACATCATCCATCCCTGCACTTCTAGATCCTTTCACCAAAACGGTAACACCGCTATCCAGGTAAGTTTTCAACGTATCAATTAATTCCTGCTTATTAAGGGTTGAGAACGCACCAGCACCATACGCCTGGGCTGCACCTGCACTTAGCGGCCCCACCGCTAGCAGGGCACCTACCCCCCGCAACCGGGCGTATTCCCCCAATTGCTGGTGCGCCTCTATGGCTTCGCTCCCCAGCTCTGCCATTTCACCCACAACCAAAACTGTTTTACCCTGACATTCACTTAACATATCAATTGCAGCGCGGAACGATGCCGGGTTCGCGTTATAGCTATCATCAATTATCCGCGCACCATTCACACCCAAGCAGGAAGCACCTCGACCGGGCAATGGCTTTGCTGCCGCAATCCCTTTGATAATTTTCTGTATCTCAACACCGCTAACACTGGCAGCCGCGGCAGCCGCAACTGCGTTAATGACATTATGCTGACCTGAGAGTTCGAGCTTAACCTTGTGCCTGGCGTTTCCGGTGCACAGCTCAAATTCACAACCGCTATCAAAAGCCTGGATATTACTGGCAAAAAAGTCCGCCTGCTCATCAGCCAAACTGAAACTTACGATATTTCTGTTACCTGCCAGGCCACACCAATAATCAAAAAAACCATCATCACTATTGAGTACGGCAGTACCATTAGCAGGCAATGCCGAAACTATTTCTCCCTTGGCTTTGGCGATACCTTGCAAAGAACCAAAACCCTCTAAATGAGCAACACTCGCATTAGTAATAATTGAACATTGTGCTTTCACTAGCGCGGCCGTATAAGCAATTTCACCTAACGCGCTGGCACCTAATTCGATAACCGCGCTTTGATGGCTATCACTGAGCTCACATAGAGTTAGTGGAACGCCGAAATCATTATTGAGATTTCCGCGAGTAGCATGCACTGGCCCCTGTTGTTCGAAAATTGATGTCAACAAGGACTTAACGGTAGTTTTACCGCTACTACCTGTTACCGCGACAACTGGCCCAGAAAACTGATCACGTACCCAACCACCTAATTTACCCAATGCAACTCGAGTATCAGTCACCTGCAATTGTGGCAACTCACTATCACACGGCTTACTCACGAGCGTAGCGACAGCACCAGCCTTTAGCGCGACATCCAGATAATCATGGCCGTCAAAGTTTGGTCCTGAAATCGCAACGAATAAAGCACCCTTATTAATAGTTCGGGTATCAATACTGACATTCTTGAATTTCACATCAGCACCTGACCTGGTCGCTGATAGCGGAATGCATAAATCACTGAGAAATGGCTGACCTATCATGATTGCACCCCCTGCCAGGACTGCAAACACTTGTCTACAACCTCAACATCGTTGAAGTCGTAGCGCACACCATTAATTTCCTGATAGGTTTCATGCCCCTTTCCTGCAACAACAATCACATCATTTGCAGAAGCACGGCTAAACGCGGCGCAAATAGCTTCAGTCCGGTCTTCAACTGTTTCAACACGATTACGAGCTTGTGGCGGTACACCACTTATAACATCCGCAATAATTGCACCCGATTTCTCCGAACGGGGATTATCACTGGTAATGATCGTGTGCTGCGAACCACCCATAGCAGCCTTGGCCATTAACGGACGTTTGCCTTTGTCCCGATCGCCACCACACCCAAAGACACAAATGATGTCACCTTGAGTGTGTAAGGTTACCGCTGACAACAAACTGCTTAACGCATCAGGCGTATGCGCATAATCCACCACAACCAGAGGACGGCTATCTCCGCCTCTTAGCTGCATACGTCCATCGACAGGGAGCAATTTGGATACCGCTTCAATTAGCTGTGGCAAAGCATAACCGTGCAGACCCAGCACGGAGATCACTGCAAGAACATTCGCCAGGTTAAAGCTCCCCATCAGAGGACAATTCAGCTGGCCTTCACCCCACGGCGTCATTAACCAGGCGTGAATTCCCTTTGCACTATAGCGAATCTGATTTACTGACACATCAGCCTTGTCATCACACAAACTAAAACCAACCACCGTTGCACTGCTACGTAATTGCACCTTCATCAATGCTGCGTAACGGTCATCTTCATTAATTACTGCGCACTTAAGATTGCGGCTCGCAAACAACATGGATTTTGCGCGCGCATACTCTTCCATACTTCCGTGGTAATCAAGGTGATCACGGGTCAAATTGGTGAAAACTGCGCTGTCAAAATGAATTGCATCGATTCGTCCCTGAACTAAACCATGTGATGATACTTCCATCGCCAGGTTCTGCACGCCGCCCGCTACCAATTCAGCAATAAAACTCTGTGTCGTTACGGTATCCGCCGTTGTATTGGCACTCTCTTTCAGGTCATCAATAAAACCACAACCCAGTGTACCCATGACACCACAACGCTCACCAAGCAGATCCAGCATCTGTGCCAAGTAATGACTGCATGAGGTTTTGCCATTAGTCCCGGTAAATCCAACTACTCGAATTTTATCGGAGGGGTAGTCATAATACTTCGCAACAATAGAGCTTGCTTTACCGGACAAATCTGGCAACTCAATAACCGGCACGCCTTCGTTCTCTTTGACAATATAACTTCCAGTCGCCCCGACCAACACGGCAGAAGCACCACTGGCAATAGCTGCAGCAATAAAAGAACGACCATCATGCTCAGCGCCAGGAAGGGCGATGAACAGATCACCGCAAGCTAACTTGCGACTGTCAATTGCAACACCAGACACCTGCACTCCGGAAACTTTCTGTTCAATATCTTGCGGAAGTTCTGGAATCAGTGTTGTTAACGGCAAAGTGCGGGCTGTCATTGTGTTCACGACCTCCCCGCTCTATTACCAGCTTTATCGGCAGCGATCATCTTGACGTCATCGGGCGTAACTCCGAGTAGATGCAACGTACCAGACATAACCTTTGAAAATACCGGAGCAGCAACAGCGCCTCCGTAGTAATCACCCTGCTTCGGATTATCAATCATAACCACAGTAACCACACGGGGATTTTTCACCGGTGCCATTCCTGCAAAGGTAGAGATGTATTTATCTTCTTCATATCCGTTTCGGCTAGCCTTGTGCACCGTTCCGGTTTTACCCGCTACCCGGTAGCCCTCAACTTGTGCCCGCGTGCCCGTGCCTCCGGGTTCCACTACTGCACTCATCATCTCACGGACATCTTTGGCTATACGCGCAGATATTACGGGTTCCGATTCCTGATCACTGTAACCTCCTTTCAGCAGGCTCACAGCTTTCTTCTGACCATCCCGAGCCAACACCGTATACGCAGATGCCAACTGCAATGCCGTCACAGAAATACCATAACCGTACGATAAGGTAGCCGTTTCAGTGGGACGCCACCTTCCATGATTTGGCAACATACCACTGCTTTCTCCCGGAAACCCACTTCCTGAAGCCTGCCCAAAGCCAACCTGATAGAACAGATCCCAAATGGGCTCGGCACCCAGATCAAGAGCTATTTTGCTGGCAGCGATATTGCTGGATTTTGCCAGCATGGTGGTCATATCCACCACACCATAATTTCTATGATCTTTAACTCGCAGCTTAGATCCTACTCTGAAAACACCGGGTGTCGTATCGATTTTTGAATTCTTGCTATAGCGCCCACTATGTAATGCAGCCGCGACGGTAAGCGGCTTAACGGTTGACCCGGGCTCAAATACATCGGTCATTGCTCGATTACGCAGGCTACTCACTTTGATGCGTTTGCGGTTATTCGGGTTATAGGCAGGCTGATTAACCATCGCCAACACCTCACCGGTCTCAACATCGATGGAAACAATAGAACCGCCATCAGCATTATGCTGATTAACCGCGGCCTTTAGCTCTTTATAGGCAAGGTACTGAATACGCATATCGATGCTTAGCACCAGATCTTTACCTGGACTGGCTGCTGTGACTACTTCAGCACTTTTCACAAGGCGTCCACGACGATCTTTCAGAGTGCGATACTTACCGGGCTTACCTTCCAGCCATTCATTGAAGGCAAGCTCCATGCCCTCCTGGCCACTGTCATCAACATCAGTAAAGCCGACAAGGTGGGCAGCGACTTCTCCTGCCGGATAGTATCGGCGATACTCATCGATGGAGTACACGCCCTCAAGATTCAACGCTAATACTTTTCGTCCCTGCTCAGGCGTAAGCTGGCGCTTGAGGTAGATGAAGTCTTTCTTTGCTCCATTACCAACCCGCTTCTTTAAATAGCTAACGGACAAATCAAGTAATGAAGACAACGTCTTCCAGGGAATATTCTGCTGCGCAAGCTCCTTGGGATTGGCCCAAATAGAAACCACCGGGGTACTTACTGCCAGAGCACGGCCGTTACGATCAAAAACAATACCTCGAGTTGCTGCGATTTGAGAAAACCGTACTGTGCGCTTATCACCTTGACTCTGCAAAAACTGACGATCAACAACCTGCAAATTAACAATGCGCCACAGCACAAGGCTGGTAGCCAACGCGACCAGCACTAAAACAAACACTAAACGAGCCGGGTATGGCCCTGTTATAGCGTTTTTGCTCACTGCACCACCATTACGATGTCCATAGGCTTTGGTATTTTCATTCCCAGTTTATTTGTCGCCAATCGCTCAATACGGCTAGGGATTGTCAGGGTACTGTGCTGCAACAACAATTGCCCCCATTCAACCTGAGCACTGTTTTTATAATTCATTTCGTACTGCAATTCGTTAAAGAGAACCCGGTTCAGATGAGCGCTATAGGTCACCGCAATAGACGTAATTGCTATTCCCAATAACAATCCCAGCACCGCCAAATTAGGCTTTCGAATTAGCTCTTCCAAAACGGCTTTCACTCAAACTCTCCCACATCCCTATTGAATTTTTTCAGCAACCCGCATAACTGCGCTACGAGAGCGCGGATTACGTGCAACCTCTTCAGCGGATGCTTTTTGTGCCTTTCCAATAGCACGCAACCGCTTATTCAACTCCTCATCCCTTACCGGCAACCCTGGAGGCAACTCATCGCCTTTTACATGTTTGCGAATAAAACGTTTGACCATCCTGTCTTCCAGGGAATGGAAACTAATGACCACTAAACGCCCTCCAGGCCGCAATACTTCCAGGGCCTGCTCAAGACAACTTTCCAGATCCGCCAATTCAGCATTGATATAAATTCTTATACCCTGAAAGGCTCGCGTTGCAGGGTTTTTTCCCTTCTCCCAACGCGGGTTAGCCTCCGCTACAATTTTTGCTAACTGCGCTGTACGCGTGATCGGCGCTTCGTCTCTAGCCTCAACAATCGCATGAGAAATACGCTTGGCAAACCGCTCTTCTCCATACGTTTTTAAAGCCCAGGCAATATCTTCCTCTTTTGCATGCGCTAACCATTGCTCAGCACTTACCCCTCGAGAAGGGTCCATACGCATATCCAGAGGTCCGTCATTAAGAAAGCTGAAACCACGCTCAGGATCATCAAGCTGGGGAGATGAAACACCCAGGTCCAGCAGCACGCCATCAATACGTGGATCTGAATCCTCCCGACTTACCAATTGTTCCAGTTGCGCAAAAGATCCCTGTTCAATGATAAAACGTGAATCTTCTTCACAGAGCTGCATCGCCGTTTCAATAGCCCGAGGGTCTTTATCAATCCCCATCAGGGAACCACCAGAACCTAGCAGCTCAAGAACTTTTCGAGAGTGACCACCTCGCCCAAAGGTACCATCAACATAACTACCATCCGCATCTGTCACCAAAGCGGACACCGCCTCATCAAGGAGCACAGTTTCATGTTGAAAGTTTGTTGTCATTTTTATAGCGACAGAGACATTAACTCTGCCGGAACCTCATCATCAGCGTTACACAATGCAAGATCTTCGTTAAGCCTCTCAGCCCAACGTTCCTCACTCCATAACTCAAATTTCTTACCTTGACCTACCAAAATACTGCGCTTTTCTAATCCTGCATGTTCACGCAACAGGGGAGGAACGAGAATTCGACTATTGGAATCCATCTCAAGGTCGGTAGCATTACCGATTAACAGTCGCTGAATGCGCCTTGTTTTTGGATTAAAACTCGACAGAGCTTCTATTTCTGTTTGAATCTCTTCCCATTCGGCCAAGGGATAAATAAGTAAACAGGGCTGATCAGTATCGATAGTAGCGACCAGACAGCCATCATCGAGCTCAAGCAAACGCTGACGATACCGTGTAGGTACTGCCAGTCGCCCTTTCGCATCAAGATTGATTGCATTGGCCCCTCTAAATCTCACCACTTCCCCCTTTTTCCCACTTTTACCCACTTTGTACCACTAAAGGACACTATAGGAATGCTAGGCACCCTAGTCAACACGTGAGTTGGCAAAAATAGCTTTAAAATCAGGATGATATGGCAAAAAAGCTCATGCTCTGGAGTAATATCAAGAAGAGTAAAGGCTGGCAGTCAAAAAATACAACGACATAAGACTCACAGTTAATGTAAGTTCTTAAGAGTAAGATTGTTTTCATCTAAAAAGGTTTATTGCGTATATCATCACCCAGGAACAGGGTGTTGAAAAATGAGTCAGCCGATAAGCCGGGTTCTGTCGTGGACAGTCATTCATCTAGGGTGCACATCACTGTACACCTCAAGCAACCTACCCGAATCCAGTGCGGGTACACACCTGTAGGATTCCTATTTGGTCTTGCTCCAGGCGGGGTTTACCATGCCGTCAATGTTACCATTCACGCGGTGCGCTCTTACCGCACCCTTTCACCCTTACCGGCAGATCACTCTGCTTAGGCGGTCTTCTCTCTGCTGCACTTTCCGTAGGCTTTCGCCCCCCAGGAGTTACCTGGCACCTTACCCTATGGAGCCCGGACTTTCCTCCCCAACCCAAGGGTTGCGGCGACTGCCTAGCTGACTCGTGGCTAGACTAACCGTCTTTCAACTCAAGGGCAAGCTGGTACAAAGCCTTTTTCCTCACCCCGGTGATTCTGGCAGTTAAAGCACTCGCCTGCTTGACAGGCAACTCATCCAATAAGACTTCAAGCACTCGTTGGCTCTCCTCATCCACCACCAACCCTTTATTATTAATTGGTGAAATGCCATGAACCAGAACCACAAACTCTCCACGCTGTTGATTGCTATCACTGACCATCCAGTCAATGACATCCTCAACACGACCACCATGTATTGTTTCGAAAGTTTTGGTCAATTCGCGAGCAATAACCACTTCACGATCCGCACCCAAAATAACCAACAAATCCTTTAGGCATTCAACTATACGATGGGTCGACTCATAAAATACCCAAGTGACCTGAAAAGATGAAAGGTGTTCAATACGCTGCTGCCTGGCGCTTTTTTTTGCTGGTAAAAACCCTTCGAAGTAAAACCGGTCAGATGGCAACCCGGATGCACATAATGCAGCAATCATTGCACTTGCTCCGGGGACGGGAATCACCCTGATCTCTCGAAGACGCGCCTGGTGTATTAACTGATACCCGGGATCCGAAACCAGCGGAGTCCCTGCATCTGAAATTAGTGCAATGCTCTCACCAGCCTCAACCCTATCTAATAGCTGCCCGCAACGCTCGCGCTCATTATGATCGTGATAGGCAACCATTGGAGTAGAGACCCCGAGGTGAGCCATCAGCCTAGCACTATGTCGCGTATCTTCCGCAGCGATTAAATCCACTGAACCGAGAACTTTCATCGCCCGCTCAGAGATATCTTCCAGATTACCAATTGGGGTCGCAACCACATACAAAGCCGATTCATTCTTCATCAGATCACATTCCTGCCAACAGAAGCTGCATAGTATATAGGAAATCGCACTCCGCCTCGGGTAGAATGAAACATTATCAGGTTTGCCCTAAAGGGTAGAATCAACCCTTCCGATACAGACAGCTACAATTAAATACTTATGAATCATCACGTGCGCATATTTTCTATTTTTTTCCTCTTCGCCTTTATCAGCGCATGTAGCAGCACACCCAAACATAGTGACGCTTCCCGGTTTTCAGATCAGGATCTAAATTCTGTCGAGGCGTTATTAGCTCAGGCTGAAGGGGCAGCACCAGAGCAGCAAGCACAACTCATTATTGCTGCGGCCAACCTGTTAATTGAAGACAATCAGCACGACGAAGCCCGCAAAGTTGCTTCCAGCCTCACTCCGCACACACTTACCAATGACAACATGGCTCGCTATGCATTGCTCCAGGCCAATCTAGCACTAGGCAAAAACAACGTCCTTGCTTTCACCTGGCTAGATCACCCCATGGTCCTCGGTAACGAAAATCCACAGATACGCACCCAGGCTCATGGTCTTAGAGCAAAAGCCCTGCATTCCACCGGTAATTCACCCGCTGCAATCGACGAGCTAATTCTTGCACTGGATACCGCCACACCCGATGAGCAACAAACACTTGAAAAACAGCTGTGGAACACCTTGTTAGAAATGGATCTCATCCAGTTACAAGAAGTTCGTCAATACCACCAAATCCCTTATTTGACCGGTTGGATCGAACTTGCTGAAATCATCAAAAAACCTTCAAGCCTTACCAAACAACTTGA
Source organism: Aestuariirhabdus sp. (assembly GCA_030622755.1). GTDB lineage: Bacteria > Pseudomonadota > Gammaproteobacteria > Pseudomonadales > Aestuariirhabdaceae > Aestuariirhabdus. The sequence continues at coordinate 10,185 of JAUXFT010000006.1, read as the reverse complement.
AAGCATTGAACTATGGGCCACAACATGGCCTAACCATAGCGGAAACACAAAACTGGCCGAACTTGAGCAAATAGTTCGCGACACGGCAACCAATCAACCTAAGCATGTCGCACTCTTTCTTCCACAAAGCGGAAGGCTAGAAAAAGCTGGCGACGCCGTTCGCGATGGTTTTATGGCTGCCTATTATAATGCCGGCCTGCAGGGTGATGAGTTACCACAAATAACCCTATACAACACAGACCAGCAAACCATCCCGCAACTTATGAATCAGGCCATCAACGATGGTGCAGATATGGTCATAGGCCCTCTCGGAAAAAAACAGGTCAACGATATGGCCTCACAAAACTTGCTCGCACTGCCAGCACTAACCCTTAATTACAGCAGCATTCCTAGCGAACAACTAGAGGGCCTATTCCAGTTTGGTCTCGCAGCTGAAGATGAGGCACGACAAGCAGCCCAACGAGGCCAACAGGAAGGCTTCAATCGCGCTGTCATCCTCAGTCCAAAAACCGCATGGGGTAAGCGCGTAGCGCAAGCTTTCTCTGACGAATGGATTTCTCTAGGCGGTGAAATAATAAGTCAGCGTCAGTTCACCGGTGAAAACGACTATCGACAGGTAATCGGTTCACTGCTTGCTGTTGACCAAAGCAGAGGACGTGCACGCCGCCTTTCCCGGGTAATAGGAACAAACATCGAGTTCGATCCACGCCGTAGGCAGGATGTCGATATGGTATTCCTTGCCGCGACACCCCAACAAGGCAGAATGGCCAGGCCTACCCTGTCATTTCAATACGCTTCCAGCCTCCCCATTTTAAGCACATCCAGCATCTATTCAGGGCAAATCAGTCCCGGTAAAGATAAAGATCTCGATGATGTTAAATTTACCGGATTTCACTGGCTGCTAGATAATGACAATGCACAAATTAGGGACATTCAACAGCTATGGCCACGCGCTCGCGGCAACTATGCCGGGCTTTATGCCCTCGGCGCCGACGCCTTCTTACTTCACTCTCGTGTACGCCAGATGACTCGCATTGAAGGTATTCAACTTGAAGGCACAACAGGTGTTCTTAGCATGAATGACTCTCAACGAATCAATCGTACCCTGGGCTGGTATCAATTCAAGAAAGGCACCCCGGTAAAACTGGAAGAACTTTCTTTAGCCCCTCGAATAAAAAAAGAGAACACACATGCACTGGACGCTGAAACAACGCTTCAACAAGGGGGCAGAAGCGGAACACCAAGCCCTGAACTTTCTCCTGCAGCAGGGGCTGAAACTGTTAACTAAAAATTATGCATACAAGGGCGGTGAACTAGACCTGATTATGCAAGAGCAGCAAACAATTGTATTTATAGAGGTGAGACAACGTAGTCGGGGTAAGTTCGGTAATGCACAAGAAAGCATCACCCGACAAAAGCAACAACGATTACTTAATTGCGCACAACACTATCTTCAACGGCATACACTGTATAACAGGGAGTGTCGGATAGATGTCATTGCAGCTAACGGCAAACCTGGCCCACAAGGCTACCAATTCGAATGGATTAAAAACGCCATCACTTTGTGATAACAGCTAAGACCAACACAGGCTTTTTGGATGAGCATCGAAGATCGAATAACAACGCACTTCTCCGACGGTATAGATGTCAAAATACAATCTGCAGAGACCCTGCCTCCATTGATCGCAGTTGCGGGCGAGCTAATGGTGCAGACGCTTCTCAATGATGGCAAAATCCTTACTTGTGGTAACGGCGGCTCCGCCACCCACGCACAACATTTTGCATCATTACTGTTGAATCGTTTTGATCGAGAAAGGCCTGCCCTGCCCGCCTTGGCGCTAACTGCTGATAGCGCAGTACTTACTGCAATTTCTAACGACTACAGCTTTCACGAAGTATTTTCCAAACAAATTCGCGCCCTTGGCCAAACCAACGACGTACTCCTCACTATCAGCACTAGCGGGAACTCCGCCAGCATTGTGCAGTCTATACAAGCGGCACACGATCGACAGATGACTGTAATTGCATTAACCGGTCGCGAGGGAGGTGATGCATCCTCTTTATTGCATCCCGAAGACATTGAAATTCGTGTTCCCTCGTTTGATCCCGCGAGAATCCATGAAATTCATATGGTCATCTTACACAGCCTAAGCGATTTAATAGACGAATACCTTTTCGGAGAGATGATGCAATGAAGTTTTTACCGTATACGATACTAGCTGCACTACTGAGCTTAACTCTAGGATGCGTATCCACCATTGACGCTGTAACCGATGAGCCTATCAAGCAAGATCCAGGTGAACGAACCACCGGACGTTTTATCGATGATAATACTATCGAAACCGTCGCCCTTGTGAACATTAGGAAGGCTGACCCAGGATTTGAGCACGCTCGCGTCTCAGTGATTGGCTTTGATGGTTCCGTTCTAATTGTCGGACAAGTTCCATCCGAACGCCTGAAGCGTATCGCCGAAGAAACCGTAAATGAAGTTCGCTCTGTGAAGCGAATCTATAATGAGCTCGAAATTTCCGGCCCTATCAGCTTTATAGCGGCAAGTAGCGACAATTGGCTAACTACCAAGGTCATAACAAAAATGCTGAATGACGAAAGTGTGCCATCCGGTCGTATAAAGGTAGTGACTGAGAACGGTACCGTATTCCTGATGGGTCGAGTAACCCGGGAAGAAGCAGACAATGCTGTAGAAATAGTCCGCACCACCTACGGCATCCAAAAAATCGTCAAAGTATTCGAATATATACCCAGCTCGTAGACGTCACGTACCACCTAAATAGTAAAAAAGGGGAGCACTGTTCCCCTTTTTTACTATTTCACAACTTTCAAACTTGGCCGTTTCCCACCCTTGGGGGCCGGTAGAGGAGTATCCCCACCGTCAGGATCCGGTAAATTTCTGTCATCAACATCAAAGACCATTCCCTGGCCATTTTCTCGAGCATAGATAGCCATCACACTGTGTATCGGGGTGTAAACATGCATGGGCCTACCCCCAAAGCGGCCATTAAATTCAACCTCTTCGTTGGTCATCAACAACTCTCTGACCGCCGTAGGAGCTATATTCAGAATAATCTGACCGTCGTTAACAAACTCCTGAGGAACCAACACCCCCTCAGACTCCGCATTCACTAATAAATATGGAGTACAGTCGTTATCAACGATCCACTCATAAATAGCCCTGATCATATAGGGCTGACTCGAACTCATCGACATCATCTACTCCAGTCAAACCAGCGCGACAGACATCTGCACTATCATTAAACAAAAAAAGGAGAGCCAAGCTCTCCTTTTGATTATCGCCCCTACTTCAAAGACGCATTTCACGCTCAATTTCAGAGAGACTTTCTTTAAAAGACTCTCTTTCAAACAAGCGCTCAGCATAGTCCAGTAAAGGTTTAGCCTGCTTAGGTAGCTCAATTCCGAGATCTGCCATACGCCACAAAATCGGTGCGATACAGCAATCAACCAACGTGAAGTCATCACTCATGAAGAATGGTTTTTCTTCAAAGGCAGGTGCAATACCTACCAAACTATCACGCAGCTCTTTTCTAGCCTTGTTAACAGCAGTTTCACGAGACTTCGAATCAAGTATCGTTCCAACCAATGCACTCCAATCCTTGTCAATACGATGAATCAGCAAGCGGCTCTGTGCCCTTGCAACAGGATAAACCGGGAGTAAGGGAGGATGAGGAAAACGCTCATCAAGATACTCCATCATGACATTTGGCTCATACAGCACTAAATCACGATCTACCAAAGTCGGTAATGTATTGTATGGATTGAGGTCAGCAACCTCAGTCGGAATAGCATCAGGATCAATATCCTGTACATCGACTGCAACCCCCTTTTCAGCCAAAACAATACGGACTCGATGGCTAAAATGACCCGAAGCATCAGAATAAAAGGTCATTGAGGAACGTTTGGCGACTACGCCCATTTTTACCTCCAAAATTGCGGAGTTAAAAAACAAAAATGTGCGTAGCCGAGCAATCAGCTACGCACCCGTTTGGTATACACCTTATTAGTGTATGTCTTTCCAGTATTCTTTCTTAAGAAGGTAAGCTGGAACCAGCAACACTAACAAGAACAATAGGACCCACACACCAATTCGCTTGCGCTCAAGCTGCATTGGCTCTGCAGCATACACCAGGAAATTAACCAGATTATATACTGTGCGGTCATACTCGTCGGTAGTTTGGCTACCCTTTTCCACCAGATTAAAGCCACACAGCTTCTCACCTGTCAGAATATCACGCTCCGTGGTGTCACCGCCGGCACAACTATCTGCTTGTAAACCTTGCAGCTCTGCAAGGACGTGCGGCATAGCTACATCAGGAAACACCTTATTATTCAAACCCCAAGGCCTCTTGGAATCTACATAAAAGGTACGCAAATATGTATACAACCAATCAGCTCCACGAACGCGAGCTACCAAAGTCAAATCCGGAGGCGTAACTCCAAACCATGCCTTGGATTCATCTGCCCGCATCGGGTTTGTCATCAAATCGCCAATTCTAGTGGCATCATTGAATACAATATTTTCCATAAACAGACCATGAGGAATACCCAGGTCATCGGCTACTCGCTCATAGCGCTGGAACTGGGTTGCATGACAACCCTTACAATAGTTCATGTAGGTATTCAGACCATCTTGCAAAGATGCCTTATTCGCCACATTAGGTTCCATATGGTCCAGCGGATATCCGTCCCCACCTGCAGCAAAGGTAGCTACAGGCAATACCGCAAAAATCAGTGCTATTAGTTGCTTTTTCATTAGCCTGTCACCCTTTCTGGTACTGGTTTAGTCTTTTCCATCTTGGTATAGAAAGGCATCAACACAAAGTAGGCAAAATACATCACGGTACCGATCTGAGAGTACAAGGTACGCTCTGCGGTAGCCGGCACCGCACCCAACCAACCCAGCCAAACAAAGGAGATTGCAAAACCAGCCAGCGCGATTTTACTCAAAATACCTTTGTAGCGCATGGATTTAACCGGACTACGATCAAGCCAAGGCAACACAAACAAAATGGCAATTGCAGCAGCCATTGCTATAACACCCATCAATTTATCAGGTATTGCACGCAAGATTGCATAGAAAGGCGTGAAGTACCAAACCGGGGCAATATGTGCCGGGGTCTTCAGGTTATCAGCCTGTTCGAAGTTGGCATGCTCTATGAAATACCCGCCCATCTCAGGGAAGAAGAACACGATGGCACAGAAAATAAACAGGAACACCACCACACCGACTATATCTTTTACGCTGTAGTAGGGATGGAAAGGAATACCATCCAGTGGGATACCATCCTCACCCTTGGTTTTCTTAATCTCAATACCGTCCGGATTATTAGAGCCCACTTCATGCAGGGCAATAATATGCATAACCACCAGCGCCAACAGAACAATAGGCAATGCCACCACGTGCAATGCGAAGAAGCGGTTCAGGGTAATTCCGGAAATCAGGAAATCACCTCGAATCCACTGCTGCAGGTCCGGACCAATGACAGGAATCGCGCCAAACAGGGAGATGATTACCTGGGCACCCCAGTATGACATCTGCCCCCAAGGCAACAGATAGCCCATGAAACCTTCAGCCATCAAGGCCAGATAAATTGCCATACCAAAGATCCACACTAATTCACGTGGCGCACGGTAAGAACCATACAGCAGACCACGGAACATATGCAGATATACAACGATAAAGAACATCGAAGCACCCGTGGAATGCAAATAGCGCAGTATCCAACCGTACTCAACATCACGCATTATGTATTCAACAGATGCAAAAGCCGCCTCTCCGGAAGGCACATAACTCATGGTGAGCCAAATACCCGTGAGTAGCTGGTTAACCAGTACCAGAAGCGCCAGGGATCCGAAGTAATACCAGAAATTAAAGTTTTTGGGGGCGTAATACTTACTAAGATGATCTTCCCACATTTTTGTCGCAGGAAAACGTGCGTCAACCCATGCCATAAATCCTTTCATTACGCACTCTCCTCATCGACACCGACAATAATGGTATTGTCATCAATATAGGAATAAGGGGGTACAACCAGATTGGTTGGTGCAGGTACTCCCTGGTAAACCCTGCCTGCCAGATCAAACTTGGAACCATGGCACGGACAGTGGTATCCACCTTTCCAATCAACCTCAAACTCCATTGGCTTAACCTCCGTAAATATCTTCGGAGAACAGCCTAAATGCGTGCAAAGCCCTATCAGAACCAGCAAATCATCTTTACGAGAACGGTATTCGTTTTTGGCGTAATCCGGCTGCTCCGATTCATTAGATGCGGGATCCGCTAAACGATCATTTTGTTGGGTGATATTTTCAAGCATGCCTTGCTCGCGGCGCAGAATAAAAATTGGCTTGCCTTGCCACGCAGCAATAACTTGCTGTCCCATCTCCAACTTATCGACTTTAACCCTTACCGGAGCACCAGCCGCTTTCGCTTTGGCGCTGGGGTTCCAGGAGGCAATAAAAGGGACAGCAGCGCCGACCGCACCAACAGCACCCACCGCAGAGGTGGCTCCTATCAGCAGGCGACGACGACCCTTATCCACGCCGTCATTATTCATTTATCTTATCTCCCCATAAGAACATATTTACTACCCGCCCAGACCAACACGGGCAGGTACGTTGAATCCTATTGTATTGTATTTCTTCATCGTCCACAGAATTCGAAGAATAAACCCTTCGGATGGTAAAGAAATACACGCGTGCAAGCAAGGATGACAAACATCCTCAAGCCTAGGCACTGACTCAGATCAAAGCAAAAAAAAACGCTCTTTTAACAAAGAGCGTTTTCGTAACACAAGCCCGAAACCAAAGGTTTCGGCAGGGCCGTGTAACCCTTAACGCTTGGAGAACTGAGGACGCTTACGAGCTTTACGTAAACCAACCTTCTTACGTTCAACTTCACGCGCATCGCGAGTGACAAAGCCAGCTTGACGCAACGGTGGACGCAACTCCTCGTCATATTGCATCAACGCACGGGTAATACCGTGACGGATAGCACCAGCCTGACCAAAACCACCACCGCCAGCGACAGTAACTTTGATATCAAACTTTTCAGTCAAATTAACCAGCTGCAGCGGCTGACGTACAATCATGCGCGCAGTCTCGCGACCGAAATATTCGTCCAGTGGACGACCATTTACAACAATGGCGCCAGTTCCAGACTTGATAAACACACGGGCGGTCGAAGTTTTACGGCGACCAGTTCCATAATATTGAGTGGTAGACATAGCGAACCTTTCCGTTAGATATCCAGAGTCTGAGGTTGTTGAGCTGCGTGTGGATGCTGATCACCAGCATACACTTTAAGCTTTGCGTGCATAGCGCGACCCAGAGGCCCTTTGGGCAGCATACCCTTAACAGCCTTCTCAAGAACACGCTCAGGAGCACGCTCAATCAAATCGCTGAAGTTCATGCTACGTAATCCGCCCGGGTATCCGGTATGGCTGTAGTACATCTTGTCTTGTGCTTTTTTGCCAGACACGTGAACTTTTTCAGCGTTAACTACAACAATGTAGTCACCTGTATCTACGTGAGGGGTATATTCTGGCTTATGCTTACCACGCAAGCGCGAGGCGATCTCGGTTGAAAGACGACCCAGGGTTTTTCCTGTAGCATCCACAACGAACCAGTCACGCTTGACGGTTTCTGGTTTTGCAGTATAAGTTTTCATTGATTAAACCTGCCTAAATGACCAACTCAATCGTTGGCATCATAATTAAAGACCAACCCGAACCGACTCCCCTGAGGGCGACCGGAGACGGATTAACTGTCTTAGGGCAATAGTGTAGGAAACGGGAGCGCCATTATACTCAGCCAGCACGAGAAAAAAAGCCCTAATACGCTTTTTTTCTCCTAAGCCTCCGTGCTCTTATAAATGCTTCAGGGCGCACAAGGAAAGTAATGATGGAATATAGCTATTTAAGCAACACTGATATTAAAGTCAGCCGTATCTGTCTGGGCACAATGACCTGGGGGGAACAAAATACCGCAGAAGAAGGCTGGCAACAACTTGATATGGCTATATCCAGCGGGGTTAACTTCATTGACACAGCTGAACTCTACCCAGTACCCCCTAAAGCAGAAACCTATACAAAAACCGAAGAAATTCTTGGCCAGTGGCTCAAAAGACAACCGCGACGCGAAGATCTTGTAATAGCAAGCAAGGTCTCAGGTCCTGGCGAGTGGGTTAGCTATATGCGCGATGGTGGTGCACGCCTGGACCGAAATAGCATCATTGAGGCCTGCAACGCCAGCTTGAAGCGATTACAAACAGATTATATCGATCTTTATCAGGTACATTGGCCTGAACGAGACACTAACTTCTTCGGCCAACTTGGTTATCAACACAGCACTCGCGCCGACGTCATATCCATTGAAGAAACTCTCTCTGCACTGCACGAATTGGTTCAAACCGGTAAAATACGCCATATAGGTATTTCTAATGAGACCCCCTGGGGAGTGATGGAATACCTCAGACTCTCTAACAAACATGGGTGGCCGAAGGCCGTGAGCATCCAAAACCCATACAACCTCCTGAACAGAACATTCGAAATAGGCCTTGCCGAGATATCCCACCGCGAAGAGGTAGGGCTACTGGCATATTCTCCTCTGGGATTTGGTGTGCTTAGCGGTAAATATTTACACGGAGCACAACCACCCAAGGGGCGCATTACACTGTTTAGCCGATTCAGCAGGTATAACAACCCTCAAGCAGTGGCTGCAACCGAGGCTTATGTTGAACTCGCAAAAGCACGTGAACTCGACCCTGCTCAAATGGCACTAGCTTATGTGAATAGCCGCCCCTTCCTGACCAGCAATATCATTGGCGCAACATCAACAGAGCAATTACGTAACAACCTTGCCAGTATTGAACTCTCCCTTGATGCCGAGACGGTCGCCGAAATAGAAGCAATTCACACCAGGCACCCTAATCCAGCCCCCTGAACAAACGCATCAGATAGTCGTCACTGGGTACGAAACAATATAAACACTCCAAGGGTCTATCGGGTGTGGTACAAACTTCAAATGCCACACCCCTAAAAATATACCCAAAAAATAGCACTCAGGAACCTATGCCAATACAGGCATAGGTAAACGGGTAAGACTGATAACAACAAACACCGCAGGAAACCTGATGACCGAGAGTTACTTTCTCCCCCTGCTTGCAGGAACCATCGCTTTAATTTCAATTCTTATATCAAGACGAACCAGCAACCCGGATACTTTTTTCCTCGGACGTGAAGAAAATGGGCATTCACCGGGCCTATGGACTCTTGTCTTTTCACAAGTAACCACCTGGATATTTGCCCGATCGCTGCTAAATGCTGCCATTCTAGGCTACTACTATGGGCTTTGGGGAACGCTCGGCTACACCCTGTATTATCTCTCCTTCGTCACGGGCGGCATTATTATTGACCAGCTCCGGTTCCGCCATGGATTTAGCAGCGTACAGTCATTCCTCGCAGACCGATTCGGAAACTGGGGTTGCCGTTGTTACAATCTGGTCGTAGCTATACGCTTAATTAGTGAGGTATTCGCCAATCTGCTGGTTATCGGCATCCTGTTCGGAGCTGCGGGCTCAAATCTCTATGTAGCGGCTATCATCGGGCTTGCCTGCGTCACGCTCCTTTATTCAATGCTAGGAGGCCTGCACGCAAGCTTACGTACTGATCTCTTTCAGATGCTGGTATTCCTTGCCACTCTCGGCCTACTGCTTCTGATTACCGCTGCAAATGGCCTCTTTACAGTCTCTAATATTACTTTTGTTGAATTTGAGTTTAACGATCCAGGACCTATCCTGATGGCCGTAGCTCTGCTTCAGGTATGGAGCTATCCAATGCATGACCCGGTCATGATGGATCGAGGATTCCTTGCCGATCGCAGCACGACGCGTAAAAGTTTTATGCACGCTGCATGGATCAGCATACTGTGCATTTTTGCGTTCGGGTCGTTAGGTATTATTGCCGGCGCCCAGGCTCAGGATGGCGAAGCGATGACCGCAGTACTGCAAAGGTTGCTAGGGGAATATCCGATGTTACTTTTCAACGCCGCCCTGATCATTTCCGCCATGTCTACTCTAGATAGCACCCTGTCCAGCTCCTCCAAGCTACTGATAATCGACATGGGAGTGCTATCACCAACCATCACAAACGG
>JAUXFT010000193.1 GCA_030622755.1 Aestuariirhabdus sp. | reverse complement strand
AGTGACTATTCGCCTCAAAAGAGTCTAAAAACTGCCTCAAACCGGTCTTTTTCTCGTGACGAGCACCTAAGTCAGACAGGCTCCTAGAGCTGGATCTGGTGGTTCAGTGATAAGGTCGTAGAAGTATAGTTGCAGTGTGCCCTGGTTGCGCCGCAAGGGAGGTGGAGAGCAATTTTTGGGGTTTGGGTAATCTGTTGTCGGATTAATCATCCGTTGCAGGTGTCAGCTTTTGTTACCGACTGATGGAACCTTTTGATGTCATGTTCGAGGCACTGCGGGTTGCTTGCACTGGGCTTCTTTCGCAAAAAAATCACAATGGGTATTACTTGAAACCGCGACCGGGCAGGTTTGCGTCATGTCACCTGTCTCGTGCGAGCCACTATGGTTTGAGTCCTGTATAGGCTGCAGCAGCTGGGTGTATTTCCAGGGCTGGGCGGTTTGCAAATCACTTTGTGAATGACTTAATAGAGGCGCCCTCATGATTTATGGGGCTTTGTGCTGGCTCTGTCGACGGGGATTGATTAGAATCACACCCCTTCAATTCTCTCCCTTCGCGAATCTCTCAATGCTTGATATTAATGCTCTGCAACAGCTGAAGCAGTTAAAGACCCAAATCAAAGACAGTAAAGAAGTTTTCAATGGAACCGTGGCCGGTAGTTATGGCCGATTCGGGTTTGTTGCACTGGATAATGGCGAACAACTGTTTCTCCCCCCGGATGAAATGAATCGGGTGTTCCCGGGAGATCGCGTCAAGGTGGGCGTCGAGGCTTCAGGAAAAAAACAGGATAACGCCATACTCGAGGAATTAATCAGCAGTGAGCTGAAGCAGTTCACTGGCCTCTATGTCGAGAAGGGTACAGCGCATTTCGTACAACCCGACCTTCCACGCTTTAACCGTTTGGTGTTTTTACCGCCTAAAGATCGTGGTGAGGCAAAGGCCGGGGATCTCATCAAGTGCGAAGTCAAGCGACATCCCTTTAATAATGGCAAGGCACAAGCGCGTATCAGTCGACGCATTGGTCGTCCAGGTGATGAAGGTGTTGAAGAGCGTTTTATCCTGGAGAAATACCAGTATCGACGAGATTGGCCGGAAGCGGTGCAAAAGCAAGTGGCGGAACTCTCCGAGCGGCGTATAAGCGATCTTGCACAAACTCGCCAGGACTTTTCGGAAACGCCTTTTATTACAATTGATGGTGCCATGACCCAGGATATGGACGATGCAATCTGGGCGGAACCTTGCGATGAGGGGTGGACGTTATGTGTCGCTATCGCTGACCCATCGGCGTTGATCGAGCAAGGCAGCCCGATAGATCGTGAGGCAGCGGCTAGAGCTGCCTCTGTTTACTTGCCTGGTTGCGGCATTCCGATGTTACCGCGCGCACTGTCTCGTGAACTCTGTTCGTTGCAGGAGGGTCGTCAGCGTCTGGTGTTACTTTGCCGCATGACCATTGGGCAACAGGGCGAGATTGTTTCCAGTGAGATGTTGTCTGCGTCGATCCGTTCGCATGGCAAGCTGAACTATAACCAGGTCACGGCTCTGCTACAGAAAGATGAGAATGAAGCGGAACTGGGCGAAGCCGTGATGAGTACGCTGAAGCATCTTAAATCGGTAACAGACGCCCTGAACAAGAATCGCAGTGAAACTGCGGTATTGTTTGAGGATAAACCCGATTATTACCTGGAGCTGAGTCCACAAAAACGGGTATCGGGTATTAGCCGCGTGGAAAGAAGCCTCGCCCACCAGATCGTCGAGGAAGCGATGGTTGCTGCCAATCGTTGTGCCGCGGCTTTTGTCGAAACCGCCGAAGTGGATGGTGTGTTTGTGGTGCATCCGGGTTTCCGTCAAGACCGCTTGTCTCAAGTCTCCGAGCTGGTCGCTAAACTGTTGCCCGACCTTGCAGAGCAGTCGTTTGATGATCCCGATGCGTTTAAAAATGTATTAAAAGCGATTGAGGGTAGTGATTCGGAGCTGCCAATGCGTGCTCTTTTTAGTCGGCTGCTTGAACGCAGTACGCTCGAACGCCGTAGTGGACCGCACAGTGGCATGGGGCTGGATCGTTATTCCACCTTTACGTCACCGATCCGCAAATACAATGATCTTTTGGTACATCGCCAGATTAAGGCCGTGTTGAACGGGGAGGCGGTGACCCAGTTGTCCGAAGATTTATTAGTGGACATGCAAAGCAAACATCAAAGTGCCCGTAGTGCCAGTAATGAACTGGATCACTGGTATAAATGTCTGTTTATGGAATCCTTGCCGGATGTCGCCGAACAAACATTTGCAGCAACAATTTACATGGTGCATTCAGGTGGAATTAATGTGCGGCTTGATGACTGGGGTATTGAAGGCGTGATTGACCTGCGCAAGCGTAAGCAAAAATACAGTTTTGATGCATTGATGCAGTTACAGGAGAGTTCTAAAGAGCGTTATCAGCTGGGTGAAAACTTAACGGTACGTTTACAACGTTGCGAGCTGGATGAGTGCAAACTCTTTTTTGAGCCGGTTGATGAATCCCTTACTGAGTCAGGAATTGAATCCGTAACTGAATCAGTTGACGAAACAGGTACAGCATCCGCTACGGCTAAATCTTCGACCGACAAGGCTGAAGGCAAGGTTGAAGTAGAGTCGCCTGCTGTTTCTGCGGCGCCAAAATAAGGTCGATAAGTTTTTAAGAATAAACGTCAAAGAATGAGTAGGAATTAAAAGGCGTTAACTCATATCGGGATAGATAGAGATTAACGCCTTTTTTAATACTGGATAATAGCCAGCTCATTATGACTTCATGTTATTGAAGAAATCGTGCAATGTTCTAAGTTGCATTGCTCTGAATTGCATGATCCTAAATCGTATAGATCAACACAGTGAAACGCAGAAACCTTTTTTATTGGCTCACGCCGATTATCAGAAATTCCAAATCGCCCCCAGAGTAAAGTTTTGTACATTACTGTCGTAGAAGCTAATGTTGGAGTCACCGTCGTAGTAGCCAACAGACGCCATGGCTTGCCAGTCTGTGGCTCCAAACGGTTCATTTAGAAATGCGGTAACACTTCCTGCCATAATATCGTCGTCACGAGTTTTACTATAGATTGGATTTGATTTATCGAAATCTTCCTCACCATAGTAAGCACTTGCTTTCAGGTTCCAGTCAGTAGAACCGGTATAGAAATAGCTGAGTTGCCCTCCAATCTCTTCACTTCTCATGGCGCCGCCATCCCGATCCCGGTCAGTATAACGAACGGCGGGGGCAAGAATATGTCCCGGTGCCACAGTCCAACGGTAAAGGAGTTCAGAGGAGGTGTCATCACCATCTCGTCTGAGGCGGCGACGATCACTGTTGTTCAAACCCAACGCGTTGCCACTCCTTTCTGAGTCAATATCGACCTCACGAATCAAAAGTTTGGCATCAAACCCGGACCCTAAAATACTGCTCCAGGTTAAACGTGCTCCCTCTTTGGTTTGGTCCGTGTCAGAGCGTTTAACCCCTGCCTGGTAGGGGTCTTTGAAAACCTTGGCAGGCACGGCAGACATCACCAGTGAGGCGCCCAGAATGCCGATATTATCCATCTCATGACGAACTCCAAGCTCAGTGGTCAGATCAAAGCGCAGGACGTCTTCCTGGTTGTTACCAAGGAAGACCTGGGTTTTATGTTCGGCCCAGGTGTAACGCACTTCACCGGTAAGGAAAGCATTAGCTTCAGTTTCTGATGACGGAGAGCTGGTAAGGCTTTTGGTTCGTTTATTGTCGAAATCGCTGAGGCTGGTGCCGTGGTACATATTACTTTCCAGGTCGGTGGATGTAGCACCGAATCCGACGAAGCCACTAAAACCGGTCTCATCAGGAATACCTTGCATCGCAATAGCGCTGGTGGATGCCAGCAGGGTGAAGCCTGCCAGCGTAATGGTTGAGCGTGAGAGCATATCCTTGTCCTCTGAAAGTAAGGGTTGACTAAAACCATCCAACACATAAAGCAGAATATAAATCTGTTCCTGTGTTTGTTTATAAAGTCATTTATGCAGTTAGTTATGTGATTTTTTATAAAACAGAAAAAGCAATTTCAGGTTTTTTGGAGATAACAACTGAGCTTCATTGTAGCGCAATGAAGACACAGAAAGCTGCGATTGTTTGAGGGTAAACAGGTGCAGGTTCAGAGTATTTTTTCATAAGAAAGCCATTTTGTAATTTAAGAAAAATCTAGCAAAAAAATTAAGGGTATTCGCTATGTGAAAAGTTGGTTCTGTCTAACAAACTAATGATTTAGCGGTAGAGTGATCAGAGAAAATTAATTGAGAAACGCGAGGGATATGGTTTGCATGTCAGGGCTCAGGAAAAGGTATGTTTAACAACTCACGGATGATTGTTTTCGCGGAATTGAGTGGGCGTTAATCCACTCCAGCGCTTAAAAGCGTGCGTGAAGTTAGCATTCTCACTATAGCCAAGGAGGTCTGCGACCTGCGCAACAGGTAGCCCGTTGGCGAGGTAGTCACGTGCTAGTTGAAAACGGATTTCGTCGAGCAGTTGCTGGAAAGTTCTGTCTTGCGCTTTCAATCGGCGGCGCAGGGTACGTACGGACATATTGAGTTGGAAGGACACTTTTTCGATGTTTGGGAACTTCCCCGGATGCTCAACCAGCATCCCCCTGACTTGATCAACGAAGGGACTCTGTTTGCTGAGACGGTCGATCATCCGCTGGCATTGTTGCTGGCAATAGAGAGATGTTTGCAGATCATGGCGCGGCATCGGTGTGTTGAGCAGACGCGCATCGAGCTGTATCTCGGCATAGGGTTGGGCAAAATCAACCGGACATCCAAAATAACGCTGGTACCTTTCATGCTGGCCTGTGCCGTGGTGCATAATGCTCACGCGAAGTGGACTGATCCTGACGTCCAGCGCACCCATGATGCTTTTCCAGGAGGAGGAGAGGTCGCGATCACAAAACAGCTGCAGTAGATCGTCGGGCACCGGGTGATCACGGTGAAACCGTAGGCCGGCTATGCCATGGCTTTCCCACATCGATGGCTTGAATCGGCTGTACAACAGGGAGTAAAACTGTACCGCCAGGTCGACCGATTTCTTAAGTGTTGATGCACTCAGCATGGCATAGCCGAGCATGCCAGAATGCTCCATACGATAAGCTTCACCGAGTTTAAGTCCTAGCAGCGGGTCGTTGCTGAGGTTCAATAAATTGCGATAAAACAGATCTTGTTGTTGGTGAGTGATGGTTGAATTTTCTTGCTCCAGATCTGTTAACTCAATCCGGGTTCCCTTCAGGCATTCGGGGGCATCGAAGCCGAGTTGATGCATTACCGCCAGTGCAAGGCGTATTCCTTTAATATGGTAGGCAATTGAGCGGTTGATCATGTTTTGTTGTTTGGGTGGGAATTAGTTTTCATCATAGAATGATTGGCCGAAACTCACAATCTGATTTTATATGTCGTGATGAGGAGTAACAAATTTGAGATGTATTGCTCGTAGTTCATAAATAGAAAAATAGCGATGCTAGATGTATTTTGAGGTTGAAGGGTGAGTTCAGTTGGTGCTCTCTTCGATTTTTCTTTTTTGTTGCTCCGCAGAACCCTGTATGACGTCATTAACTGATTGAGCTTTTTCAAGGGCGCGCTGTTGTTGAATTAGCAGGTGTTGTTCAGGTTCTGTTGTTGTGGTTGGAGTATTATTCTGCTGGTCAGAACATCCAGTTGTGAAAATCAGTAAAAATGCGATAGAAAATAAAGTTATTCGTGGCGTCATAGTCCAGGCCCTGGGTTTGTAGAATTTCATTTTTCGCTGTTATAGCAACGTTGTCGTAAAGCAGAGATGTTTGCAAGCTTGCTGGTGATATCTCAAAGCAGACCTCATTTTGGAAGCCCCGGCGCCTACTGGGAGTCTGTCTGACTTAGATGCTCGTTACGAGAGAAAGACCGGTTTGAGGCAGTTTTTAGACTCTTTTGAGGCGAATAGTCACTCTATTCAACAAAAAAGAGCATAGAAAATGACCAAGCCCGGCTTTTTCGCAGTAGGGCAACCCTGAGTCCGACAGGCTCCT
>JAUXFT010000176.1 GCA_030622755.1 Aestuariirhabdus sp. | reverse complement strand
GAAACCTCAGTTAAGTGCGCAAAAGACATGCAAGATATTGGTGTGCATAGTGAAATCGAAAAATTCGTGGTCACCTTATTGGTGATGAGAAGTTTTTCTGTTTTGCTAGGTGCACCAGGAGCTTGCGTGGACTTGCGTGATCCAACTGAGGTTTCTAGGATAATGCAAGTGACCTCGTCATCGAAGCGAATGGTCAGGTTGGTTTCGTCCTGCAACCCCAACGCGGGATATGCAGGTATTACACAACGTAATAAACAACGCGAAAAAACTGAAGCTAATCAAACAAAATCAACTTGGCGACGACGCAATCATCCGCCTGCTGAGCTAATCACTCCATATCCGCAGAGTATTTTCCCTGGCGAGCCAGGCTGTTGAGTTGCGCTCGTTTTAGCAGGGCTGCCTGACAAGCACTGGCATTGTCGGGCGATCCTTTCCAGGCTTGTAAAGCGGGCTGCTGAAGTGCGCGGCCGTAAGAGATACTGAGTTGCCAGGGTGCGGAATGCTGATTGATGGTATTCAGGTTTTCAGTTGCCTGTTCCGGACTCATGCCACCGGATAGAAAATTGATACTGGGCACAGCGGCCGGAACGGTTCTTTGCAGTACTTGCAGGGTACGTTCGGCGACCTCTTCGGTCCCCGCCTGCGGCGAGCATGTTGATCCCGATAACACCATGTTCGGTTTAAGGATCATCAGTTCCAGTGTAACCTTGTGCCGGCTGAGGGCGCTAAAAACGTTGCGCAGGACGCGTTCGGTAACCTGCGCGCAACGATCGATATCATGATCGCCATCCATCAAAACTTCCGGCTCTACAATAGGCACAATCCCAAGCGCCTGGCACTGGGCAGCGTAACGAGCCAGCATCTCGGCGTTGGCTCTAACCCCGAGTGTGCTCGGGTTGTGATGGGTGATGGGGTAGAGCTCTCGCCACTTTGCGAAGCGGGCACCAGCCTGTTTATAGCTCTCCAGCCGATCCGCTAATCCATCCAGACCGAAAGTGATTTTATCCCCTGGCGCGCCGGGTAATGGACCCAGGCCTTTATCCACTTTTACGCCGGGAACAATTTTGTTGGCCCATGCCAGCTCTGGCAATAATTGGCCAGAGTCACTTTTTTGCGTGAGAGTTTCTTCAAATAAAATGATGCCGCTGATCGCATCGCCCAGGCCTTCAGTCGACAGGAGCAATGAGCGGTATTGTCGGCGTGCCTCTTCGTTTGATTCTACGCCGATGCTGGCAAAGCGCCTGGCGATGGTGGGCGCGCTTTCATCTGCCGCCAGGATTCCCCGGCGCTCATCGACCATATCGTCGATGCAGTTCTGTAGTTCCCGGGTTGTTGTCATGGCATCTTCCTCTGTCAGACGGACTTGCAGGGTATTGAACCAGGTAGCGATGTTACAGCTTGCGGGAGCTGGCTTGGCGTTTGGTTCTATCTGGTTCTAGTTTAGTCGTTTGCCTTAAACCTGGTCGAAAAAGTCGACAATATAATACTTGTTACAGCACTAAAGGTTGTGGCGGGTGGGGCATTGTGAGTTTGGCAGGAGCTACCTGTTTACGCTGATGTTTTTTCGATGATGGTTTTTTCGATCAATTTTTATCGGATCAATTCTTATGGGATCTATTCTTATCGGAAAAATCTTTCTTCGATAAAGTTTTGCATTCTGGATCATCCAAATGACGGTCATCGAATAAATAGCGGATTTTCTTGCAGAGTAACCCCAGCATAAGCATCAAGGGGACTTCAATTTAAATGCCTGCCGCAGTAGCCAGAGCGGCACCGGAAGATAAGCCGAAAAGGATGACGGCGGTGGCGATAGCTGCTTCAAAATGACTGGACGCTCCAATCATGGCGGCGGGAGCTGTTCACCATGATCGGATACATCATGAAAAACAGGCAGGCTGCGATAGGGATGGATACCTGGTAGATTGAGAAATTGTCTAGCGTGGTCGCAACTTGCGGAGCGACCTTGCCTAACAGAATTCCACCGGCAATACAGAGCAGCACCCAAATGCTCAGGTAGCGTTCAAAAGTTGATGGCTTTTTCTCGGCCATGCTTGTCTTACCTGCTGTTGAATTTTTACTCTGCCCCTGCAGTTGCCCTGTCGTTAAGTCCAGGAGTCTGTGATAGTGCTCCACGACCTGGCTTGGTGCTTCTACCTGTGGGTAATGGCCAATGTTTGGCAGTTCGGCCAGGTAGTCTAATCGACAGTTAAGTTCCTTGTACCGTGCCACCATATGTTGTCCAGACACGGGATCTACAGAGCCGTTAATCAGTGCCAGTGGAATATTTGCAGTTTGCAGCGCAGACACCCAGCGCTCACGATGTTCTATCCGGTCTCGCATACAGGTGATCAAATTATGAAAGATGTGCTTGCCGTTGTTGGTGTTAATGATTTCCCAGAACTCGCTGAGTTCTTTTTCTGAGGGCTTGGTTTCAGGGCCGAATACCGAGTTGAATTTGTTACAAAATTCTTTATAGCCAGTCAGGCGGCTAAGCAGTGGACCAATAGGGCTAAGCAAAAGTTTTTGTGGTGAGTAATGCTCGGTGGGTTTCTGGAAATAAACCACCGTTCAGGAAGCAGCAGGATAACTAACAAGGATAGGTCGCGCGATAGCCGCGACTTAATCCGTTGGTTGGACAAGCCCGGTGCTTATTTATAGGAAATATCTTTACTGGTTTGAGATATGTTTCTCCTCGCTTGGAAGTCCTCACTTTTTTTAGGCTGAACGAGGCCGCTGCCGTTGTTTAAGTGCAGTGTTAAATGACCACATTATTCATTCTTTTTTATTCCTCCCCCTTAATTTGTGCATGGTATCCCGGTTTTCTTTGTCCCTTTAGTAACTCGGTTGAATGCGGGGTTTGGATTTAACAAACAGCGTCAGTATCATGGCATGTCCACGATTTGGGCAGAGACGCTCTCGCTTGCTTTTGTCGTCCTGTCGATCACCTACCGGCACGCTGACACGCAAAATAAGCTGAAGCCGCTTTAAGGGGCGCTTGGCATTGCTATGCAAAAAACCATAATCCCGTGCCCGCCTAAATCCTTTGGGCAGAACATGTTGTAAGACCAACCACAAGGATTTCATCGCGGATTCCGTTCGGGTCAGCCATTGTTTGCTGCTACTTTCCTGATACTTGAATGTGACCTGCCCCTGTTCGTATTTCACAATGTTTTTTTCACTAATAACCCCTCGATACAAATACCGGGCAAGGTAAACGAAAGCCGTTTCGCCTTTGCCGACATGCTCGATTGCACCACCCATTTCGTCGGCGTGTTGTCAGGCAGGGTAACTGAGTTTTTTAGGATGAACGGTTGTTAACTAAATATAGGAAATAGGTTTTGAGTTGTTCACTCGATAACTGGTCAGGACAACAATCAAAAAAGCCACCAACCTGTCGCAGATAGTAAGAATACATCTCAATGGTTTTAGGGCTTTTACCCTGAAGGGTTAATTCGTTAATATGGCACTGAAATAAAGAATTAAAATGGGTTTGTTCGTCGATGTTCATAAAACGTCTCCTTAAAAACCCTCCGAGATTGAAGGGTAGGAGAAGTTAAGATGACGAATGGCTTTTCTGCCGCTTAGCGGCTTCGTTCAACAAACGCCAGTACAATCCGCACTCCGTGCTCGTAACAAATTGCTCGCCGGTGTGACGGACGTTATGTTTTTGTGTAGCTGGATACTGTGGTTAAACTATAAGAGGTGGCAGTTATGAAGCTAAAGTCCACACTTACTTGCCCTGAATGCGGGCATCAGAAAACGGAAATTATGCCCGAGGACTCGTGCCAATATTTCTATGAGTGCAATAATTGCAAAGCTCTGCTCAAGCCAAAGCCTGGTGATTGCTGTGTCTTTTGTTCTTATGCAGACACACCATGCCCGCCTATACAGTTACAGAAACCCTGTTGTTAATCCGATACCCATGAAAAACAAACTAATAAAAATTGGCGCTGTAGGTGGTGGTTTAACGGCTTTATGCTGTTTTACACCCATACTTGTATGGCTTCTTGCAGCCATCGGGCTATCGGTTGTAGTTGCTTATTTAGACTATGTTCTATTTCCATTGCTCGGTATTTTTATCTTTATATTGGTAATGGGGATCGCCAAACATGGGGAAAAAAGTAAAACATAACCAACATATCAAAAATCGCCCTTTGGGATGGATCTCACTTTGTTCGGCCTTTTATGCAGGGCGTTAAATGGAAATAATCTGTATGCAATTCGATAAGGGATAAGCGTAAATGGCCTACTGTAAAAACAGGAATCTCTCGATTTACTACGAGCAGCACGGCAAGGGCAGTCCTGTTGTTCTTATTCATGGTGGGGCAGTCAATTTTCAAAATAATTATGCCGTTTTTGGCTGGATAGAGCGGTTGAACAAGAGCGGTCTGCAGGTTATTGGGCTCGATCTTCGCGGGCATGGCAAGAGTGACAAACCTCTGCAAGCAGAATGTTATGGTACCGAAAATTTAGCCAGTGATGTTCTCGCTGTCATGGATGAACTGGGCCTTGATAAAGTTTCGATTATTGGCTATTCAATGGGCAGTGCAGTGGCGTTGCACCTGATTCAAACATTTCCGGCGCGTTTCTCTAAAGCTGTATTGGTCGCCACCGGTGATGGATTGCTGGGTTTTTCTCCCCATACATTTTGTGCATTACTTCCTGTACTGGTCGAGGTCGCTTCACGTTCTGAATTCCCGCATGACCTTCCTCCTCATGTAGCAGCCTACTGGAATTTTGTGACCGAAAGCGGAGGTAGTCGCGAGGCTTTGTCGGCAATGGCACAGGCTGATTATCCATCTCTTTCGATAGAGTTGGCATCCAAAATAGACATTCCGGTTTTGATAGTGAGTGGCGAAAATGATCCTGTTTTAGGGCAGGGGCCAAGGCTGGCAAAAACGCTTCCACGAGGCGAGTATCTGGAGATTAAAAAAGCAGATCACTTTAATCTTGCGGCTATCAGTAGTGTAAAAAATGCAATAGCTGACTATATCTCTTAGTGTGCAATTGTCGTCACGGGCTATTGGGCTTACCGTCTAATAGGCATCACTATGCCTGAAGAAAACTATATATTGACTATGCTCAAGGCATTGCCACGCATTTCATGATGGAATAGCGCTCCCAAGAAACCTGCGACAGGAGCATTTTATGCCTCAAACACACGTACATGATATTTTACAGATGATCAACGAATCATCGGAAGCTTACACTGAAGCTCAGTTACAACAGGCGATTGTTAGTAAGTTTGGCGAAGATATGAGCTTTAGCTCTTGCTCGATTGATGGAATGAATGCATCACAGGCTGTTGAATTTTTAGTATCCCGCGGAAAATACGTACCTAAGCAACAAGGCAGCAGCTGTTGTGGCGCTTGCAGCTAAGAGCACAAGCTAAATACACCGTCTTAAGGTTAAGAGGCAAAGGTTCAAAGCTATTTAGAAACTAAGGATCAGAAGCCAGTCCTGGAAGCAGCTCTAAAACTTTAGAGCTGCTTTTTTTATGCGCTTATTAATTGCTGCATTGCGATTCATTTTTATAAATTCCTAAACATTATTTGAACGACTTCGAAAACTTCCTGCAATGCCTGAAATTACCGATTTTCAAAAGAAGACAACCGTTATGCAAAAGAGGATAGTGAAAAGCCAGCAGAAACTTCCTGCTGGCTTTTTTGTAGTTTGAGGCAGTAAGGAACAGGGCTTTTACTGAACTACAGGCTCAAACGGAGGTACTTCCCAAGTGCGATTCAGAACCGACTCTCCCGGAATATACGTACGTATTACCGTAAAGAAGTTGCCATCTTTCGGCGTCGGCAACCAGTTCGGTATTAGACTTTTATCTTTCGGTGGAGTGCTGGAAAAGTAAACGGTTAAGCCGCCCTCTTCGTCATAAACCAGTCCTTCATCTCTGTCTCCCAGGTTGTATCTTTTCCACTCATTAGGGACAAAGTTGAAGTTCATGGTGTAGTTGGTAATGGACCAGAAGGCTTCGGCTGGCGGCAGCTGCTCTTTAGTAAAATGTACTTGGTAAGTCTGGTTACCATCGAGAGGATTACCCGTCACGTCAATGGCTGTATAAGTATAAACGGCTTCTTCCTGATCATTAGCCACTATGCCTGCAAGGCTTTGGGAGGCCGCCCGTAACAGGTAGTGACCACCAAGTCCTGCATGACCATATTCTGCCGGGGTTATGGTCCAACCATTCACCTTGTCACCAAACTTGGTTGAAACGAATTTCAACTTCTGGAATCCATCGACGGCTGCTCGCGCAAGTCCTTTCTTGGTCGCTTCATCCAGATCTTTCTCTACATTTATGCCAGGCTTTAAACCCAGTGCTTTCATATGGTTAATCATAACCTTATGTTCATCAGGCGTAGGGAAGCGTGCCAGTGAATCTACTATGGCTTGCCAATGCCCAAGTGGATTGCTGGTTGGATTCAGGGCGTCTACCGCAGGTTTTGGTGCTTTAACCCACTCTCGCTCAGTCGCATGATATTCCTCCCGGTTATCCCACTGACTTAATGGTGTCAGGCGATATTGTTTCATCAGCTCATGAGCGGCTTGTTGATCGGCTTTATCTTTACCGTATAACGTACGTCCTACGATGAATATGTAGTCAGTCATCGCCGGCGTAAGTGCTTTAACGCCCTCTGGCAACTCGCCTTTCCAGTCTGGACCAACCAGTGCATAGTGCCCGGCCTGACTCCCCGTTGCGCGCATACCCACGTAATCGAAATTATCAGAGAAGTAGTCGGCTAACTCGAAGGTGAAATAGCGATCACCCATATCCGGGTGGCTTAAAATCATGGGTTCTTTAGACAGGTCAACCCAAGCTGAGCTATAGAAGGTATCTATGTTCGGCGCACCTCCCTCCTGCCATTCATGGTCCAGTACCGTGGTGTTATGAAACCACTGATCCTCAGAGTGGTAAGGCGTCACCTTGTTTTTATAGACGTTAGTGTTTTCGTATCTCAGCAATT
>JAUXFT010000066.1 GCA_030622755.1 Aestuariirhabdus sp. | reverse complement strand
TGAATTAGCCAGGCACTCTAATGTGAACGCGTTCGGTGCTTTTGGACAACTCATGATGAGTGCCGACACGCTGGGGGCTGCATGGAACACCGAGCGTTACTACGGGGATATCCATAGCAGAAACTTTGCCTGGACCACGTCCTCATTCCCGCCTTACCTGCAGTTAAGCTTCAAAATGCTCATTACCCTGCCCAGCAGCACAAACGAAGTCACTGAACACTCTGTCGCCCAGATGTTCGGGGTGCTTCGAAACATTACCGGCAACCGATGGCTGCCCACTGCAATCTGCTTCAGACATGCTGAACCGGCAGATATAAAACCGTACAGAAATTATTTCCGAGTTCCTCTGCGTTTTGATGAGGATTTTGACGGCATGTGGATGAGGGCCAAAGATTTTGATATTCCACTGCCCGGGGCTAACCCCGTCTTACACGCAACACTCTGTCAGTATGCCGAAACCCTGCTTGGAGAAAATGAGGAAGGCAGCATTGTGCAAAGGATCAAAAGCCAAATAAAACACAACCTTGCCTCTGGCAACCACCAGCTGCCAATCACCGCCAACAGACTGGGTCTTTCACCGCGTAACTTGCAACGAAAGCTCAAACAACAAGGCTATAAGTATGAAACCCTGGTAGCAGAAGCTCGTCTGGAGTTGAGCCGTTTTTATTTACAAAGTGGTAGCCTGCAAATAACCCAGATCGCAGCCTATGTCGGTTATAAGAATGTCAGCACCTTCTCAACGGCGTTTAAACAGGGCACAGGACTGACGCCCAGAGAATGGCGCGGCCAACACCGTTAACCACATGCGTTTTTCTGTTTTTCTTTCTGTTTTCCTCTCCCGTTTTACCTCCCTGTAATCCTGAACGTATTACTCCAGGCCATGACGTACAAACACACAACGGCTTGCGATCCTTAAAGCGCAGGTCTAGCCTTGCTACAATCCAGCAGCATTTAACTCCCCTGCTTAACCTGTTCACTCGCGATGCGACCCTACCGGACACGATCACCATGGCTTCAGATATAGAAATCGCCAAACAGTTCACCGCCCGCCCAATCGATGAGATTGCCGATACCCTGGGTATCGACCCTGAGCACCGAATGCACTATGGACGAGACATTTGCAAAATTCATCTCGATGCGCTGAAACCTGACGGCAAGCCGGCAAAACAGGGCAAATTAATCCTGGTGTCTGCCACCACGCCTACCGCGTCCGGTGAAGGTAAAACCACCACGACCATCGGTCTGGGACAGGCGTTTACCCAACACAAGGAGTCAGTATGCCTGGCACTGCGTGAACCCTCTCTTGGCCCCTGTCTTGGCATGAAAGGTGGCGCGACCGGCGGTGGCTATAGCCAGATCATGCCGGCAGACCGGATTAACCTGCATTTTACCGGTGACTTTCACGCCATCACCTCGGCCAACAATCTGCTCTCGGCCAGTATCGACAACCATATTTATCACAACAACGAACTTCGCATAGACCCCAGACAGGTTAAATGGCGACGGGTTATGGATATGAACGATCGCACCCTGCGCCATATTGTTATGGGGTTGGGCGGTAAAACCCAGGGCATTCCCCGTGAAGGCGGTTTTGATATCACCGCAGCTTCGGAAGTGATGGCCATGCTGTGCCTGGCCGAAAACGCGGAGGATCTCCAGCAACGCCTGGACAATACCTTGATCGCCTTCAGCTACGACGGTGAGCCTATCTATGCACGCCAACTGAACATCACCGGTGCCATGATGGCGCTGTTACGGGATGCACTTCACCCGAATCTGGTACAGTGTTTTGAAGGCACGCCCGCTTTCGTCCATGGTGGTCCTTTTGCCAATATCGCTCACGGTTGCAACAGCATAATCGCCACCCGCATGGCGATGCGCTATGCCGACTGGACCATCACCGAAGCCGGCTTTGGTTTCGATTTGGGCGCTGAAAAGTTTTTCGATATCAAATGTCGCCTCGGCGGACTGGACCCCGATGCGGTGGTACTGGTCACCACGGCAAGAGCCTTGAAGATGCACGGCGGAAAAGCCAAAAACGAACTGCTGTTTGAAGACCTGCCCGCACTCAAGATGGGACTCGTCAATCTCGACAAACACATCGAGAACGTAGCGCGTTTCAACAAACATCCGATCGTTGCCATCAACCGGTTTGCCACAGACACCGATGATGAGATTGCGCTGATCAAGGAGCGTTGCGCACAACACAATATATCCTGTGCGGAAACAACCCATCATGCCGATGGCGGTAAAGGCGCCATGGAACTCGCGCAACTGGTTATGAACTGCGTTGATAAAAGCAGCGCCTTCGAGCCACTCTATGAGCTGGAGCATTCCGTCACTGACAAAATCCGTCGGGTGTGCCAGGAGATGTATGGCGCTGACGATATCGCCTTCACCAAAGCGGCGGAGAAAGATTTGCGACTGGTTGAAAAGCTGGGTATGGACAGATTACCGATCTGCCTGGCCAAGGCTCCCAGCTCATTATCAGACGATCCGGCTTTGCACGGCCGGCCGCGCGACTTCGAAGTCACCATTCGTAATATCCACATCAACTCGGGAGCCGGTTTTCTGGTGGTGTTGACCGGCGACATCATGCGCATGCCCGGTTTACCCAAGGTGCCTGCGGCAGAACGTATGTATATAAACAACAAGGGAGAGATTGAAGGGTTGGAATAAACCTGCCTTTTGATTCCTGCCTTTTGATTCCTGCCTTGTAAAACAAGTCTGAACTACAGGCATAAAAAAGGCGCTTAATGCGCCTTTTTTATAATGCTATCCATCAGAATTTTTTGCCCAATCCATTGTTACCTTCTAATCGCGATCAATACCTTTCAATGGTATAGCCACGTTGGCGCATCTGCTCAAGCAGTCCGTCGGGTCCTACCAGATGCAAGGCTCCAACGAGAACAAACTCCACTTCAGTTGTGGCTGCCAACGCTTCTAACCTGGGCATCCAGTCGTTGTTACGATCAACGATCAGCTGTTGATAGATCCCCGGATATTCATTGCGCATAGGATCCATCGCGACCTCCTGTAAGCGCTGGTTATCGCCGGCGCGCCACGCATTCTTAACATCATTCAACACGCTCGCCAGAGATTCGATATCACGCAAAGTGTTGAGAATCATATCGTCTTCCCTACCCTCACCCATACTGGCCAACGCAGACAACTGCTCATCGACAGTCTCAAGCGTGCCGATGTTTTTTCCCTCAATCATCGCCTGATCGTAATAATGCTGGTCAACGCCATCGCCAGCCAGCTGCATTTTTTGCATTTTTAATACGGTCAGGGTGACCGAAACCAGACCAGGCTTAAAGGTGCGAATCATATCCATCGGGTATCCCTGCCGACGACAGTAATCTTCAAGCTGCTTGTAGACATCCTCACTCAGGTAATCTTCCAGAGTAGTGCCTGCGGGATAGACCATCATCTCCATCAAGCGCTGCTGAAACTTGCCTGATTCCACAACAGCCATATCGGTTTCCAGCACCACATAGGTGGATTCACCGTAAGCACGATCGAACTCTTCAGGCAGTGGATAGTCTTTTTTGCCCAGCAGGTGGAAACTGCCACCTAACAACAGCTCACCATTATCACCACTCACTTTCCATACCGAGCTGTCTGCCATGATTCCTGAAGAGATGGCCATAGATGAAAGGGTCACCATCACCATTAAGCAGATAAGAGCTATCGGTCTGTGCATTGAAACCTCTTGATTACGCGCATTTAAAGATTACTTAACTTCTGATGCCATTTACACCATAAATGCCGATGTAAAAAACGGATAGCCCGCTGTTTCATTGTTACCCTTCCACTCTGTTCAGAAGGGTAGCTACAACGTTGAACTGAATCTTCACAAGATACCTGAAATACCAACAAGAAGATTCCTGGATGAGATCAACGCGAATTATTGCTTAGGTTCCAACGTTTTTTTGCATCGTATTTACGCAAAATGGATCTCACGGGATCCTGATCCCGGTCTCTATAAAGCCTATTCCAGATCACATTGAATTGTGCAATCGTTTCTTCAGCATTTGGAACTCGCCGATGAATACAAATTTCAACAGGCACATGGCCAATTAACCGACGACTGTATTGAAAATCTATCGGATTCTCAGAGAGAAAATTATCTACCAGATAATCGGTTGAAACAAAGGCATAGGCACGTTCATACCAAAACATTTTAGCCAGTTTGTTGGGATCGCTCATCACCTGATATTCAACACTGTCCGGTAAACGTGGCCCCATCGCATTCATGACCGATTCAGAAATCAATACCTCGTACCCCTGAAGGTGATCAAACCCATCCGTCCTGGTTTCAGGAAGGCGCTCACGGTTTTCATAAAGATAGGTGGGTACATAAAAAATTGGCAGGCTGCAAACCCAATCTACTGTCAAAACTCGATCCGAAGGCGACAGCATATTGGTTGAAACAATCGAAACTTCGCCCTCTCCATCGCGGTATTTTTTGAGCGCACGGGCAAGGGGGTAGAATTGTGATTTCACATCAAATTGAAGCTCTGCAAACGCTATCGCAACCAGATCGTAGATAAAACCGGAAGGGGAATCGCCCTCTTCTTCAGGCTCTATCGCAAAAGGCGGGGCATAAATTGTTGTTAGTATATGGGGCGCAGGACGCTCTTGCGAAACGATCGCAGCATTAGCGTAATTTCCAAAGGCGGTACTAAACAGCAGCAAAAGCGCTACCGGTAGTTTTCGCACGAAACCAAATCTCATTATCTATTCATTTCCCGGTCATTTCCTGATCATTTCCTGATCATTACAGACCATGTATAAAAAGTAATCACCTGTTTACCCACAACCCTTTCAAAGGCAACTGCTCAGGTACAGTGCCATTACTTGCGTAACGCTCATGATCAATAAACAGCCTGACAAGATTATCACTGGCAGAAATTGGATTTCCACCGAGCCCTTGCCCTGTCAATCACTGCGATTATAGCTTTTATGCTCACTAAAAGTGGACAACATTCATTAAAAGGTGAGCGTAGTGCTATCAATTTTTTTGTGCAGTTCTAATCATCGACCTTACGGGCGCCAATCGATACGCCATTTCCTGAACAATCCCCCGATTCAAATAATCCTGACCAGAGTCATCGGATTGTTTATCTCGACTATTTCTGTCCGAATATTTCTGTCCGAATATTTCCCCGGGGGGAAACTTTCATGAGTCAGCTGTTCAAACACTCATAAAACTTCCAGGCAAAAAAAAATGGGAGTTAATCTCCCGTTTTATATTGTCTTTACTTGTGGCTGCTCTATTTATTCAGTAAAACATGAATAATTCGAAAGCAAATGAATAGCTTAACCAAGCGCCTAACAGGCAACTAATCAAGCGTTAATGAGCGATTGGCTTTCTTTCGCGCATCGCTCCATTCATCATGCGTTTTAACAGCCTCTTCACCCGGTAAAGTATCAATAATCTCAAAATAATCGAGATTAAAACGATCCTTAATCACATCCGCGAGAGTCCGGCATCGCACCGCATAAACCGTTTGTACATTTTGATGGTCAAACTCACGCCAGGTTTGCTGGTCTTTTAACAAGGTGTATGAGTGACCTTCCAGCGCCTTAATTACCTTAGCGGTATCAAAACTACCTGCGCGCTCAACTGCATCTTTATACTGGTACATAATGCTGTAGGCGGAGGCCGCTGAACTCGATGGATAACTTTTGTAAATACGCGAAAATTCCTCCACGAAGCGCTTACCCTGCTCATAATCATAGACATAAGGCACATTCCAGGACCAGGGTACCGCACCTACAATCCCCTC
The DNA here is from genome assembly GCA_030622755.1 of Aestuariirhabdus sp. Taxonomy (GTDB): domain Bacteria; phylum Pseudomonadota; class Gammaproteobacteria; order Pseudomonadales; family Aestuariirhabdaceae; genus Aestuariirhabdus. The sequence goes on along the minus strand of JAUXFT010000066.1, from coordinate 9,421 downwards.
CATAACAGAGGGGCCTGCATCTCTGACCATGCCCAGGGTCAGGTTAGGAACCACAATCGCCATCTTTTTCTTAAGTCCCATCTTCTGCGCCAGTTTGGCAGCGTTAACCATGTCATTACCAAACAGCACCATCACCAACACATCTGCGTTAGAGTTCCGGGCTTCAGCCAATGCGGCTTTAAAATGAGATATGCGAGATTTCGGGAAAGGTGTCTTTACCCCTGGATGTGCAGCAAAATCCATCGTATTGGTAAAGATCCGAAACGATTCTTCAGTAGACCAACCCCAGGTATAGTCGGCGGTGATGTAGAAGAACTTCTTGCCGGCATACTCTTTATTCAGGTGTTTTGACAACACTTTGGCCGACATCCAGGCGTTATAAGTCTCACGAAACATGTGAGTATGCCCCTCAACGCCGGTGGTGGCGTTGGAGTAAGTCAGCGTGCCGAAGTAGGGAACATCCAACTCTTTGGCTTTTTTCCCGGAGGCGATCGCCACGGCACTGGAGGAGCCACCAAACACCATTTTTACACCATCGTTGAGCACCATCTTCTCAACGTTTTTTACACCTTTATCCGCTCGGGATGAAGTATTTCTGCTGACCACTTCAACCTTGTGCCCAAGCATCCCCCCACTGGCATTAATCTCCTGCAGTGCCATCAGGGTGCCCCGCATCTGCTCGAGCCCTTGCTCCTTGTAGTGCCCTGTTTTCGGGTAATTAAGGCCAACTTTCACTATATTACCCCCAGACTGAAGGCCTTCTGCCTGACTCTCTGCCTGAACAGGTAACACCATCAGACTACCAAGTAACAACAACCATCTACATCCCTTCATCCTTCGCTCTCTCTTTTATAATTATTAAGCAACAACCACCCCACAAACCCCGCTCAAGGTTGTTGCATACCGATTGCCAAAGTCCTTTCTATATACACCCGTGAGTAGCTCCAGCAGAGAACATCCCCTGCTCTCCTCACTCACTTTCCCGTTATGAGACGATGCTTACTGATTAACCTTTAGTCGTATCGTTCAACAAAACGCATACCACCCCATACACTGTGCTCTTCTACAAGCATGCAACAAGCCATAAGTATTGTCATCGTCAAATACGCTGGAATTTCTTTTGTTAACTGACCTGTATCACAACATTGGTTTTCGAAGTTATCACCCCCCGGACCGTTTCACCAGATCAGAGTATTTCGATAACAAAGTCACCCTTAATATTGCCTGATTTAAGCTATATTTATGGCAATTCAGCAAGTCTCACATACACTAAAAACATCCAGTAACCCAAAATCCAACAACCTGAAAAGGACACTTCCATGGCGATCACCAATTTTGATCCTGTCAGCTACCAGATAGTGAAGGCAGACAACAGAACTCCGCACGCGGAAATCACGCTGAAGATAAAGTCAAACGATCAGGACAGCGAGAATGCAGTTACTATCGATATCGAAGCCAAAATGCACGAAGGTGAAACGCTCACTACCGAATGCATTATTCGCCGCGACATGGCCTACAACATGGCCCATCGGGTCAGAGAGTCACTGCAAGATTTAGGTGTACTGGGTCACGGTGAGCATGCTGTTAACGCAACTGCCATGTTCATGGAAAACAAGCAGTACGACACTCTGTTCAAAAAGGTACGTGAATCGTTGAAGATCGATCCGACTGAAAAGATCGATCTCGATCGTTTTCTGCAAGGCGGGGATTAAAACTTCGTAAGCCGGCATACAAGAGATCACCTTCTCGTTATAATTTCGCCGCAGAAATTACCGAGGAATTAAATGTGAAGTATGTCGGAGCCCACGTCAGTGCCAGTGGGGGTGTCGCCAACGCCCCCCGTAATGCCAAAGCACTGGAAGCCAATGCCTTTGCCCTGTTTACCAAGAACCAACGTCGCTGGGAGGCTGCGCCACTCAGCACCGAGGTTATCGATGAGTTCAAACGCACCTGCGCTGATCTCGGCTTCATTCCTGAGCAGATCCTGCCCCACGACAGCTACCTGATCAACCTGGGCCACCCGGAACAGGAAGCGCTGCAAAGATCACGCACCGCTTTTATTGATGAGATGCATCGCTGCGAACAACTGGGACTGGTTTATCTTAATTTTCACCCGGGTAGCCACCTGAAAAAAATCCCTATCGATGATTGCCTGGCCAGAATATCCGAATCGATCAATATCGCACTGGAGCAAAGTAAGGGCGTCACCGCGGTGATCGAAAATACCGCCGGGCAGGGTTCCAACCTGGGGCACCGTTTCGAACAACTCGCACAAATCATTGACGGCGTTGACGACAAAAGCCGCGTCGGCGTCTGCCTGGACACCTGCCACGCCTTCGCCGCGGGTTACGATCTGCGAACAGAAACCGACTGCGAAAACACCTTCGCCGAATTTGAACGCATCGTTGGCTTTAACTACCTGAAAGGCATGCATCTCAATGACGCCAAAATTAAGTTCGGCAGTCGTGTCGATCGGCACCAAAGTCTCGGTAAGGGCGAAATCGGCCTGGAGGTGTTTCGCTATATTATGTCTGACGCTCGTTTCGATGGCATCCCCATGGTGCTGGAAACCATCGATGACACGATCTGGGCCGATGAGATCCAACTTTTGAGAAGCTTTGCGGCCTAGTCAACATGGCGGTAACGGTTTACAGCTAAAACGCTACCGCCTGTACGTTCAATATTTTTGAACATCTAACACAAAAAGCTCTGCTTTCATTCGTTTAATGACGCCATTAATATGACCGCATCAGCTATGAATGAGCGCAACACGGCCGTCACCGTATTCCGGAGGTTCTATGCTCAGATTGCGTAAATCCAGCCAGCGTGGCCAGGCAAATCATGGCTGGCTACAAACCCGCTTCAGTTTCTCCTTTGCCGATTACTACGATCCGCAGCACATGGGCGTATCAGCCCTGAGGGTGATCAACGACGATATCATTGCCGCCGGAACCGGTTTTGATACCCATCCCCATCGCGACATGGAGATCATTACCTATATCATCGAAGGGCAGATCGAGCACAAGGACACCATGGGCTTTCACACCGTTCTACGCCGGGGAGACGTCCAGGTGATGAGTGCGGGAAGCGGAATCCTGCACAGTGAACACAATCCATCAGCAGATAACAGGCTCAAGCTGCTGCAGATATGGATTCAACCCAATACCAAGAACGCCAAACCGCGTTACGCCCAACACAATTTTGCCGATAGCCAGGGCATAACCCTGATTGTTTCCCCCGATGGGCGCGAGCAAAGCCTGCCTATTCGTCAGGATGCCTGCATCTATAAACTGCAACGGGAAAGCGGCTCACTGGAGCATTCATTAAACCCTGAACGCTCCTATTATCTGCATCTGGTATCTGGTGACTTAACCCTCGATGGCACGACGCTTTCCCCTGGGGATGGCGTAACCGTGCAAAACCAGTCCTCTATTACCCTGGCTAACGAAACGCCTGTCGAAGCGCTGTTGTTCGATCTGCCCTGATGTAGAAAAAGCCAACTAACCAAAGCAACCGCCGCGGTCTACAGTTGGTAGATGTTCAGACTAACTTTCCGCACCCTCAAATGACCGATATAACCTCATCGGCATCTAGCACAAAAGCCCCCGACTGGGTGGCCGGAATGAAACCGGGGCACTGGTATCGTCTCTCTGGTGACACGCCGGATCTGGGCTTACCGCCCACCCCCATCGGCAGCCGCTATCTGGCGGATGGTGATCCCGCTAACGACCTTAAGCTGAATCCATCACGCACGATTGAGGCGCGTTTGCGTCGAATGACGGGGCGCTATGTAAAAGCACCCTGGAGTGGCGCAGGCGATTTCCGCTCTATTACCGAATGCTGGAATGGTGCCGTACTGGCGACAAGGTTTGGTGAGTACGGATCGATGATCTGTTTTGGCGGTGGCCATAACGATTATTTTGGATCAGACCTCCACGCCTTCGATCTGGCCACTCGTCAGTGGAAGCGTATCTGCGATGGTTACACCCGCGGTGGCAAAGAGGCTTATGGAGCAGGAGCTGTTTATCCCGACGCTATTTACCCCGACGGTTCTCCATTACCCCCGCACACCTATGGTTATGTGCAGTATGACGCCGCCGCTAACGACCTGATGCTACTCAAGGGGCAACAGGAACTCGGTCCAGACGTGGTGGCCGTAGCGATCCCTCACCTGTTTAACCTGACCACAAAACAGTGGCGCCGCGGTCCAAAACACCCAACCGCCCAACTGAAATCTGCCGGCTGCAGCGCCTGGGATTCCTCACGCAGAACGCTGTGGGGCAACTCCGGTGATGGTGGTAATAGCTTTATCGGTTTTCAACCGGATGTTGATAACAGTGACGCCACCTTTGGCCGGTGGGGAACACTGTATCCCGGCAAACTTCCCCAAAAGCAGGATCACAACGTGATGGCCTATGATCCGGTTCGCGATCTGCTGCTGGTCGCCTCGCATAAAGACAATGCGCTGTATGCGATTAATCCGGCGCAACCCGCATCTGATGCGATCAAACTCGATTCAACATCGCTCATAAAACTGCACCCCTTTGCCGCACTCGAATACAGCGCAGTTCATGATTGCTTCATCTACTACTCGGCGTTCGATGGCAGTGAACTCTATTCAGTCACTCCTCCCCGAGGAGATAACTGGCAGGATTTCACGATGCAGGAGTGGCGATGGCAATCGCTGCTGGCTCCGGATAACAGGTTAGATCCGATTCAAGATGCGGCGCAGCAGAGTGATTATGAAAACAACAATATTCACCACACCTTTGGGCGGTTTCGAATTGTTAATTATGGTGATATGGAGATTGCCGTTTTAGTGCGGCATGTGGATTCGCCGGTTTATGGGATAAAGATTGTTGGGGGATGATGGAGCAGTCGGGCTGCAGCCCGATGATTTATCTTTATTTAAAAGTTTATTTGATTTAGACCCGCAGCTGGATGCTATCCGCCATTGATGCGCGATGCGCATCATGCTAATCTTGATTGATGATAAAGTCATTCAAGCACAAAGGCCTCAAAAGGTACTTTGAGTCTGGTACTACGGCTGGCATCCAAACCAGCCACGCCAGGAAGTTGAAAATGCAATTAGCGGCGATAGATACCGCTCAGGTAATAGAAGACATCGATTTACCAGGTTATCAATTGCACCCGCTCAAAGGAGATCGATGGGGAATCTGGTCTATTTCGGTTAATGGAAATTGGCGAGTAACGTTTGAGTTTAATGATGGCAATGCATTTATATTAAATTATGAGGACTACCACTAATGAATATGTATAACCCCCCTCATCCCGGTGAATTCATTAAAGCGACCTATCTTGAACCCTTCAATTACAGCTGTCGTTTTCTAGCCAAACAGTTAGATGTTGCATCATCGACTCTTAACCGAATTTTAAAAGGTCAAAGTGGCGTAACTCCCGAAATGGCATTAAGGCTTTCCAAAGCCGTAGGTCGCAGCCCAGAGAGTTGGCTGGCGATGCAAGATAATTATGACCTTTGGCAAGCCAAACAGAATATCAATCTGGGGAATGTGCAGGCGGTTTCTTTCGAGGCAGCATAATCTAAGACATATATGGACCCACTTTGAACAATACGGAATGAGCTCTGCGGAGCTTGTAAATGTCTTTTATCAAGGCAATGCTCGCGAGAAATGCCGAGGCCTTTTCAAGAGCTGTAACGTCGAGAAAAGCGTTTCCAGGCCCGTCAATCCGGGCTTCCAGGCGAACCCTTCCTCGGTGTTGCCACTTTTTGAAAGGCTTGGGAATTCCTACAAAGAGATGCCTTAACGAATAGTTCGCCTGAAAGCCTGAGACTTTCCGTATTATTCTGCGGTGCCCTAATATAAACATGAGTTCTTGCGCCTTCAAATGCAATTGAAAATCGCTAGATTCGTAGCTCTCCACTTTGATGGCTAGCGAATTAATATTGGTAAAAACATTCCCCACAAAGAAAGTGAGCTAATAAAATAAATATAAACCGTGAGTGTTAACAGGATTAATCTTGATGAATAACGACCCAAACCAAAACGACGCATACCCGCCGGCGGAAATTGCTCGGAAAGCAGAACGCATCGGCGTAACCAAGGCACATACCGATCCCCTCACGCTGCTCGTGCTTGCCATGCTGGCTGGTGCTTTTATCTCCCTGGGAGCGCTCTTCTACACTGTTGTTGTTACCGACAGCAGCCTCGGTTTTGGCGTGACACGATTGCTGGGTGGGCTCAGTTTTAGTCTCGGGCTGATTCTTGTCATTGTGGCAGGTGCCGAATTGTTCACTGGAAACAATCTGATTGCGATGGCCTGGGCCAGTGGCCTGATCGGAACCCGCGAGGTGATGCGCAACTGGGTTATTGTCTACCTTGGTAATGTTGTTGGTTGCCTGGGTACGGTTCTACTGGTGCTATTGAGCGACATTGCCAGCCTGAGCGATGGCGCCGTAGCTGAGGCAGCAATCAATATCGCTCGCACAAAAGCAAACCTTACCCTTATGGAGGCATTCACCCGAGGCATCCTCTGTAACGCCTTTGTTTGCCTTGCGGTTTGGCTAGCGATTGGGGCACGCAGTGTGGGGGATAAGATTCTGGCAATCATTTTTCCAATTACTGCCTTCGTGACCATCGGTCTCGAGCACTCGATTGCAAACTGGTTCTTTCTCCCGTTCGGGCTCTTTCTTGATGGGCTAGTTGATGGACAGGGCACAATTTCAATTGAAGGGGTCGTCAGGAACATTCTGGTGGTGAGCGCTGGTAATATCGTTGGCGGAACCTTGCTGGTCGCCGGTGTGTATTGGATCGCTTATTTGCGCGGCGAACGCATGCGTAAGGATCGGTCACCATAATCTATCGCCATAATCTATCGCCATAAAAGGCGACCGGGTTTTATCCGCGTCTCTTTTTTACAGGTATTGCTTATAGGTTCATGTAGTCGAGCATTAAATAGCAAGACAGGTTTCATATGAGTAAAACTGCCGCTACCTATTGGAATATTCTGGATTCAAAAAACACCGGAAAATGGGAACCTATTGAAGGTACCGACGGAATGCTTGAACAACTTACCCTGGCGATTGATGAAACGACTGGTGATTACACTCGAATGACTCGTTTCAAAAAAGGTGCGGATACATCACCATTTGGTGGCAAATTTCACTCTACCCGGAGGAGATTTATATGCTTGAAGAATTTGGACCTTCTCTCTATGTAGCCGAGGGGCCGACCGTATCGTTTTACGGCTTTCCGTATCCCACCCGTATGGCGGTAGTGCTTCTCTCGGGTGGCGGTGTATGGGTATGGTCGCCAATCGCCCTGACTGACAAGCTGGCCAGCTCGATTGAGACAATCGGACCCGTGCGTCATATTGTATCGCCGAACAAAATACATCATCTATTCCTGCAAGAGTGGGCTAATCGATGGCCTGATGCGCGTCTGTATGCGCCGCCTGGTCTTGCCCGTAGAATGCCGGAAGTTCACTTTCATGCCGAGCTTCGTGATGAACCCGAATCGGTTTGGCTAGCGGACATCGATCAAGTGATTTTTCGTGGATCACTGGCAATGGAAGAGGTTGTGTTCTTCCATCGAGCGTCTCGTACCGCGATCATTTGTGACCTCATCCAACGACATGAGCGAGAAAAAATGTCGGGCTGGAAAGGTAAACTCATGCAGTTAGATGGCTTGGTTGGTGTGCAAGGAAGCACTCCTCGGGAGTGGAGGGCTAGCTTTCTTCGTCGCGGCCCCGCCCGTGCTGCTCGTCAGAAAGTGCTTGACTGGAGTCCCGACCAGCTTCTAATTGCACACGGCGAATGCGCACAAGCCGGAGCTACAGAGATTATTAGAAAGTCGCTGAGCTGGATTTGAAATATTTGTCTCGTACCGTTAACGGATCGTCATAGTGTCTTCCAATAACATAAACAACCGTCATTTTTGGTACGTGCACCAGCTAAGGCAGCGGACAGCTGAAACTGCTCGTTGCTTAGGACGTTAGGTGACACCAAATTCACATAACGAGTCTGATATTTTTAAGTGGCGCAAAAAAGTGAATAATAAAAAAACAGGATCGATTTTCGGTTCAGGAAGATCAACCTTCAAATTGGTTTGAGTCACTGTATGCTGGTTCCGAAACAATCACTTACCGTGACGACTGTTCAAACAGTTTCCTACCTGAACAAAAATTCAGGTCTCTCAGGCCTCATAGGTAATATGAGTAATATGGGTAATACGTATGACTAAAAGGACTCAACACATGAGCAACGCCATATACAAAGTTGTCGTGATCACCGGGGCAAGCTCTGGCATAGGTGCTGCTACAGCAAGAAAATTTAATGAGCAAGGATGTAAAGTCGTTCTTGCCGGTCGCGATGAAGCTCGCCTTAAATTGGTTGCTGAGTCGCTTACTGATTCACTTACTGATGCGCTTCCTGTTGCAAGGACGTGGACAGGAGATCTTACCAAAAGCCAGGCTTGTACTGACCTCATCGATTTTGCAATATTACACTATGGCCGCCTGGACACTTTAATCAACTGTGCTGGTATCATATATCGCTCCACTGCACTTGATACATCGGATCTTCAATGGGAAGAGACCATAGCTGTAAATTTAAATGCGCCCTTTTACCTATCACGGGCTGCCATTCCCAATATGTTAGATGACGGTGGCACAATCCTGAATATCGCCTCTGACTGGGGCCTGCAAGGCGGTAAACTAGCCGCCGCTTATTGTGCCAGTAAAGGAGGGCTTGTTCTTCTCACCAAGGCCATGGCTCTGGATCACGCCAAAGACAAAATCCGCATCAATGCCATATGCCCCGGCGACGTTGACACCCCGATGTTGAAGACCGAGGCCGAACAGCGTGGTGTCGACTATCAGGTTGCCATGTCTGCAAATAATGCCGACAGCCCAACAGGGCGCATAACGCTTCCAGATGAAGTAGCCGCTTTATGTGTTTATCTCGCGTCCGATAGCGCTGCACAAATTACTGGAACGGCGATTCCTATTGATGGGGGGAATACGGCTTAATCATTTTTACCTGGTCGAGGATATTTGAATCTTGTTCAACTGCACTCAATCGGCCGTCCATGGCCGACTTTTTGGCAAGAATGCCCAGCATACACGGAGCCTCTCCGGCCAGCATGAAAAGGGGGTAACTTAGCCCATAGTGTGAAGCTGGCACCCAATCCCCATCTGAATCCGATGCGCACCAGACTGAAAATAGGCCGTAGGGAGCGGCAAGGATGCCGCTCCAGGCAGTTGGGACATGGACGTCCCATATGCCTGCCTCAGTTTGGGGCGCATAGCGCTATGCAATAGCGCGTAGTCGAAGGCCGGGGAAGTTGGGCTGCGGGGATTCTTAAGGGGGCGGCAGCCCGTCCCCTAAGGCACCAGTCGGGGTGCGTCCCGACGACCTATCTCGTATCTCATTACTCATCAC
>JAUXFT010000049.1 GCA_030622755.1 Aestuariirhabdus sp. | reverse complement strand
GATTGCTGGGAAGATTGCTGGGAGGATTGCTGGGAGGATTGCTGGGAGGATTGCTGGGAAGATTGCTGGGAAAATGGTGGCTGCGAAAAATTCGCTGTAGCCGCCAGCTAAGTAATACGGCAGCAATAGTAAGACCTGTCAGTAGGCCAATCCAGAATCCTGCAGGCCCCATCGCAGGAATAATGGCATCCGTTAAAGCCAGGCTGTAGCCAAGCGGAAGAGCTATTACCCAATAGGAAATCAACACCATCAGCATTGGAGCTCTGGTGTCCTTATACCCCCTTAAGCTGCTTGCGGCAGCTATTTGGATTGCGTCGGGAAGCTGATATATCGCTGCAAAAAGAACCAGGTATGAAGCGATTTCCAGTACGGAAATATTGTCGCTATACAGAGAAACAATCTGCAGTGGGAAAAGTAAGAGTAGGGTGGCACTTATTATTGCAAGGGCAATATTGAATCCAGTGCCCGTTAAAGCCGCTAGTTTAGCGTTTACGTAATTACCGCTCCCTACCGCCTGGCCAACCCTTATCGTCATTGCCAGACCAACGCTCAATGGCAGCATGTAGGTGAGGGATGAAATGTTAAGCGCGATCTGGTGACCTGCAATCGTCTCGGTTGGCAGCCGCCCGATGAGTAAAGCAATTACCGAGAAAATACTGGCTTCAACAAATATAGTGACACCTATTGGAATGCCTAGTCTGATTAGCGGCAGGATAATCTGTTTGTTTGGCCAGGTTGCGTGTCTCAGTATCTTAAGTCGTCGATGCGCGCTTGAGAACCCAATGTACAGCAGCATGCATGTGAACATGACCGTTGCAGAAAATGCAGTAGCGTAGCCGCATCCAGCTGCGCCTAGTTCCGGGAAGCCCATATGCCCATAGATGAGCACATAGTTGGCTGGAATATTGATTAAGAAACCAATGAAGGCGAATACCATTCCAGGTTTTGTTTGGGAGCGTCCCTCGCAATAGCAACTTAACGCTTGATAGATAGCCATTAGAGGAAAGCCCCAGCTAAAAGCATTGAGATAACTTGTTGCTGCGATTGCAACCGGCTCAGTGACGTCAAGGAATAGAAACGCAGTATTTGCATGGCGAACCAATATGGCGGCGATGATGCCCGCTACAGCAGCTATCCAAAGGGTTTGACGAACAGTCGGGGCAAGTGAGTTGTTATCTCCAGCACCTGTTTGGTGGGCTATGGTTGGGACAGCAGCCATGAGTAACCCACGTAAAAACAGGAAAATAGGTAGCCAGATGCTATTTCCGACCGCAACAGCGGCAAGTGTGGTTGCGTTGTAATTACCGGCCATCAAGGTATCAACGAAGCCCATTCCACTGGTGGCAATCTGGGCGGCAATAATGGGACCGGCGAGCCAGCTTAGTTGTTTGAGTTCGCTTCTGGCATTGTGGATTTTACGGACTGACATCGGAGTGTATGATCCTGTTATACCAGAGAATAAATAGAAGAATTATGTAGTGTCGATTAAAACGGCTCGCCATACTAACTCTTGTTTAGGGACGGTGGTAGCGGTTGTGGGAATTGCTCCACTTTTTCCCGATTTTACAGTGCTGTTTTTTGGACATTGGCTGTGGCTTAATCGCTAATCTAGCTTGAGCAGAAGTGGCTTGTCAGGTGTTAGAGAGTTAAAAGAAAATACCTGGATTTCAGGGTTTCGAATACTAGTGTTCGACATATGAGAGCGAAGAAAGGGAAACGGGTGTGATGAAAATTATTGCTGATGAAAATATGCCCCTGGTCGAAGAGTTTTTCGGCGGTTGGGGTGAGGTGATTCGTATTCCCGGGAGAGAAATTAGCGCTCATCATGTAGCCGATGCTTCCCTTCTTCTTGTTCGCTCAGTGACATGTGTTGACTGGACGTTGTTGTCGAATAGTCGTGTTAAATTTGTGGGTACAGCAACTATAGGTACAGATCATATAGACCAGCAGTGGTTAGCAAACAATAATATTGGTTTTAGTGCGGCGCCAGGCTGTAATGCGGAGGGTGTGGTGCAGTATGTTATGTCGGTACTGGATCTGGCTGCTGAAAATCAGCAACGTGATCTACGTTCTTTCAGGGTCGGTATCGTGGGAGCCGGTAATGTCGGCGGACGCTTGTATCGATGCCTGGATAGATTGGGTGTTGAGTGTTTTGTTTGTGATCCATTTTTAAATGACCCTGCGTTACCTTTATGCGCTATTGATGAGCTGATTGAAAAATGTGATGTGGTGTCATTACACACACCTTTAACACGACAAGGCGAACACCCGACAGAGCATTTATTCGGATCGTCGCGTTTGTCTTCTCTTAACGCGGGTTGCGTGTTTATTAATAGCAGTCGAGGTGCAGTTGTCGATAATGCAGCATTATCCAGAGTCTTGCAGGAAAGGAGTGACCTGTTTGTAGCTCTGGATGTCTGGGAAAATGAACCCGAGATTGACCTTGCTTTGTTGCAGCGGATAGATGTGGCAACACCTCATGTTGCGGGATATAGCCTGGAAGGTAAGTTACGTGGTACTGCGATGGTTTATGAGGCGGCTTGTCGTTATTTTAACAGAGCATCGAGCGTATCATTAACGGCATTAACACCAGTGCCGGAAGTTTCGGATATTCGTTTTTCTGAAAAGCCCGAGAAAGATAACGTGTTTGCAATGTGCCGTATGGCTTCGCGCGTTCTTTACGATGTACGCAGTGATGATCTTAGAATGCGACATGCCCTCAAAGACGCACAGTCTATTTCATCAGCTTTTGATGCGCTGCGCAGGCAATACCCGGTGCGCCGAGAAAATAGTAGCCTTAATGTTCTGTTTCCAGCGGATGAGCGATCGAGAAATGCGTCAGATCCTGCATCAGTTAATGAAAATGAATCGCAAATTTTTGTTGCACGGGGATTTGTTGTAGGGAACTGCTATGAGTGATGCATCTACAGGTGTTTTTCGCTTGGGTTTGATTATTAATCCTTTGGCCGGGATTGGCGGGGCTGTCGGTCTAAAGGGTAGCGATGGTGTGGAAATTGTAGAACGAGCTCGACAGCTGGGGGCGGTTCCTCATGCAGAGGATCGGACACGGAGTACCTTGAGTGTTTTTCAGGGTTTGAAAAATCAAATTAAGCTCATAACCTATCCTGCAGAAATGGGTGAATCGCTCGCAAAAGATATGGGTTTTGATGTCAGTGTTTTGGGCAGTATCGTAAGCGGAAAAACTACCGCAGAGGATACGGAGCGTGCCGCGCGGGATCTCCATAAATTTGGTGTTGATCTGATTCTGTTCGCAGGGGGCGATGGTACTGCCCGAAATATTTGCCACGCAATCGGTGAAATGCAGCCCGTCCTGGGTATTCCGGCAGGCGTTAAAATACATTCGGGCGTTTATGCCGTTACTCCCGCCGCCGCTGGTGAGGTTGTTTGTCAGCTTATATCCGGGAAATTGGTAACGGTAGCCGATGCAGAAGTGCGAGATATTGATGAGGAGGCTTTTCGTCAAGGCAAGGTTCGGGCGCGGTATTATGGTGAGATGCTGGTGCCAAAAGCGCATCAATATGTCCAGCAAGTAAAGCAGGGCGGTCGTGAGGTCGAGGAGCTGGTGCTACAGGATATTGCGGCATCAATTATTGAAACTATGGATCCCGAAGGGTATTACGTGATTGGCTCTGGAACGACGCCGCGCGGTTTAATGGATGAAATGGGTTTGGACAATACGCTGTTGGGTGTTGACCTGGTGCACAACCAACAGTTGGTTGCTTCTGATCTCAGTGAGCGGCAGTTGCTAGACCTTACCCAGGGATGTGATCTGCATATCATCGTGACAGCTATCGGTGGGCAGGGCCATATATTTGGACGGGGAAATCATCAAATTAGTCCGGCAGTGATTCGTCGTGCAGGATTGGCCAATATCCAGGTGATTGCAACCAAGACCAAATTGAATGAGCTTGATGGGAGGCCATTGCAAGTCGATACCGGTGATCCGGATTTAGATACTGAACTGGCTGGACATATTCAAGTGATTACTGGATATAAAGATTCGGTTTTATATCCCCTCGGATATTCTGGGAGCTAGTGGTTCGGTAGTGTGGCCTTGTGATGAAACTGTATAGAGATATTTCAGGGTGCTTTTCTGGGTAATTACTAGCGCAGGAAGCAACGAAGGTATTAATAAAAGATCTCGGGTGTTGGGTGTGAATACGTAGCAGTGTGTCTGGTTAGTAATCAGGAAAAGTCCAATACGCTTTATAGTAAAAAAAATCCTCTGAAGTTTGCGGGCCAGCATAGCGGAAATATGCGGCCGATAAAGTGGATTTAAAGAAATTCCATGTAAAGGCAGTGCGAATATTTTGTTGTAACTGTGTGCATTTTTATGAGATTGAGAGGGGAAAATAGTGGTAAATATCAAACTGCACAAAACAGCTGCTGGAGCAGGCCTTTTACGGCTAAAATATCCTGCTTCTTGAGCGCGCTGCGTAACTGGTGGCCAAGGGTTCCTTGCTGGTGCGCTACAGAAGCAGGCAGGTGATCAATCGGGTCGAGTGGTGGATGAATTGGGCGGGATAATGCAAGAAATGCCCGCTCACTGAGTACGGCCTGGGTTAATCCGTCCTGGCGAGACTGGTCGTAGTAGCGCAGATAGTTTTCATCGGCCAGCCATAGCATGCAGCTGAAGCATGCCAGATGGCGTGCACTGGGAATGCCAAACTCATCAAGTTCAAAGCAGCCACTGATTTCATCTACGTAGATATCTCCTTTGCGGGGAAAGAAGCTATAGAGTTTGAGTAGAATATTTGCACTGTCCTGATAAAAATCATCGATATGGATATCTGCCATTGGGCGCTCTCAATATTTACGAGTTATTGGCGGTAGCTGTGCAAAAAATGGCCGAGTTTTTCAATCGCAGGTTGCAGATCGTCTACTCTTGGAAGAAAAACTATACGGAGGTGGTCAGGTGTCGGCCAATTAAAGGCGGTGCCATGAACCAGCAGGATTTTTTCCTGCCTTAACAGATCGAGAACCATGCGTTCATCATCGATGATCGGATAGTGCCTGGGATCCAGTTTGGGGAACAGGTAGAGTGCCCCTTTAGGTTTTACACAGCTAACGCCGGGAATGTCATTAAGCATTTCCCAGGCGAGATTTCTCTGCTCCAGCAAGCGCCCTCCGGGTAAAACAAGGTCGTTTATGCTTTGATAGCCCCCAAGAGCCGTCTGTATTGCGTGCTGGGCAGGTACATTGGCACAGAGGCGCATTGATGCCAGTATATCTAACCCTTCTATATAGCTTATGGCAGGGAGCTTTAAGCCGCTGATAACCATCCAGCCTGAGCGAAATCCGGCAGCCCGGTAGGACTTGGATAGCCCATTGAAGGTGATGATGAGTAGATCGTCTGCGAGTGCTGCCAGTGAAGTGTGTTTGGTATCGTCGTATAGGATACGGTCGTAGATTTCATCTGCGTAAACGATCAGAGAATGTTCTCGGGCTATCTGCAGTAGCTCTGTAAGTATCTCGGTAGGGTACACTGCACCCGTAGGATTGTTTGGGTTGATGATGACGATACCGCGGGTATTTTCTGTAATTTTACTGCGAATATCTTCAAGGTCAGGGTACCAGTCGGATTGTTCGTCGCAGAGATAATGAATTGGTTGTCCACCGGAAAGGCTTACCGCTGCAGTCCATAACGGATAATCCGGTGCCGGGATAAGCATCTCATCACCGTTGTTTAGCAAACCCTGCATCACCATCACGATTAGTTCACTAACACCATTTCCAATATAAATGTCCTCAATACTGACGTTGGGGATGCCTTTTTTCTGACAGTCTTGCATAACTGCTTTACGCGCACTAAACAGTCCTTTGGAATCGCAGTAGCCTTGGGCCTGAGGCAGGTTATGAATAACGTCCTGGATAATTTCTTCGGGAGCATCAAAACCGAAAGGCGCCGGGTTGCCGATATTGAGCTTAAGAACACGATGGCCTTCCTCTTCCAGTCGTTTGGCCTCGTGCAAAACCGGGCCTCTGATGTCATAACAAACATTGGAAAGCTTGTACGATTTTTTTATTTCTTTCATGAAGTGCGCTGCTGTTCAGATGTAATTTATTCGATGCTTGGCCTGGTTCAAATTAGAAGTCACAAATACTACGTGAAAATTCTATTCGTTCCTGATGGTTTAACCACGATGACGCAGATACCAGCCATTACCTATGATACGGGGAGATATTAGAATATGCATCAGGGTTTTGTGGTTCTGTCGGCAATTTAGCGGGTTTTATTGCACATATTCAGGAAAGCGCTTGCAAAGCGCTATGGCTACAATTATATTGTCCGCAATCTAATTGCCTAATGTTAAATTAAGGACGTTCACCATGCCAGCATCTATTTATGACATCCCATGCAATACCATTACCGGTGAAGAAACTACCCTTGAGCAATACCGCGATAAAGTGGTTTTGATAGTAAATACCGCGAGTAAGTGTGGTTTTACGCCGCAATATAAAGGGTTGGAAGCGCTACACCAAAAGTATTCCGATCAGGGGCTCGTGGTTCTCGGGTTTCCATGCAACCAATTCAAGCAACAAGAGCCTGGTGGAGACGAAGAAATTGCAAGTTTTTGTGAACTGAATTTCGGTGTAACTTTTCCGCTCTTCGCAAAACTGGATGTAAATGGTTCTTCGACACATCCACTATATGAGCAGCTAAAAAGTGCAGCCCCTGGATTGTTGGGTTCCAAAAGAGTCAAGTGGAACTTTACCAAGTTTTTGGTTGCTCCAGGTGGTGCTTCTGTAGAGCGTTTTTCACCTGCCACTAACCCTTCGCAAATGGAACGCGCTATAAAAAAGTTACTACCTGGTAACTAATATGTCTAAAGCTGACCTTCTGAAGTTGGATAATCAACTCTGTTTTGCTTTATACGCTGGTTCAAGGGCGGTCATACGTTTATATCGACCGCTACTTGAAAAGTTGGGGATTACTTATCCGCAATACCTGGTGATGCTGGTGCTTTGGGAGTGTTCTCCAGAAGCGATCAACGTCAAGACATTGGGTGAGCGTTTGTTACTGGATAGCGGTACTTTGACGCCCTTGCTCAAGCGTCTCGAACAGTCAGGATTGATTGAACGAAAACGTTGTCTGGATGACGAGCGTGCGCGGTTAATTTCTTTGACTGAGAATGGTGCCAAATTGAAAGGGAAGGCATTGTGTATCCCGGCTAGTCTAATTAAAGAAGTTCCGCTTGAGACAGCACAGTTTAAACAGCTCCGAAGTCATTTACAGAATTTGCTGAATGTTTTGCAGAGCACTGAACACAAGTAGCTGCTAGCCTCCTGGTGATGCAGTGAGCTCAATCCGATGTTTTTCGTTTATCCGTTAAGGTGTAAAGATTGCCGGTAAATGTGTTGGCGCAACCTAATTCGTTGTTGAGTTATTGGTAGTGTTTTTTGGGCACCACTTACTAATGACTTTTGCTAATTCTTCTTTGCGAAATGGTTTCGATAGGTAGTCATTCATGCCTGCATCAAGGCATTTCTGTCGATCTTCACTCAGGGCATTTGCGGTCAGCGCAATGATGGGTATGCTGCGCACAGGTGATGATGTGCGGAGGTTACGTGTAGTTTGGTATCCATCAATTACGGGCATGTTGCAATCCATAAAGATCAAATCAAAGTTATTCTCTTTGCAAAGCTGTAATGCTTGTTTGCCACTATTGCAAAGGACAGTTTTATGGCCCAGTAGTAATAGCATACCTTCAGCAACTATCTGGTTGGTTTGATTATCCTCAACCACCAGAATGTTGAGGTGCTGATTCATTGTGGTTGTTGGTTGAGACATTATTTGAGGTTTTGTCTTTCCCGCTCCCATCTGATGTTGCAGAATTTGAAGGAGTTCGTTGCGTTGTATTGGTAGTGATAGTTGCCTGTCGATACCAAGTAAAGATAACTCGTTGTGGGAAAGAAGGGCCCGGTAAGGGGCCGCGTGAATGATTTTCACCTGTGGCATCAAGGCGTGAAGCAACGTGCAAGACTCACTTGATTCAATGATTGCAATGGAATACTGATCGAGTTTTTTTCTGCTGTGCAGGGCACCAATATCGGTTTGTTTTCGTAGTGAGAGGTGTGGAATATCCCAGTAAGTAAGGTATTTGCTCAGGGAGTCAAGCAGCCCCTGATTCGCCAGGCAAAGTATGGGCTTAATATCGGTTTCGGGAGGGAGTATTGGGGGCGCAAAATTGTTGGTACTGCGTTTTATCGGGATTGAAGCTTTAAACGAGCTGCCTTGACCGAGGGTTGAGTTCATGCTCAAACTGCCATTCATTGCATCGGCAAGCTTCTGACATAACGCCAGACCCAGCCCGGTTCCTCCGTATTTTCGGGTGGTATCTGTATCGGCCTGGGTAAAAGGTTTGAGGATGTCTTCCAATACCGATTGGTCAATACCTATACCTGTATCGCTGACTTCAAAGTTAATATAAATGAAATCATGGTCTTCTCTTTGAATATTTACGTACAGCTGAACCTCACCTTGTTCAGTAAATTTAATCGCATTGCTTAGCAGGTTGCTCACTAGCTGATTGATTCGAACGGGGTCACCCATTAATTTTTCGGGTATGTTTGGCTCAATATCAAGAGAGAGATAGAGTGATTTTTTAGCGGCACTTTCACTGAGTAACCGCGCAACCTGTTCAACACTTTCCCGTAAATCGAATTCTATTTCTTCCAGTGTCATTTTTCCAGAATCGAATTTCGATAAATCAAGAATATCGTTCAATAATTGGGTGAGAATATTGCCTGAACTATAGGCTGTCTCCAGTTGCTTTCTTTGTTGTTCGGGCAGGTCGCCTTCGAGGGCGATACTGATCATGCCTAATACGCCATTTATAGGCGTTCTTATCTCATGACTCATGTTTGCTAGAAACACTGCACGAGCATCTGCCATAGATTCGGCTTCGCGGCGTGCATTATCCAGTTGTTCATTGCTTTCAGTCAGTTGTCTGTTTGTTTGTCTTAGATCAGCGGTGCGTTGTCCAACCGTTGATTCCAGTTTTGCCAGGTGTTGCTGGAGTTGTGTTTCTGCATCAAGGCGACGCCGAAGGTTAGCCCGGATACTGTCTACGTGTTCGTTCGTGGCATTTACCAAAACCCCGATCTCATCTTTTTCATGTCCAACGGGGCAGGGAATTTTATCAATTCTGTCTTTTTCCGGATCACTGCTGCTGATCGAGTGAACCAGATCTACAAGGGGTTTGGTGAGCATGACATAGAACAAGACAAGCAGAAAAATGGACAGGGTAAGTACGCTGATAAAACCGTTTAGCAGCGTAAAGGTTGAACGGCGTAAAAAGCTGGAGCCGATCGAAAAAGTATCGATTTCGATTTCAAGGAAGCCGAGCTCTTCGTCAGGATCATGAAACACTTGCAGTTTTTCACGGTAGTTATGACTAAGACCAAACAGTAAATCGCTGAGGGCTCGATAGTTTGAAATTTCCGGGTGACGAGTAGCCTCCGCTAATACTGCATCCGTGTTATCGACTATTTTTGCGCTGATAATAATAGGAGATTCCAGTAACCCTGAAACAAGTTCCTGAGCAAGTTCGGAGTCAATATTGTAGGCGATGCGAGAAGCAGGATTTTGAGTGATATCGATGATGGCTCTAACCTGGCTATCAATGGAACGCTTCTCGGAGTCATAGTCTACCCATACCTGGGCCAGGCTGAGGATCATGCCCAATGAGAACGCAAGAAAAACGGTGTTGCGTGCTTGTTTATAAGAGAGTCTATCGGTGAACTTTATGTTCATATTGTTCCGCGCAATTACAGTAACGTTAGTTTGAAGTTCTCTAGCACTGGCGATGTCCATTTTCGCGGAGAGTGTGTTGTTTAATTTGTTTCAATGTTTACATCTTCTTGATAGTAAATTGCAGTGTGCAAGTGCAGCTAGCTAATTTTGTTATTCTACAGTTGCTGCTTTTGGGTAAAGCCTGCACAAGGTATAGCTCGTGTGATATTTTTTTTATAGAGTTAATGGAATCGCTGTCAACTGCGT
This sequence comes from Aestuariirhabdus sp., assembly GCA_030622755.1. GTDB lineage: Bacteria > Pseudomonadota > Gammaproteobacteria > Pseudomonadales > Aestuariirhabdaceae > Aestuariirhabdus. The sequence continues at coordinate 8,634 of JAUXFT010000049.1, read as the reverse complement.
TAAATAACCATCGCAGAGGAGTCGATGTACTTAACTTTATCTAACTACAGTAGAGATTTATTTACAATTGCTCAGGGTATATAACCGGGTGACGGAGGGTAGTGACTAAGCGCTTTACGTGATACAGGTCTAGTTTGTGTTGAATATAGCTCGAGATGTAGGGGGAAGGGCAAAGTCAGATGAAAGAAATTGATGGGTAAGCCTTAAAGCTATGGAAGGATGTGCTGCAGTAGCTCTTAGTCCACGAGTCCGGGATCAGGCAATAAAAGGGAAGCTACTGCTTCCCTTTATAGAGACATAAATCACGATTGTTCATCACTTACTGTCAGTGATAGGAAACATCGCCTTTATGATCGGCTGATATGGTAGTACCAGCGACGCCATTGATGATATCAAGCGCATCATCAAGAGAACCGATACCGCCGATTTTACCGCCATTGCGAACAAAATCGCCTGCTGCTTCTACCTTGGGTCCCATGGATCCGGCAGCAAAGCCAATCTCATCCATCTGCTCAGGGGTCGCTGACTTGATGTTTTTCTGGTCAGGCTGGCCCCAGTTGATAGCAACTGCAGCTACGTCAGTCAGAACCAAAAGCGCATCTGCTTTCAGATCTTTGGCCAGTACTGTAGAGGAGCGATCCTTATCGACAACGGCCTCAACACCTTGCCACTTCCCATCAGTGTCCTGAGTGACAGGAACACCGCCGCCGCCAGTACAGATGACCATGGTGCCACTATCGACTAGCTGCTTGATAGAGTTCAGCTCGATAATGGATTTAGGCATTGGTGACGGTACGACGCGACGGAAATAGTCGCCGTCGGCTTTTACAAAATAGCCTTTGGTACGTGCCAGGTTTGTTGCCTGTTCCTGACTATAGGTAGGGCCAACAAACTTGTCAGGATCAGCAAACGCTGGATCGCTGCTATCAACTACTGTTTGGGTTAGCAAGCTGGCAATATTTGCCTGAGGCAACTCATTACGCAGCGCTTTTTCAAACTCATAGCCGATCATACCCTGGGTTTGTGCACCCAGAACATCGAGAGGGTAGTTACTAACGTCAGCATAAGCTTCGTTTTGCAGAGCCAGTAAACCGACCTGAGGGCCGTTACCGTGGGTCAGAACAACGGTGTGCTCTTTAGCGACTTTGGCGATTGCCTTTGCTGCTTTTTCGATATTGCGTTTTTGGTTTTCAGATTCGAGAGGCTCACCACGCTGTAAGATAGCGTTGCCTCCGAGAGCGATGACCACTAACATTTCGAACTCCTCTTTGAGGGTGCTGGTTATCCCTGACGGTATGGCTCAGAAATAACCAGTAAATTGGTTCTATCGATGTGTTTTACTGACCGAGTGTTGCAACCATAACTGCTTTGATAGTGTGCATACGGTTTTCAGCCTGATCGAAGACGATAGATGCTGGAGACTCGAATACTTCGTCAGTTACTTCCAGTCCGTCCAGACCATACTTTTCGAAGATTTCCTTACCAACAGTGGTACCACGGTCGTGGAATGCTGGCAGGCAGTGCATGAACTTGGCGTTAGGGTTGCCAGTGGCTTCCATAGCTTCGCGGTTTACCTGATAAGGCTTGAGCTGTTCGATACGCTCTGCCCAAACAGAGTCAGGCTCACCCATGGATACCCACACGTCTGTGTACAGGAAGTCAGCCCCTTTAACGGCTTCTTTCACGTCTTCAGTCAGGGTGATCCTGGCACCAGTAGTAGAGGCGATCTCTTTGGCGACTTGAATCAGTTGGGGAGTTGGACGGCACTCTTTCGGAGCGGCCATGCGGAAATCCATGCCCATCTTAGCCGCACCGATCATCAGTGAGTCACCCATATTGTTACCGCCATCACCCAGATAAGTGAAGGTGATCTCGTTCAGCTCTTTACCGCTGTGCTCTTTCATAGTGAGGAAGTCGGCAAGAATCTGGGTTGGGTGGAACTCGTCAGTCAGGCCATTCCATACTGGTACGCCAGCATGAGCACCCAGCTCTTCAACAATGGCTTGTCCATAGCCGCGGTACTCAATGCCGTCATACATACGGCCCAATACGCGCGCGGTATCTTTCATGGATTCTTTCTGGCCGATTTGTGAACCGGTGGGGCCGAGATAGGTTACGTGAGCGCCCTGGTCATAAGCGGCAACTTCGAATGCACAGCGAGTGCGAGTAGACGTTTTTTCAAAGATCAGTGCAATATTCTTGCCTTGCAGACGCTGTACTTCATTGCCTGTGTACTTAGCGACTTTCAGGTCGTCAGACATGCGAATTAAAAACTGAATTTCACGAGGAGTCAGGTCTTCAAGCTTAAGGAAGTTACGGTTACGAAGATTAAAAGCCATGATCAAATTCCTTCTTTCAAAATAGTAAGTACAGTATGGATATTGCTTACCCTGGGTAAGTCGATCCGTTTGGGTAGTGGCCGGGAAAGTTCTGGCCACTTTTTTCATAAATCTATATGAATATTTTAGTGATTAGATGCCGTCACGTTCGATAGGGCAGCTCATGCAGCGAGCGCCGCCACGTCCACGACCCAGATCTTCACCAGGGATCGGCAGTACGGTGATGCCGGCTGCTTCCATTTTCTCGATGGTGAAAACGTTGCGTTCATAACCGATAACCACGCCAGGACGTACGGTAAGAACGTTGTTGGCATCGTTCCATTGCTCACGCTCAGCTTCGAATACGTCTCCGCCGGTAGTGATCAGTCGCAGCTCTGGTACGCCAAGAGCGCGGGCGATAGCGTCAGTGAAACGATCTTTTACGCGAGTGAAAACGATTTCGCCTTCAGCGTTGCCAGGAGTCAGTTCCCAGGCTGGGATATCGTCGCTCATGATATCCGGATACACGGTGAAGCAATCCAGATCCATGTGAGTCATTACGGTATCAAGGTGCATGCAGCTACGCGCCTTAGGCAGTTGCAGAGCGATAACCTTGGTTGCCTGACCGGTGCGGAACAGGTTTTGTGCCAGTAACTCAACGCCCTGCGGGGTTGTACGCTCGGACATGCCGATCAGTACCGCACCCTTACCAATAACCAGTACGTCACCACCTTCGATGGTAGCCAGTTCGAAGTTACGGTCTTCGTCACCGAAGTAGATCTCGAAGTCGGCATCCTTGAACATCGGGTGGAATTTGTAGATAGCGCGCATGTGAACAGTTTCACGTTTGCGGGCTGACTTCATCATCGGGTTTACAGATACGCCGCCATAGACCCAGCAAGATGTGTCGCGGGTGAACAGGTGGTTGGGGATTGGATCCATGATGAAGTCGGTTTGCTTCATGGTTTGCAGAACAGGGCTGCCGCACTCGGAATTTAGCTCATCAACGGTAAGGCCGCCGATCAAATGGGATGCGAGTTTTTCGTTATCCATGCTGGAATAGTACGCATGAACTTCTTTGGCAAGTGTAGGGCCGTAGCGGAACTGGGAGATCTGGCGTTCCAGGATCCATTCTTTTGCGTCGGCAACAGCTAAAGTCTCAGCCAGTACATTCTTCAGCAGGAAAACTTCAACGTTTTCGTTACGCAGGGTCTGCGCGAAAGCATCGTGCTCGTTACCCGCTTGCTCAACCCGGAGGACGTCATCAAACAGCAAGTCTTCACAGTTGCTTGGGGTGAGGCGGCGAAGGGAAAGCTCTGGACGGTGCAGCAGAACCTTGTGAAGTTGACCGATTTCAGAACCTACATAAAAGCGAGACATAATCTTTCTCCATGATGCCTGTAATTACGCGGTAACCCACACAATCAGTTGCTTGAAAAGCAACAGCTCGATCGCGAACTAACGGGTAACCGCTTCGAAAACTGATGTAGTGAGACTAGTCCTTGGTAAGAGCTTTGACAGTACGTAAAAGTACTAAATTTACTGAGTATCGATACGGTTCGGCTACGCATTACACATCCTGTGCGAGTAAAACCGGGGCAATATCGATAGAAAGAAGCACTAGGTGACCGCTGCAAACCAAGCAGGGCTTGTATAATCCCTTACTGCATATTAAGTATGGTAAATTTGTGTAGATTGTCTAGATTTTGAGTATTAATAATTGATGAAAATATGACGTCATCTACTGAGGAGGTGATGTGGGTTAAAGGTATGCAGGAGTAGTATTCTTTTGTATACGAATTTTGAATGATTTGGAGCTGGTTTAAAACTAACTGGCATAAATGTAGACCGATGAATGTATATGAAAATTTTATGTGTTTTTAATTATGCGAATTACTATTGGCGTTGATTATATTTTGGGTCTAGTCTGATAAGTTTTAAAAACGCAGGAATATAGGTACATAAAGTAAGGTTGCTCTATCGAGCTGATAATCCCTTTGGTTTCATATGGTTTTTATTGCGTGTGAATCCAACGCAAATTTTTAATCAAAATAAGCCAGGATTTTAGAAACACTATTATGTATTTTTTTTTCAAAAATCCTGGATGAGATTTATGGTGTTATTCCTTTTGTAATGTTTTGGATGCTTCTTATATCGGGTTAATCCATATAAGGAAGAAGTTGATAGGGAGGGGTAAATTCAGGGGTGTAAGAAAGCTGATGCGGGTCAATAAAAGTTCCGATTAATCCTCTATTTTGCCTCGATATTCCTCAATGTTTCGGTTTTCCCTTATATAGGTTCACGTATTACGAATGGAGTACACTGCAAAAGAGGTAAATACTGAATCTGTAAATTTTCTAGATCATGTTTACCGACTGTGTGGCCGTGAGCGGGATTGGCTTAAGGTCCTCAGACGAGTAGCGTGAATTTTTTGTGTAACACGCCATAACCGGTGAAGAAGGATTAGAGCCATGAGCAAATTCAAGTTCCCCACAGCCTATACGGTGCTGTTCATGTTAATTGCTGCAATTGCAGCATTAACCTGGGTAGTACCGGCAGGCCAATACGATCGTGTAATGAATGAAGAACTCGGTAAGGAGGTACCGGTTTCAGGTACCTATAAAGAAGTAGACGCTAACCCGCAGGGTATTGTCGACGTCTTCCTCGCCCCAATCGACGGTCTTTATGATCACAACACTTACGAGGCTAACGCTATTGACGTTGCTCTCTTTGTGTTGGTGATCGGTGGATTTCTGGGTGTGGTTACCCGTACCGGTGCAATTGACGCGGGTATAGAGCGCGTAACCAAAAGGCTTGAGGGCCGTGAAACCTGGATGATACCCATATTGATGCTGTTGTTTGCAGCGGGGGGTACTGTTTATGGTATGGCCGAAGAGACTATTCCATTTTATGCCTTGCTACTGCCAGTGATGATTGCCGCCCGATTTGATGCGGTGACTGCCGTCGCAGTTATTCTGTTGGGTGCGGGTATCGGTACCCTGGGTTCAACCATTAACCCGTTCGCTACCGTTATTGCGGCACAGGCGGCTGGTATTCCTTTCACTGATGGTATGGCACTTCGTTTGGCTATTCTGGTGCTGGGTTGGTTGTTGTGCGTAGGCTTCGTTATGCGTTATGCCAAGCGTGTACAGCAAGATCCTTCTCTCTCTATAGTCGCCGACATGAAAGAGTCTAATGAAGAACACTTTCTTGCTAACAGAAGCACTGAAGAAACCGAATTAACCGGTGTTCGTAAGTTGATTCTGGTGCTGTTTGCCGCGACCTTCGGTGTCATGATTTACGGCGTAGCGGTTGCCGGTTGGTGGATGGCCGAGATCTCTGCCTTGTTCCTGGCTGCTGCTATTCTGATCGGTTTGATCTATCGCCTGAATGAGGAAGAGCTTACCTCTACCTTTGTTGATGGTGCCCGTGATCTGTTGGGTGTTGCCCTGATCATCGGTATTGCTCGCGGTATCGTGGTAGTAATGGATGCCGGTAACATGACCGATACCGTACTATTCCACGCTGAGAGTGCGGTAAGTGGCTTGTCATCAGTAGCCTTCATCAACGTGATGTACTGGTTGGAAGTGGTGTTGAGCTTCCTGGTGCCATCTTCTTCAGGTTTGGCGGTACTGACCATGCCTATCATGGCGCCTTTGGCTGACTTCTCTGGTGTGAGCCGCGACCTGGTAGTGACTGCCTACCAGAGTGCATCTGGTATCGTGAACCTGGTGACTCCTACCTCAGCTGTAGTAATGGGTGGTCTGGCTATCGGCCGCGTACCTTACGATCGCTGGATCAAGTTTGTAGCTCCACTGTTGCTACTGTTGACCATCCTGATTACGGTTGTACTCAGTGTTGGTGCGATGATCTAACGTCAGATTGTCTAACCTCAAAAAGCCTGGCTTATCGCCGGGCTTTTTGTTGATACGCTGTAAAGGCCAGAGAATAATTCCCCTAAATAGAAAATTCATGGCTAGTTGTTTGTAGCATTCTGCTACAATGATCTATCCGGGATAATCCCTATAATAGGTGTAGGTATGACCAAGGCATCTTCTCCCGTCCGTTTGCAAAGTGATTTGATGGAGTCCGCGAAATTAGCCGGTGAACGTCTGCACCGCAGTACGGCCGAACAAATTGAATATTGGGCCAGCATCGGTCGCAGCGTGTCTCATCTTGTCAATCCTGATAGTTTGCTCGATATCACTACCGGGTTGGCTAAGCTCAAAGTCGAGCCAGTTATCTCTCCAGTCATTGATCCTGATGCTGTGTTTGACTCTCTGGAGCAAGATCGCGCTAATGGCACATTGGAACAAAGTGTTACCAGCAGTACTAAACGCTATCAGGCATCCGGCAGCCATCCTGGTTTGCTAGAGCAGGTTGACGAAAAGGGCGTAGTGACGGTTGGACAGTTTGTTAATGGCACATTTGAACCTTCGCAAGATTCCAAAGGTTGAAGGTCAACCGTCAACTGTGGCTTCTGGCAGGGGGGGATGGCGCAGGCAAGAGTACTTTTTATCGAACCCGCCTGGAGCCCCTCGACATCCCCTTCGTCAATGCAGACCTTATCGCGCGCGAACTCTATCCCGATTCTCCCGAAGCCCACAGTTACGATGCCGCGATGATCGCAGAGCAAAAACGAAATGCCTTGCTAGAGGAGGGCAGGAGCTTCTGCTTTGAGACTGTTTTTTCGCACTCCTCCAAGATCGATTTTGTCGGCCGGGCAAAGGCTTTGGGGTATCAGGTTATACTGATTTTTATCCATCTCGAATCTGCTGCGTTAAACCAGGCCAGAGTGTATCAGCGAGTAGAGGAGGGTGGGCATGATGTCCCCCCCGATAAAATTCAGAGTCGAATTCCCAGGCTGTTGGCCAACATCCGGGTCGCAATCCCTTTGTGTGATCAGGTAAGGTTGCTGGATAACTCCAGGATTGATGATCCTTTTAGGGTGGTTGCCTTTCTGCGCAATGGGGGGATAGAGTTCACTGAGGAACGTTTGGAGGCGTGGGCCAGGAAACTGTTGGCGTTGTAGGTGTTGCTACATAGCTTTCCATGACCCTTAAGTACAGTGCTTGGTAGTAAGCATGGTAGTAAGCCTGTGGTAGTAAGCCTGGTAGTAAATAAGTGCGATATCTGTTGTGTATCTGCAGGCTGGTTGTTGATGGTTTTTTTGGTATAACTCGCTGCTTTTTGTGGCTGGCTTGACTGCAGACTGCACTGGTGCCGCTTGTGGCAGGCTTCTTTAGCTGATTTCTCTGGCGTAAACTGTGATCTGGTAGTGACTGCCTGTCAGAGTGCATCTGGTATCGTTAACCTGTGACTCCTACTTCTGCGGTAGTAATGGGTGGCCTGGTTATCGGCCGGATTCATCCATAATGGATTGGCTGCATCGGAATTAAGCAAGATACCTTTCGCTCTATAACGTGTGTTCAGGACAAAAAGCTTTGAGAAGCGGTTGTGTTTAGATATGAGATCTGAGTACGTTGTCTTAAATGAGGAATGACATGACTAATTTAATATTTCATGAGCAAACAGTTAATAAGACTGATCGATCGAATTTATCTAAACAGAAGCCCTGCCTGGTTTGGTTTACAGGTCTAAGCGGTTCCGGCAAGTCCACGGTTGCTAGTGCGCTTGAGCAGGAGTTGCATCGACGAGGTTTTCATACCTATTTATTAGATGCTAATAGCGTACGCCGCGGGCTTAATAAAGACCTTGGTTTTACGGATGACGATAGAGTGGAAAATATTCGACGTATCGGTGAAATGGCCAAGTTATTTATCGATGCAGGGGTTATCGTAATGAGCGCATTTATTTCCCCATTCTCTGCTGAGAGAAATTTGGTTCGAAGCTTGCTGGATGATAGTGAATTTATCGAGGTTTACATGAATACACCACTCGAAATCTGCGAATCACGGGATCCAAAAGGCCTTTATCACAGGGCCAGACAAGGTGAGATAAAAAATTTCACAGGAATCGATTCAGCCTATGAAGTCCCCAGGCACGCAAATGTTACGCTGGATACTAGTGTGATGTCGGTTGAGGCTTGTGCATCCGAACTCGTTAACTACATGGAAGCTAATGGGTACATTTAGCGGTAGTAGCTCAGACTTGATCTAAAAGTTTACCTGATTACCCATAATCTTCAGCCAGCTTTAAAAGCTTCATTGGCATAGGCGGTGTTCTGACGGCCATGAAGCAAAATCGCGGTAGTATCTTATCCAGCTCAAAGCGCCTGTTGAAGCGATAACAGAACTCGGCCAGATAGCGCGGTAGATGTTTGTGGTTGATGGCATGGTAAGCACCTCTCAGGGCG
>JAUXFT010000238.1 GCA_030622755.1 Aestuariirhabdus sp. | reverse complement strand
TATGCGGAAGAAATACTGTTTGTGTAAAACTTACAGGCAAAAAAATACCCCGCCAGCAAATACATGGTCGGGGTATAAAAGAGTGTACCAATTAGGAGTCAAGTGAATTACTTGATGGGATTTAGTATAAGCGGTTGTGGAATGCTCTCCCATTGGTGCATTTACTGTTCGTATAGGGGTAAATACTTACAGCAAGCTGTTTGGATCTGGATACATCGATTGATATTAAAATTGCAAATGATGACGCTGAAATGAGCGATGTCAGTTCTATGCGGAAGAAATACTGTTTGTGTAAAACTTACAGGCAAAAAAATACCCCGCCAGTAAATACATGGTCGGGGCATAAAAGAGTGTACCAATATGGAGTCAAGTAAATAGGAGTCAAGTAAAAACTTGATGGCATCTAGTATAGGTGGCTTGTGATTGGTCTCCCATTCGTGCATTTACTGTCTGTATAGGGACAAATACTTACTATCGAGCCTACGCAGTGCCATCCTGCCCTTAACCTTGCCCCCCGACTCTTTTATAATCTGCACCACATTCACGCGACGCACCGTCTCTTTACGGCATTGCCAGAGAATTTATGAGCACAATTCGAACTCTTACCGGAATAACCACTTCCGGAACGCCTCACCTTGGAAACTATGTTGGTGCTATCAAACCAGCAATTGAAGACAGTCGTAATGAGGCAATTCAGGCTTTTTATTTTATGGCTGACTATCACGCTATCATCAAAATCAGAGATCCTGAACGAGTTCATCAATCTTCACTTGAGGTGGCTGCGACCTGGTTGGCTTGTGGCCTGGATACCGATCGAGCGACGTTTTATCGGCAGTCTGATATTCCTGAAATCATGGAGCTGTGCTGGGTGCTTAACTGCATGACGGCCAAGGGTCTGATGAACCGAGCGCATGCCTATAAGGCATCGGTTGATGCGAATCTGGCGGAAGGCAACGATGCTGATACTGCTGTCACCATGGGATTGTTCAGTTACCCTGTGTTGATGGCCGCGGACATCCTGATGTTTAACGCGCACAAAGTGCCGGTTGGCCGTGATCAGGTACAGCACCTTGAGATGGCGAGGGATATAGCGGATCGCATGAATCATCATTATAAAGTGGGCTTTACCCTGCCAGAAGCGGTCGTCGGCGATAACGTAGCGGTGTTGCAGGGGCTTGATGGTCGTAAGATGAGCAAAAGCTATGACAATACGATTCCGTTGTTTGAAACGGAAAAAAGGTTGAAAAAATCCATCAACAAGATTAAAACCAACTTGCTGGAACCCGGTGAACCGAAGGATGCAGATACTTCAACGGTGTTCCAGATCTGGCAGGCCTTTGCCGATGAATCCCGGATCGCAGAGATGCGCAAGGCTTTCGAGAATGGCATTGCCTGGGGAGAGGCCAAAAAGCAGCTGTTTGAATTGGTTAATGAAGAGTTGAAAGGTCCCAGGGAACGCTATCTGGAGCTGATGCAGGATCCAGGCTTCGTTGAAGCTGAATTACTCAAAGGAGCTGCCAAAGCGCGTGAGCAAACGGTACCCTTCATGGAAAAAGTGCGCCGTGCGATGGGCATTCGCCCATTGATATAAATTGAGCATTCGCCCACTGCTATAAAGATCCACTTCGCCTGTTCAGCGCCAGGGTTGTCCGCCCGGTGATCTATACATGAAGCAGAGGATGAGCGTTGATTTTCAGGGGCACGGCCAGGAATACTGGCTGTGCCTTTTAGTTTAGAGTCAGCCAGCGAATGGTGTGAGCGCACTCATCCATCAGTTTCAGCAACAGATCCAGATCCACAGACATGGTAGAGCGATTGCTGAGGGGGTGGCACAACATCTGTTGGACCTGTTGTAGCTCCGCATCGACCACTACTTCCACCCGATGTTCCGGATCGTTTAGCAGAGACAGCATCGATAGGGCGCCAGGCGCAGTGCCCAGTAGTACTTCGAGATCGTTTTCGTTAGCCAGACTCAGTCGGCCGCACCCCAGATTGCTGGCCAAAGCTGTCAAGTCCGGACGTTTGCGTTCATCTATACAGAGTAGAAGATAGCGTTGTTTTTTTCGGTCTCGTAGCAACAGGTTTTTGGTCCGAGCGCCTGGCAATTCAGAGGTGATGTGGGCTGCTTGTTCGCAACTGTACACCGGTTCGTGGTGTTCTGAGCGTATTCCGGGTTGCCTGAGTTTCAGCAGGCTAGTCAAATCCTCACAGTCCAGACGCTGCTCTTTGAGTGAAGTGTTAGTGGCTGTGAGTTGACTAGCCACTTAAGCCTCGGAGACTAGCGTGATGATATTGTTGTCGTAGTCGAGCAGGTGTAATAGCCATCCACCCCAGGATTGTTCTTCAGGAGGCCCGGTGAATTGAACCCCCAGTTCGCCGAGCTCATCGTATTCGGCGTGAATATCTTCTACGGACAGAGAAATCCCACTGAAACGTCCCACCAGACCCGAGTCTTCATCGATGTTCTCAAGAATGAGTTTGGCGTGTCCGGTATCGAAAAGCGCGTAGCCTGCTTCGTCGTCACAGTGGGTTACGGTGAGTCCAATGGTTTCTTGGTAAAATGCCAGTGAATTATCGAAGTCATGGGTAAAAACCCTGACTGCGTTTAGATGAAACATTATTGCACCCCGATTGACATGAGATATCATTCTCACACAGCCTATGGTTGTCGCATAGG
>JAUXFT010000103.1 GCA_030622755.1 Aestuariirhabdus sp. | reverse complement strand
TTATGGCAACAACATTCGACAGATGGCGTTGGAGAAGGGTGTAGATAATGCCTTTGATTTTCCTGGCTTTGTTCCTGCCTATATCCGTCCGCTGTTCTGTGAGGGTATTGGACCTTTCCGTTGGGTCGCATTGTCGGGTGATCCGGAAGATATTTATAAAACCGATGCCAAGGTGAAAGAGCTGATTCCAGATAACCCGCAGCTGCATAACTGGCTCGATATGGCGCGTGAGCGCATTAAGTTTCAGGGTTTACCGGCGCGAATCTGCTGGGTGGGTCTGAAAGATCGCGCGCGGTTGGCGTTGGCGTTTAACGCAATGGTCGCGAGTGGCGAATTAAAAGCACCAGTGGTGATCGGTCGTGATCATCTCGATTCCGGATCTGTTGCCAGCCCCAACCGCGAAACCGAATCGATGATGGATGGCAGTGATGCGGTATCCGATTGGCCCTTGTTGAATGCGCTACTCAATACCGCCAGCGGAGCAACCTGGGTGAGTTTGCACCACGGTGGTGGCGTCGGTATGGGCTTTAGTCAGCACGCAGGCGTAGTTATCGTTGCCGACGGTACTAATGCTGCGGCCAAGCGGTTACAACGGGTGTTATGGAATGACCCGGCCACTGGCGTCATGCGCCATGCTGACGCGGGCTATGAGATCGCCCAAAATTGTGCAAAGCAGCAGCAGCTGGATCTGCCCATGCTGGAGGATAAATAATGAGCAAAACCATCAACAAGCTGAACCTGATGCCCGGTACGTTGACGCTGGCGCAGATGCGAGAAATCTATCATGGACGGATGGAGATCAAGTTGAACCCTGCATGCTTTGAGGCGATAGATAAGGCGCAGGCATTGATTCAGCAGGTGCTGGATCGCGGTGAAGTGGTGTACGGCATCAATACCGGTTTTGGCTTGCTGGCCAATACCCGCATCGAGCGGGATCAGTTAGAGACTTTGCAGCGCAGCATCGTATTGTCACACTCGGCGGGTGTCGGCGAGTTTATGAGTGACGCGGTAGTGCGTCTGTTGATGGTGTTGAAAATCAATTCGCTGGCGCGCGGCTATTCCGGCATTCGTTTGTCGGTCATTGAGGCATTGCTGGCCCTGTACAATCATCAGGTTTACCCTTGCATTCCGGTGAAAGGATCGGTGGGTGCCAGTGGCGATCTCGCGCCGCTGGCTCACATGAGTGCGATCCTGTTGGGTGAGGGTGAGGTCAGCTATCAGGGACAAATCATGCCTTCAGTAGAGGGTTTAAAAATTGCCGGTCTAAAGCCTCTGGCGTTAGCGCCAAAAGAGGGGCTGGCACTACTTAATGGTACCCAGGCCTCGACGGCGTTGGCATTGCGCGGTCTGTTTTTGGCAGAAGACCTGTTTGCCGCATCGCTGGTGATTGGCGCTTTGACGGTTGAGGCTGCGCTGGGCAGTCGCCGCCCATTCGATGATCGTATTCATGCGGCACGAGGTCATAAGGCGCAACGCGACGTCGCCGCCTGTTATCGTGAACTGTTAAATCACAGTGAAATCGAACAATCCCACGCCAGTTGCGACCGGGTGCAGGATCCCTATTCGCTGCGCTGTCAGCCGCAGGTGATGGGTGCCTGTTTGCAACAGATCAACCATGCTGCCGAAGTGCTGGAAGTTGAAGCCAATGGCGTGACCGATAATCCTCTGGTGTTTGCCGATGAGGGTGAAATTCTCTCTGGCGGTAATTTTCACGCCGAGCCCGTGGCGATGGTAGCGGATAACCTGGCGTTGGCCATTGCTGAGACCGGGTCCTTGTCCGAGCGCAGAATGGCGTTGTTGATCGACAGTAATCTGAGCCAGCTACCGCCTTTTCTGGTGGATAATGGCGGGGTTAACTCCGGCTTTATGATCGCCCAGGTAACCTCTGCAGCACTGGCCAGCGAAAACAAATCGTTGGCGCATCCGGCATCCGTGGACAGTTTACCCACCTCGGCGAATCAGGAGGATCATGTCTCCATGGCGACCTTCGCGGCGCGCCGCCTGGCAGATATGGCGGATAACACCGAAGGCGTTTTGGCGATTGAGTTACTGGCCGCCTGTCAGGGACTGGATTTTCGTAAGCCGCTGAAAAGCTCCGAGCCGCTGGAACAGGTGCGGAGTGAAGTTCGCGCCGAGGTTCCGTTCTACGACAAGGATCGGTATTTCTCTAAGGATATCGAGGCCGTTCGCCCACTGATTCGAGAGGGTATATTTAATGACCTTATGACGAATGGATTGCTCCCTTCGTTGTAATATTTAAACCTTGTTGGTGTTCGAAAAACGTTCAGAAGTTTTTTGCAGGATTTACCAAAAAAGATTGAAGGATAAACCGGGTATTAACGTTGTTTAAAAATAGAATCTAAAGGATCGGAAAAGCATCTAAAGGCTGGCTTGTTTTTGTTACGTTTTTTTAATGGTAGTACGTTGGCCTGTGGGAAAAAATGAAGGCTTATTTATGCCATTCATGTAACACAGGTTTATTTGTGAAAAAATGTAAATAAATTCTTTCGCACAAAAAAAACCGAGAGCTGAGTAGTCTCAGTCTCTCGGTTTTTTGTTATCTATCCCGAAGTATTGCCATCTGCAAGCAAGTGGTTACTGTCTTCTGGTCTCGCTGGCAACAGTAACCCTGCCTGATGAGTTTATGGTGCTTTCTCAACGGCTGGTGGCGCCCACTCTTGCGTAACTAGAGCCTCTTTAGGCAGGTAAGTTCTCAGTACTACATAAAATTCATCGCCTGCCGGGCTGGGCAACCAGTTGGCGGCTTTATCGCCCTGTGGTGTTTCGCTCTGCAGATACAGGTTCAGGCTACCATCTTCGCCATAGACCAGGTTTTCGGTGCGATTGCCAATGGAGTAACGATCGATGGCATTATCAACAAAGTTGTAATCCAGTCCATACATGCTCAAGGACCAAAACCCTAATTCGTTGATGGGTGGCAGGTTATCGGCACTGAAATGAATGACGTAGCTGTTGTCGCCGTGCAGTGTATTATTGTCAACGTCATTAAAGGTGTTGAGGTAGATCGCTTCATCAGGTTCGTTAGCAATGATTCCGCCCAGGCATTGCACCGAAGCGCGAATCAGGAAATTATTGTTTTCGCCGGCACGACCCATGACTTCCGGAGGATAGGTCCAGCCATTAACCGGTTTACCGACACCGTTTTGCACGACGAAATTGAGCATGGCCAGACCGTCTTTGGAGGCTCGTGCCAGTCCGCGCTTGGTGGCTTCGCTGGCTTGCTCTACGTCCTGCCCCGGGCCAATGTTAAGCGTGGCAAACTGATCCATTAACGCTTGATGGCGAGCTTCTGGTGGGTCCAGTGTCATGGCGGCATTCATGGTTTTCCAGTCGGCCAGTGGATCTGCTTTGCGGTCGAAAGGTATCTGCACTTTACGTGGTTCAATAACGGGTTCCTTGCCATTTCCCCACTGACTTAACGGGGTTAAGCGATACTGATCCATTAATGCGGTGGCATTGGCAATGCCGTCCTTGCCATCAACCAGTGTCCGCCCGAACATCAGTATCGTATTGGTTCGTGAAGGGGCAAGTGCGCGTACGCCATCGGGGAGCTCGCCTTTCCAGTCAGGGCCGACAATAGCGAAACTTCCGGCTTTAGGGCCGGTTTCCCGCAACCCTACATAGGCAAAGTTATCGGAATCCATGGATGCCAGCTCAAAGGTAAAGTAGCGGTTATTGATATCCGGATGGCTGAGGATGATGGGCTCTTCGCTGACATCAATCCAGGCGAGGGAATACAGGGTATCGTTATTGGGTGTGCCGCCGTTCCGGTATTTTGCATCGGTAAGATGGCGGGTGTGGAAGAGTGTATTCACATCCATGTAGGGGATAGAAGGCGAGCCCGTGTCGACCTGGGTTCACATATATCGCAGCTGCGATAGATAGACCCAGGGGAATCCAAAGGTATAGGCATGGGTGCCTAACGAGTAGGCTAGCGCTTCTTCCTTGTCGGCATCGCTAGTGCTTGCATTGGCTGGTAATACCATAGTGCTTACCAGCATCGCAAACAGAATGCTTTTATAACGGCTAAAACAGTTCATTATTTTCTCCAGATTTCACTCTGATGAGTTATCTATTAAGTAGCAATCGAGCTGCGAAACGTTAATTATTGCTAATAAATAATGTGGCCACAGGTTTTTCGAGAGACGCTGCATACCGATTAGCGTGCAAAGGAAATTACTACGGGTAGTCTGATTTGATATTATCGGATAAAGAATAGTGGCTCGCTGCCACATTTGTTACATTTTTACTTTCTGGATCAAGTCGCCTTTTTATGCATCATTTTTATCAAGACAGTGAATGGCTCTATGGGCTTGCGCCTGAGGTGCAAGCAAGGGTGTTGAATGGCATGAAATCTTGCCATTTAAGCCGCGGTGATTACCTGTTTCGATGTGGTGAGGAAGTCATCGGGGTCTACCGAGTGCTGGAAGGTTATATAGCAATGATACATAGAGACGAAAATGGCAATGAAATAATTATCGGTATTCACGGCCCCGGCAGCTGTTTAGGAGAGATGCCGGTTGTGTTTGATGGCCAAAGAGGCCTGGATGCGTTGGCCATGGGGGATGCTCGTGTAGGTATGTTGTCGAAAGCTGAGTTTAACCACTTGCTATCAGATCATCCGGAGATCTATCGATTGTTGATGAAAAAACTCAACAATACGATGAATCGTTTGCTGCTCTATATCGGGGATTCAGCCTTGTTGACCCTGGGTCAGCGACTGGCCAAACTTTTATTGTCTGCCAGCCAAACCTACGCTAGTCAAAGTTCAGCGGGTGTCGTTATTGATGTGCCTTTGTCGCAGAGCGATTTAGGAAATATGCTGGGTGTTACCCGTAATAGCATTCAACGTGAACTCAAGGGATGGCAGGATGCCGGAGTGTTATTCAAGGTTAAGGGTCGATGGGTGATTCAGGATATGGACGCACTGGAGCACTTTGCAAAACCCTGAATAAGGGAGCGTTTTTTTCCGCTACTGCACTAATAACGCCTGACGTGGCAATACATTATCATAGCATTTCTGGCGGTTGCGAATGTTTAGCAATACGAGGCGTGGTTACAGGGTTGGCAAGCTAAACCGAAAAATGGTTCCGCCCTCTGGATGGCGTTCGAAACCCAGCTTGCCACCGTGCGATGAAATAATGGTTTCACAGATGGAAAGCCCGATACCCATACCGCTGTTTTTGGTGGTGTAGAAGGGGGTAAACAGTTTTTCTTCGGCATCCTCCGCCAGACCATGGCCGCGATCGATGACGCTAACTTCAACCATATGATTGTCTTTTAATAAGCAGGTTTCGACGGTGACACCAAGAGCACGATTTTCGGTAGCCTGCATCGCTTCCATACCGTTACGGATTAAATTTAGTGCTACTTGCTGGATCTGTACGGGGTCAACGTTAAGTTGTGGTAAATCTTCCGCAAGATGGGTATGGATTTCCATGCTGTTATTGCGCGCGTCGACCTCTGCCAGCCGTACCACATCGCTGATAAGTTTGTTGCAGTCGACAGCTTCCAGTACGTGCTGGGGCTTTTTAACAAAGCTGCGAATTCTGGCGATAATATCGCCAGCACGTCGGGCCTGTACGCCAATTTTATCCAAAGCTTCGGTCAGACTCTCTTTGTCCAGGGGTTCCTGTTTAAGAAAGCGGCTGCATACCTGAGCGTAATTGGAGATAGCGGTTAAGGGTTGATTGACTTCATGCGCAAAACCAGCGGCCATCTCTCCCATAGTACTCAGTCTTGAAATATGAGTTAGTTTCTCTTTTTGATGTTCGGCATCGTCGAGTGCCTGTTGCAGTTTTGCCTGTTGTTGCTTTTCTCGGGAGATATCCCTAAATAACATTACGGCGCCATTACATTGGTTATCTTCCATGATCGGGTTGCACGAGACGATGACGGAGAAAGACTCGCCATTTTTTTTCCAGAAAGTTTCATCTTCTTTGCGTTGGCTGGAACCTTTTGTCAATGTGATATGCAACGGACTGGATTCCAGAGACTGTGTTTCGGGATCACTGGCATTGGACAGCAATAAAGGAAAAATATCTGCGCCGATCAACTCGGATTCGGACCAACCACTGAGCGTACAGGCGGACGGGTTTGCGAACGTGATGCGGCGCTGTGCATCAATGCCCAGGATGCCTTCACCCATCGCCTCGAGGATGCGTTGATTGTCCGCTTCCAGCTGGCGGTTTCTCGCCGATAATGCGGCCTCAAGTCGGTGAATTTTAAGCTGGGTCTCAACACGAGCGATCACCTCATCAGATTGGAAGGGTTTGGAGATGAAATCAACCGCGCCCAGTCCCAGCCCTTTTACCTTGTCCTTGGTGTCATCCAGTGCTGAAAGAAAGATAACGGTAATTTTTTCGGTGAGCGGATTACCCTTGAGCTGGCGACAGACTTCGTAGCCATCAATACCCGGCATCATGATATCCAACAGAACAACAGCAGGCATCGCCTTATGGGCGATGCGCAGTGCACTCTCACCATTCTTGGCTATTAACAGTTTGTATCCACGACCATTGAGAGTTTGCAGCAACACTTGCAAGTTGGTTGGGTTGTCATCAACTAGAAGAATGCAGGAGTCAGCCTGCGCTGGCGAGTTATCGCTCATCGAATCATCCTTGACTGTTTATGCTGGCAAAATGACGTACTGTTGTTGCGTCTTATTCTATTGTGGAGCCCTCGGGGATCTGTCGCAAGGGTTAGCGGAGGGATATGTTTTGGTTTGCTGATATTACAGCGATGCGCTCAGGTTCTCGAGATTGTCAAAATCAAAATTTCGCGCCAACTGTTCAATCTGGTTAGCAAGCTGTTCTGCTTCCGGATGCTGTGATCTGAGTTTATCCGCCAGCTGATGTACCAAAACAATGTCACCCATTTCGAGGGCGTTTGACAACGCTTTTGCCAGTTCGCGGCGCGGCGCTTCAGCAAGCTCCTGATGTCTGTCGAGTTCCAGTTGTGGGCTGTCTACCCGATGACTCTGGCGGTATTTTATCTGCAGTTGTTGGGCGATTTTGTAAAATAACTCGTCACTTTTGAACGGCTTACTGATCAAGTCATCGCATTCGTAACGTTCCATGTGCTGGGACGTATCAGGAAAGATGCTGGCGGTCACTGCGATCACCTTGGTGTGTTTTAATACGGCGTCCTGGCGAATGGCCGCGATCGCTTCCACGCCACTCATGACGGGCATTCGGATATCCATTAGCACCAGAGGTATAGCCGTTTCGCGCAGTATTTTTAACGCCTGCTGACCATCTTTCGCTTGCCGGGTGTGGAAGCCGGCACCTTCGAGTAAGCGTACCAGCACATCGCGATTTACGTGCTGGTCATCGGCTACCAGTATGGTGATCTGTTGTCCTCTGGGTAACTGTGGATCTTTCAGGTCTGGCCAGGGGCTGGGTAGTGCTGCTATGGTTTCTGTGTTTGTCGCGGCGATCAGCGGCAAGTTGAAATGAAACTCACTGCCTGCTCCCTCTCTACTGTTTAACGACAACTCGCCACCCAGCGCTTTTACCAGTCGTCTGCTGATGGTTAGACCAAGCCCGGTACCACCAAGTTCTCGCCCTTCCTCTGTTTGTCCGAAGGGCGTAAAGATCATCTTCTGCATCTCTGGCGCGATACCAGCCCCGGTATCCTTTACGGCGAAGCGAATGCGGTTTTCGTCATGTAACCTGACGCTCATCTCTATGGTGCCCTTACGGGTAAACTTGATCGCGTTGGCCAGTAAGTTAAGCAGTATCTGCTTGAGTTTTACGCTGTCTGAATGGATTGACGCCGGAAGCAGAGAGTCGATCTCCAGTACAAACAACAAGCCCTTGGAATCGACTCGCTGGCTAACCATCTGGTAGACGCTATCAATGACGCGGCGGAGATGGATGGGTTTCGTTACAACGACAAGGTCACCGCCTTCAATTTTGGCAAGGTCGAGAATGTCATTGATCAATGAGAGGAGGTGTTGCCCGCAATCCTCTATGGCTCGAAGGCTTTGTGTTTGCTGGGGGTTGTGTCCGCGTTCTCGTAATAGAATCTGGGCATAACCCAGTACGCCGTTAAGAGGGGTGCGTAGTTCGTGGCTCATGTTGGCCAGGAACTGACTCTTGGCGTGGTTGGCTGCTTCCGCTTCGTCGCGAGCACGAATCACGTTTTGTTCGGTCTGTTTGGCGCGAGTGATGTCACGAGCAATCGCTTCCAGGCCGTTGATAGAACCCTTGCTATCTTCTACGGCCACGGCATAAATTTCTATGAAGCGGGTTTTTCCGTCGGCTCGGTTAACGCGCAGCTCTACAGGATCCAGAGCCTCACCCGCGAGGACGCGCCTGGCGTAATTACCGAACAATGGATTGTATTCTTCATTATTCAAGAGTTGGCGATGCTGCTTGATAAAATCGTCGGGAGAAAGTCCTAAAGTGTCCTCAACTGAGGGTGATACATAGGTAATCTTTTCAACCTGGTCCATGACGTAATAAAAATAGTTACCCTGCATGCCTTCAACCAGACGGCCCAGATTGTTTTCTCGAGCCTGGCGCAGGGCTTCTTCACGAGCGATCAGTTGTCGTGACATCCGGGTGAAGCTGCGCGCGAGCACCCCGATCTCATCTTTGCTCTGAATCGCCAGTTCGGTTTTTAGTTCTCCCTTGGTGATTTTACGCACCGCATTTTGCAGTTGTGTGATGGGCTGTGAAATCAAACCGGATACCACCCAGACCGAGATGATAATCAGGATCAGGGAGAGCAGTAACAAGGCTGCCTCGATAGCAGCTTCCCTGCGAACCCCGGCCAATGCGACCGATTCTGGCAGATACGCAGCCAGCGCCCATTCGGATGACTCGACCGGTGCATAACTGATCCATTGGGTTTCTCCGTCAATGGTCATGCGGCGGGTCTTGGTGATGCCGGGTTCACCGGACAGTATGCTTTCGACCAGCCGTAATAACTCGCCACTATTCTCCTGCACAGCAATTTTTAACAGGTTATGACCGACCGCCGCTCTTGCCGGGGTATACACCAGATCACCTTTACGAGTGAGGATGATGAAATTCAGGCCGGGCTCCTGGCTGATCGGCAGCAAGGAAACGATGGTATCGAGTTTCAGGTCTACGGTAGTCACACCGCGAAAACGACCGTTTCGGTAGAAAGGCGTTGCGTAAGTGGTTATGCCCGAATCTGAAGGGGTAGCATCAAGGTAGGGTGCGGTCCAGATACCTTGCCAGCTTTTTTGTGGGGTATCCCACCACTCCCGGTTGCCGTCGGTATAGTCATAGTGGGATTTCGCGATGTCGAGGGTTTCTACTCGATTCTCATCCCGATAGGCATAGGGGGCAAACAGGCTTTTGTCTGGATAACTACCCGGTACAAATGCCACTGCCGCGCCATACACAGCAGGGCTTTGGCGGACATTGGTGCGCAGCAATTCGTACAGTTCCTGGGGGGTTTGGTCTGGATCGTTTTCCAGGAAATTGGCGGTGCTGCGAGCAATTTGAGCCAACTCGCGCATATGGGCGTCCACTTTGCTAGCGTAGTGTCCGGCCATCTGGGTTAGCCGTTTTTCAGTATCGATGGTGGCGCGTTGTTGCCCCTGATTGAGCCCAAAGCCAAAGATTACCACGTAGATCAGGGTGATCGGTACGACGGTGAAGAGGATAATCTTCTGGCGGATGGATACGTGCAATCTGGAATCGTTCCGATTTGGAGGCGACTATCCTGACGCCTGTAATGGTGTGATATTGGTTTAAGTATGGCGTTGGGGGCGATATCAACCTATAGGTAATTATGCTTATAGTCGCTATCTGTTGGTGGAACACTGACTTTTAACCTTTACTCGGTGTATCGCTTTACAGGAGAGCTTGTGGCTAGCGGTTCAGAGTTCAGTCGGACTGGGTTACTATAGTTTATCCACCGGTACGTTCTTAAATAGATAGTGTAGAGTTGTTAAGTGCCGGAGACCCAGCATAGGAACGAGTAGTGACACGCGGATGAATATTCTGATTATTGGTGGTAGTGGACAAACCGGCACACGGCTCCGTCAACGCCTTGATGAAACCTCATTTAATTATCTGGCTCCCTCGCAAGAGGTGCTGGACCTGACTGATAGCGCGCAGATGCGGGCTGCTGTTACCGACTTTAACCCAGATGTGGTGGTTAATTGCGCCGGCTACCGTGATGCGGATCTTGCCGAGTCGGAGCCGTCTCGCTGTTTTGCCGTCAACCGTGATGCCTGCGCTGAACTTGCCTCTTTGTGCAACGAGCAGGGGGCGATACTGGTGCAGATCTCCTCTTATATGGTGTTCGATGGCAAGAAAAGTGAGTCATACACTGAAAAGGATGCGGCGAATCCACTCGGCGTGTTGGGAGGCAGTTACTGGCAGGGAGAGCAGCAGATCAGGGAGCGCTGTGATCGTCATGTCATTCTGCGAGCTGGCTGGATGATCAGTGAACGCAAGTTCGAGCTGCTTAAAAGCATCATGGCCGAACTGATGAACCCCGCCCCTTTCGGCGTGTTGGGAAATCGTTATGGTAATCCGACTCCGGCTGATGATGCCGCGCGGGTGATTACGGCGATCTTGTTGCAACTCGATTGTGGTGCCGAGGTGTGGGGTACCTATCATTACGCTGGCGTAAACGCCGTTAGCGAGAGTGATCTTGCCGCGACGATTCTGCGTGAGATGGCGATCTACGATGAAATTGCTACGGATCAGTTGAATATTATAATCGCAGATGCGGAAGATGAATCGCGAATTGTGCCGTTAAATTCGAAGCTCGATAGCACCAAGCTGCTGCACACATTCGGTATTCATGCCAACTCCTGGGAAGTGGGTCTGGCGAGGCTGATCAAGGAGTATTATGTCTAACGAGGTCGTAAATGATGGATTAGGCTGCTATGGAAATGGTATCGCTTGAAGTGATTAGGGTTTATTTTTGAAAGCAAGAGAGTGCTAAGGTGAGAAACGGCTTTTGGTTCATAGGGAGTGTGCTGATAATTAATGAAGTGAAGGCGATCGCTTTAAACTCTGTTACGGAACCGAATCAGATCTTTCTCTAAATATCATCACAAAAAAAGGGCATGAACCTTGCGGTCGATGCCCTGAGATACCGGTTTATTTTACATCGCCGCTTAATGGCAACGACGATTAGCGTGCTACTAGAACTTATAACCGACGCCCAGCATCCAGACCCAGGGATCGATATCAACGTCGTCCGCTTTAACTTTGGTTCCAGATTGCTTACCTTTGAACTCGGCATCGGTCTGGATATTGATCTTCCAGACAGCAGCATTCAGTAACAGGTTATCAGTTATGAAATAGTCCGTACCCGCTGAGAAGGCGACCCCCCAGGATTCATCAAGATCCATGCTGTACTTTTCTGTTACTCCACCATTAAAACTTTTGAGGCCTTCTTCTAGTTCTCTATCGGCGTCTTCCTCAAAGAAGTTGGTGTAGTTAATGCCGATGCCAAAGTACGGC
>JAUXFT010000164.1 GCA_030622755.1 Aestuariirhabdus sp. | reverse complement strand
TTGGCGGTATGCTCAATTACTATTATCGTGAGGCGGCTTGAAACTACACGTGCACCATACGCCATCAATTCTAGAACCCATCATAAATAAGGCTGCCTCTAGCTCGCGTTTTGTTTTTCTATAAATAATCGGCCGTGTTTCCCTAACTGATTGATATAGATCAGAACGATATAGCTTCACAATATGTAAGCTACCGTAGTAAGGTTGCAAAGGTCATGGGATGCGGATAAAGCGCCATAATAATGGCAGGCTAGAGTGTATGAGTTCGCTATATATGCGTAATGCCGGCAACGCAGGTCTGCTACGTATATCCATCTTCTTATTTCTAGCCTTGCATATAGCCTGTTCGAATGCGGCGTCGTTAATGGGCCGTACTGTTCGAGTGATTGATGGTGACACGATCGTTATATTGAATGAAGCGGATACACAATACAAAATACGCCTGAAGGGTATCGATGCACCAGAAAAGAGGCAGCCATTTGGGAAGAGATCAAAGCAATACCTGTCAGATCTGGTGGCGAAAAGGTACGTCAAGGTGGAATATACAAAAAGAGACAGATATGGCCGTATCATTGGCAAAGTGTTCGTTAATGATAAAGATGTCTGTCTGGAAATGATATCGGCCGGACTTGCCTGGCATTATAAAAAGTACCAGAGCGAACAATCAAAACAGGACCGGACACGCTATGCAGAAACGGAGCTGGAAGCGAGTATGTCCGGGATAGGGTTATGGCGAGATGCATCGCCGATTCCCCCTTGGGAGTGGCGTCATAGACGGCGTAAATAAAGTGGAAAGGGCTATGATGAGTTGTCATATCTGCCATTCCTCCTCACCACCAAACTGTAGAGAGAAGCTGTTATTAACTGAATATTAAAGCGGCTATTCCCTGGTTGGCATCCTCTCATTTGTTGGATGATTAAGCGTGTTATATTAAAAACGGATAATGGCGCCATAAGAATGTTAAAAAACCTGTTTCAATCTGGAATAAAAGCACCTTCGCCGTTTGATCCGACTACGCAAACGTTTTTGCAGCTAAATGTCGAAGAACTTTCCAAAAACCTGAGACTCGAAGAGATAGGACGTGAGCGTGGAAGTAAGAATCTTCCACAACCAGATGATGTAAATCTTGATGACGTCGAGTTATCTATCCAAAGCGAGTTGTGCAAAGTCGCAGGAGCAGCTTATCGTGATGCGACAGAATTTCTGCATACCTTTCGTGAGCGGCTCATGGTTATCGACCTTACTGATGTGGCAGATCGTGCAGGTAATATAGCCAAGCAGACTGATAATTCGCTTTATCGCGAAGCGCGTGACGGTACTACGAGGCTCTTCAATGCAAAGCGCGATATCATTGATGCAGAAACTTCATTAAATCAATTTAAAAAAGATCATAAGCTTGACAGGCCCGCGTTTTATCCCGGAAACCGGTTCAATGCAATCAGTGTAATTGTCTTTATAGCGGCCCTGGAAATATTGCTCAACGGAGTGATCCTGGGTGATGCCAATGAATTAGGATATGTCGGTGGAGTAATTGAAGCCATCCTTATAACGATAATAAATGTTGCCCTTGGTGTTGTTATTGGCGTCCTGATACTCCCATGGCTTTACCATAACGAATTAAATATAAAGCGTTCCGGGGCTGTATTGCTTGTTGCCGGCGTTCTTACTGTAATTTGTTTTAACTTGTTTGTAGGCCACTATCGGGATGCGCTTGAGATGTGGAAACAGATGCCCGACATGGCTGGCGTGGGCGCAAACGCGGTAGATCAAGCGAAAATGGCCTTTTTCTCGCTAAATAATTTCAAGTCGTGGATTTTTGTGTTTATAGGCTACATAACGGTATTCGTGACTGCATGGAAATCATTTCGCATGGATGATCCGTATCCAGACTATGGGCGACGGGACCGCCAGCACAAACTGCTGTCCCGAAGTTACGGGTCGGTCCTTGAGCTACTGCACAAACGGATCGAGGGAGTTGCTTCGGATGGCCAGAATCAGCTTGATGAGCTGGTGGATAACGTTCAGCTCCACAGGGCTGAAGTAGGGACGATTGAGCAAAAGGCCCAGAGTCTAATCAAGCAGCTTAAATCATATTATTCCTCGGTAGAGTCCATTGGCCAGCAGTTGTTCCAGAAATACCGTTATGCGAATAGAGAAGAGCGTAAAGATCCACAGCCAAAGTACTGGTCAAAGCAATTCAAACTGGAGAGCGATTGTAAACTGACGCCGGTATTCGATAAACCAGAAATGCCGGATTTTGATTTACTGCGGGGAACAGCGTCAAAAACTCGAAGATCAATAGCAGAATCGATTAAAGGTTATCTGGCGGTTTACAAAACGATAGACCAACTTTCAGTTGAAGCCATCGAAGACTTTGGAATGGGCGATCTCATCGAAATGACGGCTGAAGTAAAATCGAAAACCGGAGATGGCGTTGCAGATGCTTCAGGAGAGACCGTTGCGGATGAGCAGCGCGAGCTACACGATTCATCTGAATCAGTCGTTTCTTCGGGGAACAGGGAAGGGCGTGCCTAGTGGGGTCTCTATACGACAAAGACAAGACGTCCAATGTGCCCGGATTTATATATTTCGGGTTTGCAATACTAATTATCGTAATTGTTGTGGGGAGCTTCCTATATTTAAAGAGCGGCGCTCGTGAGCTGGACAAAATTACATGGTGTCCGAAATCAGGGCCCGATGGGCGATACATTCTGCTAATCGATGTGACTGATCCAGTAACGGATGTAGGGCAAAACGCCCTGAATCGGCTACTGGAACATTTTTGGGACCAATCGCTTTCAAGTGACGCAATGAAAGAAAGAGGGATCGCAGCCTCACCTTTTCTCCCTCCATACTATGAGCTCGTTGTCTATTTAATAACGGCGGATTCGTCGTATTCAGAGCCAATAGTGAGAGTATGTAACCCGGGCCTGAAGGCAGAAGTAAGTAATTGGGATCAGTTGATTTCTTCCCCCAAGGTCATCAAGAGGCGTATTGCTGTGATACGCGGTCAGATTGAGGGCGCTATTGCAAGAGCACCGTTAAGAGGCTCAGAACCTAGCTCTCCGATATTGGAGTCCCTGAAGCTAATTGTATCCAAAGAAGGGGCTGATGGTTTTGAGCAACGAAACGGCAAGGCGCCGCTGAAACTGTTTATGTTGTCAGATTACGTGCAACATTCGAAAACACTGACCCATTTCAAGGAGCTTCCCTCATGGACGACGTTGCAAGCACGCCCCGGCTTTCCATTGATAGATGCGGACCTGTCAGGTTCGCGATTTTATATTTATTATATCCGTCGCCCAGAATATGCGAACGTGCAAAATGTTGTTCACCTCTCCTGGTGGGAGGATGCAATTCGTGAAATGGGTGGAAGGGTAGCCTACGAGAAAAAACTATAATGAAGGGACCCAGGTACGAAAAAACAATAGATGATCGCTACGATAAGTGGCTGTTCAGTGTTGCTGCAGTGTTTGGTGGTGCGGCTATTCTGATTCTGAAAGCGGTACATGCGCACCCTCTAATTTTAGCCGCGCTACCTGCAGTTATACTTCTGGTCTATACATTATATATTATCAACTCTGCACGCTTTAGTGCGAGCACGGACAGGGCGGGTGACAATGTTTATTACCTGGGTCTCCTCTTCACGCTTGTCAGTCTGGCATATGCGCTATGGCAGTTAAGGCCACGGCCGTATGATGAAGCAGATGATCTTACATTTGAACTGATATCCAATTTCGGCATCGCGCTGTCGTCTACAATATTCGGATTGTTTTTCCGCATATTTATCCAGCAGTTCCGTAACGACCCGGTTGATGTGGAGCATACTGCGCGTGTAGAGCTTGGCGACGCGGTTCGACACCTTAGAAATGAGCTTTATATGATGACTTCTGATGTTAATTCATATCGGCGTGCAGTGTCCCAGTCCCTTAATGAGACTGCAGACGAGGTGGCTAAGCTGATAAAGAAAGCATCAGGAGAATCCGCGAAAGCAGTAACAGCAGCATCGAAAAGATTGGCATCCTCGACCGATAAGATTGAGACGATACAGAAGGATCAGGCTAATCTTATGAATGGTGCGATGGAAAAAGCAGCAGCCAGCCTGGAGTTGCTAAGCAAAAAATTTGGTTCAATCTTCGTGGATAAGGATGTGATTAACGAACAGATATTATCAATTGTTGAAAATACAACGGAGGCGATGACCTCTATTAAGGCGAGATCATATGCAGAGCGCGAAACGACAAGGGAGCTAGGGGATCTGATAAAGGTGCTTAAGGAAATATCATCCAATGAACTAAGAGGAACCCTGATTGACGTCGTCGGCACAATAAAGGACCTGTCGCTACAGCTCAAATCAGTAGAGAACGAGCTTGGCGGCACGCTGGGCAAGATCGTTTTAACTGCCGAGGGAACAGAAAAAATGATTAATGAGACGCAGGAGTCGCTTCTCAATGCAGCCCGTACTCTCAGGGCCGAGGTGGATCGTGTACGTCCCTAAAAAGGCGCTTAACAGTTTTCAGTGGTCTGATAGAAGCTATCGACGAGGTTTGGTGCTTGGCCTCACGGTGGCAGAGTTATTTCTCCTGTTGTTATTTCTCCTGTTGCTGGCGCTTGCCTTACTTAACAAACAGTGGCGGAATGAAGAGAAACAGCTCTCTAAGGAAAAGGAAGAGATCGCAAAAGAATTGGCTGATAATCGAGTAGAGATATCCGCGTTTGAGATCGTTAAGCAGCAATTTGTGGATAATGGCGTAGATCCGGAAAAATTCGATGAGCTGATTTTGGTGTACAGCGACTATATAAGGGACGAAAATCAATTAGAGGGACTTGAACGCGAGCTTGAAGAGGAAAAGTCAGCGCGCCAGAGTGCCGAAGAGAAGTTGTCCTATTTCGAGGATGAGGATATTTCAGACGTTATCCAGGAAAACAAGTCGCTTAAGGAAAAGGTAAAAGAGCAAACAAGCGTTATCGGTACTTTGAGTGGACGCGGTCGTGACCCGTCTTGCTGAGCTACATATGCTACAAGTGATGAACACCTGGAAAAAGTCGAGTTTTTGTTTAATGTGGGTATTTTTGATAAATACCTTGTTGTTAATGATCGCGCGTTAACGAACAGCCCGAAGAAACGGCTATTTTCGCAGGAAAAAGCTAGGCTCCCACTTGGCTCAGTACGTTGGGACAAGCCAATGAGTGATGCAGAATTTCTTGCAGCCACCCGGAAATTGTTCAAACTCGGAAAGCATAAGAAAATACGCGATTACTCCTGCGTGTTCCATGTGCTTGTCTGGGACATGACCAGCCCACAAGGGAAACTCGCTGATCGTTGGAAAAATGTAATGGGGAGTGTTCTCGCGCAACGGTTTTACACACTTCCAGTTTCTTATGATCGTTGGCCGGGACCAATACAAAATAGCAGGCTCTAGGGTATGCATGTAATGGCCAGTAATTACCTGGAAACACAAAAGCATCTTTTACATATAGAGCGTCTGGTCGAGGATTTGCGTTCAGAACTACAGACGCTGGATCAAGATGTTGGAAAGCTTGTAGTAAAGTTAAAACATAAACGTCGAAAGCGATGGTTCATATCGCTGTTTCACCTTGGTAGATTTATAGGCACCAGGTGATTATGTCCGGCTAAACACTGAAGTCAGGGCCATCGAACATAACCATTCAGGTGCGCGAGCCAGACTTTATCCGTGAAGTCGGTCCAGGAATTGAAGAGAGATCCCTTTGTAGTGCAGGCTACGGAAGAAACAGAATGAAGCACAGGTGAATGATCCATGCGATCACGCGATTCCATAACCCAAGAATATGAACCATGTTCGCGCTAATGGACGTATCAGAGCAGCTATTTTAGCGAGCTAGGAAAGATGAGATGCGAATACAGGCGAAAGCCCCCTAAATGTCCCCGGTGCGGTTCAGTTCGCCTCGCAGAGGTTCTGTATGGGCTAACCTCTTCTCTGAAAAACTGAAGCTGGCCGGGTCCTCCTGGGAGGATGCGGTGTCACAGGTGACGAACCCGCGTGGCAGTGCGTTGATTGCGCAGCAATGATATATTAAAAACCCTTCCATGAGGAGCCTGGCTAACCAGGTGCTTCACCTGATTACTATTCATCAAGCCTCATGGCGACGGGCGGATTATGAAGTCAAATCGTGTTGAGCCGACGGTATGAAGTATCTGAACATCTGGGGTCATGGTAATGAATGAAATTACATGGAAGCAGGCATTGGCAGCAGTTTTCGCATTAGCGGTTGCAGTGGCTGGCGGAACATTTGCTTTAGTGACTTATGCAAAAGAGGCAGAGATCGGGGCATACAGATTGAAGATGGAGATGCTGGATCGGCGAGTGGTAGAACTCGAAAGGAGGCTTGCCGCTCAATTGCCACATGAGCCGACTAACAGTGGTTCAGATACACATACGTCCCCGACCTCAAGCGGTGACGCATTGTCAATTGAGTTAATTCGTCCAAAGGACGGTGAATCGGTTCCGCAGTTTGCAGATGTGCGTTATCGGGTGCACGGAGTCATTCCAGAGAATTATAAGGCGATTCTGGTAGTTCGTGATCCTTTAGATCAATGGTGGTCATGGGGGGCTTCTGAATCAGGTATTTACTATAACGTCCAGTTTGGGGTTAGCGTTGATCGGGGGCAGTCCTTTGAAGTAAAGGTTATTGTAACGAACGAAGAGTTTCCCCGTAATCAGGTGATACGTTCATTGCCCCGGGCTATCAAATCAGAATCAATTAGTGTAATTCGAGACTAACAGGTTGTAAGGCTTCATGGGCCAGATAAGACTTATACTAAAGAGTTCTTTGTAGAATTGTTGGGTGAGGCAAAAAAGATAGATTTTGAAGCAGAATTTTACGGTGTCCAATCTAAGGTGCGTGCTCGCATTAAGAATACATTGCTGGTCTCTTCGGGGCTAAAAGAGGTTAATGAATTGCGGTGTTCTGATGAGGGTAAAAAGTATTTGACAGGCCTCTTGATGGATATTAATGCGCAAACTTGACGAAGTGGTTTCATCGTAAGTATGAAGAGCAATGGGAGAATCGATTGACTATAGAAAAAAGATATTTGTGTTGAACCAGCTGATGTTGTCAGGGAATTGCAGACCGAGTTTAATTCTACTGTGTTTCAGCTGTATGTTGTGCGTAAATTATGAACTCGCTACCTGCGAGTGCTGAATATCTGTCAATTTTCGCTTGGGCTCTCGTCGCAACGAACGATCGATGACCAGGAGTTGCTGTTTCATGACCCGGCTATCGGTGACGGCGGCTCCCATACTGCCGGGCCCCAGGAGTTTGGCGATCGTGGTTGATAGATGTAGGAGTACCAGCAGGCCTTTCATAGTATGTAACACCATAAGGTAAAAAAGCGAAAGAGTTACATTGGATGCCGGTAAAATTATTAATTACCAATCATAGCAGTAGGTTGCTAAGTAACAGAACTGTCTTCTATTACATAGAGCTGGATTAGCGTGATTTGGAGTATTCAGTGGTACGCTTGGCTCAGTCTGGAATCTAGTCGTATTCCCTCATAAAGATGGGTGCGTGTAACAACACTCCGGTTTTCGACTCACTACACATGACAGTTCATTGATGAAAAAGGCAACAAAAGCAGCTCTGCTATCAGCATTTGT
>JAUXFT010000086.1 GCA_030622755.1 Aestuariirhabdus sp. | reverse complement strand
CTTTCTCTCGTAACGAGCATCTAAGTCAGACAGGCTCCTAGGTCAGATAGGTTTCCAGCTCATCAGCGTTGCCGATAAATCGTCCACCGATGAAGACCTGGGGAACGGTGCCGGCACCGGTTATGGCACGCAGCGAACGGCTGGTAATACCTTGCCCCAGTTCGATCTGTTCATAGCTGAGGCCTTTGTCTTCGAGTAAAGCTTTCGCACGTGCACAATGTGGGCATCCAGGTTTGGTGAACAAGCTGACGAACTCTGGCTCTTTAGCCTGCGGATTAATGTAATTCAGCATGGTCTCCGCGTCAGACACTTCAAACGGGTCACCAGGCTTATTGGGCTCGATGAACATTTTGTCGATGACGCCGTCTTTGACCAGCATCGAATAGCGCCAGCTACGCTTGCCAAACCCCAGTTCGTTTTTGTCGACCAGCATACCCATGCCATCAGAGAAATCACCGTTACCATCGGGAATGATGGTTATGTCATCAGCCTGTTGCTGGGCTTTCCATTCGTTCATAACGAAGGTGTCATTGACCGACATGCAGATGATGTCGTCGATTCCATTATCCTTGAACGTCTTGGCTAACTCGTTATAGCGCGGCAGATGTGTCGATGAGCAGGTTGGTGTAAAGGCTCCGGGTAATGAAAAAACAATCACATTTTTACCTTTGAACAACTGGTCGGTAGTGATCTGCTGCCATTCGTTATTATCACGAACGATGAATGTTACCTGCGGAACGGTTTGTCCTTCACGGTTGTTTAACATGCTTATCTTCCTTTGCTGCGTGTTGATGTTGGAGTCAGTATCCACAAGGATTACAGATAAATAAAATTAAATAATTGTTAATTAGTGATAGAAAATATTAATTTATAGGAGTTCTCGTAAAGTAACTGTAAGGCCGCCCGCGAAGCACATACTTCTTAGTGATGTTTGGGTATGATATTTGGCTATATAGAGTCACATAAAAAGAATTGGAAAGGATCAGATGACAGAGAAAATCGGGGGAGCTAAACAGCTCGTACGTCGAGTATTGCCGCCACTTGTATTGATTTTGGCAACAGTGTCGATCATCGCACTATTGAATGTCAGTGGCAGTAAAAGTGAGCGGCAGGAGGCGAAAAAACCATTGCCTTTGGTTGATGTTCAGGTTGTCCAGCCTGGAAACTACCAACCCCACCTGGAACTCTATGGTCAGGTAGAGTCACCCAGTAGAGTCGTGCTGAGCGCTGCGATCACCGCTTTTGTTGATCGTGTCGGGGTAAGAGAAGGTGTAGAGGTTGAGGAAGGAGAACTTTTGCTTGAACTGGACCCCCGGGATGCAGAGCTGCAAGTTTTACAATCAAACGCTGAATTACAAAATGCCGATGCCCGTATTGAAGCGGAAATGACGCGCTATGAGTCTGATCTTGAAACGCTTAAGAAAGAAAAGCTGTTACTGGAAATAGCCGATCGCTCGGTAGCAAGACAAAATACCTTGCGTAAAAAGGGGCTAGGGTCCCGGAGTCAGTTGGATGATTCTCTCAGCGCTCAGGCTGCCCGATCGCTGAGTGTTACTCGCATGCAGCTTGATATTTCCGATCACAGTAACCGAATGGCGCAGCTACAGGCGCAACGCAATAAAGCATTGGCTGTATTGCAAATGGCCGAGCTTGACCTTTCCCGGGCCGTGATTAGGGCGCCGTTTCTTTCGCGAGTAATTGAGGTGCCGGTTGCCCGGGGGGCTCGTGTTAAGCCGGGTGATCCTTTGGTGGCCTTATATGCCGTCGATCAGTTGGAGGCGAGGGCACAAATACCCGCACGTTATTTAACGGCGTTGCGCAAGAGTTTGCGGGCAGGACATCTTACCCAGGGAAGTATGCTGGTCGATGGCCAGGTTATCCCGATAACGCTGGATCGGATGGCGTCTTCGGTGAGCATGGGCCGAGGCGGGGTCGATGCACTGTTCAAGATCGATATGAGCGATGACCGTTTTGTTGAAATTGGCCGATCCGTCGTGCTGCAAATCACGTTACCGCAGGAGTCTGATGTTATCGCCATACCTGCCCAGTCTATCTATTCAGACCGTCGCGTGTACCTTGTTGAAAACCAACAACTCAAGGCGGTTGAGGTAGAAAAAGTGGGGGAGTGGCGAAATGGCGAGCAGCAGTGGGTGCTGGTTAAAGGAGAAAGTTTGCTAGCAGGCTCTGTGCTGATGACGACCCAGCTTCCTGGTGCTTTAACGGGCATGAAAGTGACGAGCAAGTCAGCTTCATCTGCTGACGCAGAGGAGGTTTTGTCACCGGAGATGGTAACGGAGCGGGTGAAGTAAAATCTGCTGATTCAGAGCAACGGAAAGCCCAATAATGACTGCATCAACCGAAAAAAAAGGCGGCATATTGGCGCTGTTTGCGGGTCACAAGGTGGCGGCAAACCTGGTTATGAGCCTGATGATTCTGGCGGGACTTTGGTCTCTCGAACGACTGAATACCCAGTTTTTTCCCAGCTTTGAAATAGACATCGTTACCGTCAACATAATCTGGAGTGGAGCCTCGGCGGAGGATATTGAGCGCGCCATTACAATACCCGTAGAGCAAGAGTTAAAAGGCCTGGCAGGGATTGAAAAGAGCTTTTCAGAGTCCTCTTCAGGCATGAGTCGTATGCGCCTGGAGGTAAGCCCCGACTCGGATATTGGTCTGGTTCTGGATGACGTAAAACAAGCGATCGATTCGGTGACGAACCTTCCAGAGGACAGTGAAAAACCGATTGTTACGAAGGTGACCCGCTATGAATCCATTGCCAACATTCTGGTTACCGGTCCCGATACCCTGGATGAGCTGGTGCCATTGGTCTATCGCATGGAGCGTGAACTGCTGGAACTTGGAGTCCGCAAGGTTAATTTTACCGGAATGCCGGAAGAGGAGATCGCAATCCAGATCTCATCCCAACAACTCCATGAGTTGGGATTAACACTCGATGGGGCTGCGGATCTGGTTAAGCAGCGCAGCAGGGATCTGCCAGCCGGTACGGCTGGGCGTAAAGAGGGCGCGCGGATGGTGCGCAGCCTCGGTCAGGAAAGAACCGTTAGCGGTTTCGAGCAATTACCGTTACTGGTTCAGGACAACGGCGTGTTATTGCGGCTTGGAGATGTCGCCGATATAGAGCGGCGACCTCGCGATGGTGAAAGTTACATTACCTATCAGGGCAAACCGGCTATCCAGATGTCATTATTGCGAACCAGCAACGATGATACCTTGGGTGCTGCGAGAACCATGACTCAATGGATTGAAAGGCAGCGAGCTCAATTGCCATCAAATATTGAGTTGGTGGTCTATGACGAAACCTGGACGTACCTGAGGGATCGGATTGATCTGTTACTCAAAAACGGTCTCGGTGGCCTGGTTTTGGTGATCGCCATACTGTTTCTGTTTCTCAATGTTCGGGTGGCCTGGTGGGTCACGGTCGGTATTCCCGTATCCTTTCTTGCAGCGCTTGCGGTTCTCTATCTCATTGGTGGAAGCATCAATTTGATCAGTTTGTTCGGCCTTATAATGACGCTGGGTATTATTGTCGATGATGCGATAGTCGTCGGGGAAAATACGCTGTCACGATTGCAAGCGGGTGACACACCCCTTCATGCATCGGTTAGTGGGGCCAGGCGCATGCTGGCGCCCGTAGTCGCGTCTTCGATGACTACCATTGCCGCGTTTCTGCCATTGTTGCTCATTGGCGGCAATATCGGCAATATTCTGATTGATATTCCTACCGTAGTTATCTGCGTAATTATTGCCTCTTTAATCGAGTGTTTTTTGATATTGCCGGGGCATTTGCGTCATAGCCTGAAACATAATGAACCGGCTACGGGCTGGCGTAAGAAATTTGATGATGGATTTCACCGGTTCCGGGAGGGGCATTTCAGGGGTTGGGTGCAGCTTTGTATAGCGCACAAAATGACAACCATCACCGGTGCGTTTGCTCTTTTTGTATTAAGTCTCTCTCTGATCACCACCGGGTGGGTTAAATTCACGTTTTTCCCGACCATTGACAGCTCGGTTGTTAATGCCAGCGTTCAGTTCAGTGTGGGCACTACAGAGCAGCGAATAAATGATTTTCTGAAATATATCGAAAAAGAGCTGGAAGCTACCGATGAAGCATTAGGTGGCGGTTTGGTAGTGCACTCGATCTCCTTACATAAACAGAGTATTGCAAATCCGATGACCGGGATGTTTGAGCGGGGTGAGGAGTACGGTGCTCTGAAAGTAGAAATCGTTTCCGCGAATGAGCGTGATTTAAGTAACCAGCAAATTATTGATGCCTGGCGATCACGCATAATATTGCCCAGCGGGGTCGAAAAGTTTTCTATCGCCCAGCAACAGGCAGGCCCACCTGGTAAACCCGTTGAAATCAAACTGGTTGGTGGCGATGTAAATAGCCTTAAGGCGGCTTCTCTTGAATTGCAAGACGCCTTACAGCAATTTCGAGGGGTAAGTAATATTGATGATGACCTGCCTTACGGACGTGAGCAGATAATTTATGAGTTGAAACCTGAAGCACAGGCTCTGGGGTTGACCCTGCAGGATGTGGGGCGTCAGTTACGCTCCTCATTGGATGGTCGTCTGGTCCAGGTCTTTCACGATGCCAATTCTGAAATAGAAGTACGTGTGGTTTTACCCGATGTCGAGCGCAACTACCTGAACCGCTTGAAGCAGATGCCATTTATTTTACCCAATGGTCAAACGGAACTGCTGGACAATGTGGTGGAGTTTACCGGACGTCAGGGTATTGATTCATTAAGCCGGGTTGATGGTGAGCTGGCTGTGCTGTTGACGGCAGATGTCAATGAAAATGAAGGTAACACCAATGAAATCATCGCTCAGTTACAGTCTGAGACCTTTCCTGATCTGCAAGATCGATTTGGTGTTCGTGTTGAGTTTGAAGGGCGCAGTGCTGAGCAGCAAGAATCCATCGCAGACATGATTTCCGGTCTGGTACTGGCCCTGGTACTTATATTTATTATTTTGGCCTGGGTGTTTGGATCATACAGCTGGCCGATAGCCGTTATGTTGGCGATACCCTTTGGCATCACCGGTGCAATTTTTGGTCACCTGATAATGGGCCTGGATATGACCATATTGTCATTGTTCGGGGTGTTCGGTTTAACCGGTATTGTGATCAATGACTCTATCATACTGATTAGCTTCTATCACGAATTGCGCGAGAAGGGCTGGATGATTATTGACGCGATTGTAGAGGCCGCATGCCAGCGCCTGCGCGCAGTGTTATTGACCTCATTGACAACCATCGCCGGGCTAACGCCTATCCTGTTTGAGACGTCGTTACAGGCACAATTTTTAATACCGATGGCAACGTCGATTGTATTTGGACTAGCCTTTGGAACAGGTCTTATTTTACTGGTTATACCGGCGCAACTGATCGTCATTGAAAGTCTCGGTGCAAAATGGAAAGCGCACCGCCATATGCACGAAATGGAAGAAAAGCGCGCCGCGGGAGATGCAATATGAAAGGATTAAAGTTTGCAGCATCATCACGTTTAACGCTCCGTACAGGGCTTTTCTCTGTAATGTTGTCGATGACACTGAACTCTACTCAGGCATCTGAACTCCAGACATCTCAATCCGTGCCATCTGAACCTCTGGTGCTGGATGCCAGTGCGTTAACTGATACGCGTATGGTGATGTATCCGGGGCAGGCATGGTTAGAGCAGCGATATAGCGTAGATTTGAGCAAAGGAGATTACCGGCTGCAGCTCAGTCCGGTGAGTGACCTGTTGTTATTTGAAACGCTGCAGATCGGCAGTGATAACGGGGTAGTAGACAAGGTTCAGTTGCAACGACAATCCCTGGATAGCGATACCTTTTATCGAGGATTGGTCGGTCAAACGGTCATGTTGTATCAAAACGGTGATATGCAAGCGCCTCACCGCCGGGCGCGTTTGAGTGTGTGGCGTAATGGTATTGGTATTGCGACGCTGGAAAGCGGTGAGCAGTTGGTTATCGATCTGAATGATAAAAATGGATTACGAATTTCCAGTACCGGAGAGCATTACGATACCCGCAGTTTTGAGCCGCGCTTAAGCGCACGTATTTCCCAGCAAGGAGACTCCAATGCTTTGCAGATTGGCTATTTCAGTCATGGTATCGGATATCGGATTTACTATCAGTTGCAGATAGATCACCAAAGCCGTCAATTGTCCGGGCGTGCGGTTAGTATTCTGAGCAATCAGACGAATACCGATTACACCTCAGTAGATTTGACCCTGGCCAGCGGTGATACCGGAGTATCACGTTCTCCCCGGTTCAAGCGGGGTTTAGCCGCAGCTGATGCATCGATGGCTATGGAGGTATCGCAAGGGCCTGAGTCGTTAGGAGAGTTGCGTTTTTATCCCGTACAGCAAGCGGTCGACCTACCTGCCTATTCCGAGCAGCAATTTACGCTACTGGACTTCAATAACCTCAAATTTCAGGATCATTACCAGTTAGATTTATCGGGCACGCGTGCACCGAGAAGTGCGGAGCATCCTCGGCGGATCTATAGGTTTAAGTCGAACCAGAACCTTCCGGCAGGTGAGATACGGCTTTTTGAAGCCGATGCCAAGGGGCAGATGCAGTGGATTTTGGTCAGTAATATGGCGGCCAGTGGTGAAGGGCAAATGGTTACGCTGCAGGCTGCCATAGCCTCTGATATCCAGATTCAGCGTGAAGCGCTGCAGCAACAGCGACTGGATCGTAACCTGTTGCAAGTGGATTGGCGTGTGCGCATGTATAACAGTAAAACGGAACCGGTCTGGATCGAACTGCATCATCGCGACCATAACTTGCTAAAAATTGTTGCAGCGTCTGGCGTGGAGCAACCCGTGGCGAATGTTTTACGGCTCGAGCTTCCACCGGGCGAGAGCGAGCAAAGCTACAGCGCGCAATACCGGCAGTAAAGAGCCGGCAGTAAAGTACCGGAAATAAAGAGCCGGCAATAAAGTACCGGCAGTAAGGTACCGGAAGTAAAGAGCCGGCAGTAAGCACGCGATAAACGAGAGTGTTATGCAGCAGGCATTTAAATCGATAGTGGTCTTAACCGGGGCGGGTATTTCGGCTGAATCAGGAATACGCACGTTTCGGGCATCCGATGGCTTGTGGGAAGATCATCGTATAGAAGATGTGGCCACCCCGGAGGGTTTTGCTGCCAATCCTGAGCTAGTACAAAAATTCTATAATGACCGTCGAACACAACTGCTTGATGGCCAGGTTCAGCCTAACTCCGCACACTGTGCACTGGCGGAGTTTGAAGCACGATTCGAGGGTGATTTTTTATTGGTCACCCAAAATGTTGACGACTTGCACGAAAGGGCAGGAAGTCAAAATTTGCTGCATATGCACGGTGAATTATTAAAGGTGCGTTGCCAGCAAACGGGCGTGGTACGTGAGCAACTCACACCTTTGAGTTCAGCTAATCGCTGCAGTTGTTGTAATCAGGCAGGGAATTTGCGTCCGCATATTGTCTGGTTCAATGAAATGCCGATGCACATGGATCGTATATACCAGGCACTCTCATGTTGTGATCTTTTTGTAGCAATAGGGACTTCGGGTAATGTTTACCCGGCGGCAGGATTTTTTGCGGAAGCCCAGAGTTTTGGCGCACACACGGTCGAACTGAACCTTGAACCCTCGAAGACCGCCAATGGCTTCTCGCAGCAGTGCTATGGAGCGGCGAGCGAGCTGGTTCCACAGTATTTTACCCAGCTGGCTTAAACCCGTGCAATGGTTCATCGAGCTGGATCAGTGAGTTAGATAGTCCAGGTTGCCTCGTCTCTTTATTCAGTTCATTTAATGATCATTTATGCTGTTGTGGGGGAAAATTGACTCGAATTTTATTCATTTCTGCAGTCGCTGTTCCCACCGTTGCCTTTGTATCGAAGTTGTTATAGAGTAGCGCCCGCTGTCGCTGGGGGGGATCTTTCTTCTGGTGTTCTGCACGTTGGTGAGGTGTCCGAGTGGCTTAAGGAGCACGCCTGGAAAGTGTGTGTACGGCAACGTACCGAGAGTTCGAATCTCTCTCTCACCGCCATATTAAACAAAAACGCCTGGCTTATGCCGGGCGTTTTTGTTTATAGCGTTTGCCGGTGAGCGGCGGGTGAGAACCCTCGCGGTTCGACCAATGCATAGCATTTGAAACGAGGCTCTCTGTCCATGCGAAGCCCCGAAGGGGCAAAACGGCCTCAAGGCCGGTTTGATTCATCCCTCCCTCACCGTCATTATTGAATATAATTTCCTTTGAAATTAACAGCTTAAAAGAGCTGAAAATTCTTGAAAATTACTGGTGCGATACACTGGTGCGATACATTGGTGCGTACTATATATCATTGTTGTCCCTCTTCTTAATAATAAGAGGGACAACAATGATATTGAACGAGTTCAGCGCTACAGAACATAAAAGGTTCCAACGTGATTAAGAACAAAAAACAGAATAAATGGTTGCAATGATGCATTAGCATTGTTTGTTGCACTTATGAAATCGTTTGGTAATATTTAAAAACATACACTGAGTTATGTTTATCTTAAAACCCATTCAAAGGATATATAATG
Source organism: Aestuariirhabdus sp. (assembly GCA_030622755.1). GTDB lineage: Bacteria > Pseudomonadota > Gammaproteobacteria > Pseudomonadales > Aestuariirhabdaceae > Aestuariirhabdus. Next base: position 4,917 of record JAUXFT010000086.1, on the reverse strand, counting down.
AAAATAAGAAAATTACATTTATCCGCTGCAGTCATCTCTGTCGCGGTCCTTGCAAGTGCTACAAGTGCTTCGGCGCAAAGTACCCTGGACATTGTTAAAGAACGTGGACACCTACGCTGTCAGGTAGGTACACCTTCAGCCGGTTTTTACAACCTCAATGCCAAAGGTGAATGGTATGGTCTTGATGTAGCGACCTGCCAAGCTGTTGCGGCGGCTATTTTTGGAGACAAGAACAAACTTGAAATTCAGTCGGTCAGTAGCCAGGCACGGTTTACCGCTCTGGCCAATGGCGAATCTGATCTCTTATCAAGGACTGCCACCTGGACAATGTCGCGCGACACCGAGCTCGGCTTGGATTTTTTACCGCCGAACTTCTATGACGGTCAGGGTTTCACGGTTCGCAAGGACAGTGGTCTCACCAGCGCTCTTCAGCTTAAAGGCGCTAAGATCTGTGTCACCACGGGTACGACAAATGAACTCAATATGACGGACTATAGTCGTGTTAATAATCTCAATATCAGCAATGTCACATTCGAGGATTGGAATGTACGTGATGACACGTATCTTAAAGGCGGTTGTGATGCTGTAACAGGCGATAAATCATCAATGGCCGGTAACATTGCCTCATTTCCTAATCCTGGCGAGCACATGATTCTACCCGAAACCATCTCTAAAGAGCCCCTGGCTGCAGCCGTGAGACATGGTGATAATAAATGGACTGACCTTGTCCGGTGGTCAATATTTGCCATGGTAAATGCTGAAGAGCTCGGTATTACCAGTGCCAATGTCGACGAGATGAAAGCCAATTCCAAAAACGTCTCAGTTCGTCGACTGCTGGGTGTTGAGGGCAACCTCCATAACGGATTGGGCCTTACTAAAGACTGGGCTTATAACATCATCAAGCAGGTAGGTAATTACGGTGAAAATTATGAGGCCTATATGGGAGATGGGGAGTTGGGTATCGGTATCCCACGTAAAGGGACAACCAATGAACTTTGGACAAACGGCGGGCTGATGTACTCACCGCCTATGCGTTAACGTTAATATCCCACCCTGCCGCGCCTACATGAGTAGGCGCGCTTACAAACCAATATTAATGGGGACATGTCGTGGCGATCGATAATAGAGGGAGGCCAGCCAAACACTTACAGCCAAACACGTCCAGTCAAAAAAAGTTCGAGTTTTTCCATGATGAGAGGGTTCGTTCAATCTTCTATCAAGCCCTTATGGCGGCAGCCGTTGGCTTGTTAGTTTGGTACCTTTATAGCAATACAGCGCACAACCTGGAAGTCCGTGATATGAACACAGGCTTCGACTTCTTGAATGTTACTGCGGGATTCGACGCCGGCTTTAAACTGATTGATTATGAGCCAGGTGTCGGCACTTACCGTGATATCTACATCCTGGGTATTCTTAATACACTTTTTGTTTCTGTTCTGGCAATCATCGCCAGTACCTTGCTGGGATTTGTCATAGGCCTTATGAGGCTTTCCAACAACTGGCTGGTATCCAAAGTAGCGCTTGTCTATGTTGAAATTTTTCGTAACACGCCCTTACTGATACAACTTATTTTTTGGTATATCGGGGTTTTCTCCCTGTTACCCAAGGTTAGAAATAGTATTGACCTGTCAGGCGGAGCAGAGGTTTTAATACTCAATAATCGGGGTCTATACATGGCTTGGCCAGTGCCAGGTGACCTGCTTTGGATGACGGGAGTTGCCTTTCTAGTCGCAGTAAGCGTTGTTGTCCTTTTTAGACGCTGGGCGCAAAAACGACTGGATTTAACGGGGCAGGGTTTTCCGACCTTACTACCTTCGATTGCACTCCTGATTTTGCTGCCTGGAACGGTATATTTAATGACAGGAGCACCACTGGAATGGGATATACCCAAGCTTGAAGGGTTCAATTTTTCGGGAGGAGCAGCGCTACCCCCTGCTTTTCTGACACTTCTGGTTGCTTTGATTATTTATCACTCATCCTATTTTGCCGAATCTGTGCGTGCGGGAGTTTTATCGGTTAACCAGGGGCAACTGGAAGCAGCGCATGCTATCGGGCTAAAACCCGCTCAAGTGGCAACCCGTGTTGTGATACCTCAAGCGATGCCCGCTATCGTTCCACCGATGATCAGTTTGTGGATGAATACAGTAAAAAACTCCTCTTTGGCCGTCGCCATCGGTTATCCGGATCTGGTCTCTCTTTTCATGCAAACAACATTGAATCAACTAGGCCACGCCATTGAAATAGTCGCGATGACAATGGCTTTTTATATGACCATCAGCCTGTCTATTTCCTGGCTACTCAACATCTACAATAAACGTGTTCAACTGGTGGAGCGCTGATTATGGCAATTGTAAAGGCGGAAAAAACCCCAGCCAGAGCGGCACCGCTATCGGAAAGATCGTTGATCGGCTGGCTGCATAAAAATATATTTAGTTCTTCATTCAATACGATTCTTAGCATCGTTACCCTTTATGTTATCTACATAACAGTCAATGAAGTGTGGCATTGGGGCTTTGCCGATGCGGTGTGGTTCGCCGATAGTCGACGTCAATGTTTTGAGATAAGCACTGATGGTGCCTGTTGGGCAGGTGTGATTGGTTGGATGGACAGTATCTTCTATGGTCGTTACCCAAGAGACGAGTTGTGGCGGATTAATTTAGGCGGCCTTTTAGTCGTCCTCTGGATGGTTCCGCTGTGGCTACCACGGGTTAAAGCAAAGGTTTTCATTGGTCTTAGCACCGTGTTTCTTTATCCTTTCCTTGCAGGATATCTTTTTTCAGGCGGTGGCAAAGGGGTCTTCATGCAAGTCATGGTTACCCTTGCGATTGTTTGCCTAATGGGCAATACCCTCCACTCGGTGATTAGTTTAATTAAAGGAATTAGTCTGCCTGAATTTCTTATCCGCGCGTTTGGTAAAAGCACCGCACCTGAAAAGACCCAGCACTATCTCCTTTTAGGCATCCTGTTTTGCAGCTTTGTGGCGGTTTACTACTGGCAAAGTAGTTGGCAGGTTGAGGCCGTTAGCTGGACAAAGTGGGGGGGATTGTTTCTTACCCTGGTCGTATCAGGAATTGGTATCGCCTCTGCACTGCCAGGCGGGATTATTCTTGCCCTTGGCCGACGTTCCAATTTACCGTTCATTCGGGTAGTCAGCATTGGCTTCATCGAGCTATTTCGGTCAGTGCCGTTGATTACGGTGCTGTTTATGGCCACGACCATGTTTCCGCTGTTCATGCCCGAAGGTTTTGTCCTCAACAAGTTGGTTCAGGTCATAATCGCAGTATGCCTGTTTAATGCCTGCTATATGGCAGAGACTGTGCGCGCCGGACTCCAGGCTATTCCAAAAGGTCAGTTTGAAGGGGCGCATAGTATCGGATTGGGTTATTGGCAAACCATGGGGGCGGTTATCATGCCCCAGGCTTTAAAACATATGATTCCCAATATTGTTGGAAGCTTTATCGGACTATTCAAGGATACGACCCTGGTCTCTATCATTGGGCTTTTCGATATTCTGGGAGTGCTGCGCGCAGTCGGCAAGGATGTAACCTGGCTTGGGCTACACATAGAGCCGCTGGTATTTGGCGCGCTCCTGTTCTTTTTGATCTGCTTTGCCATGTCTAAATATAGTCGTCACCTTGAAGTGAAATTTTCGACTGGCCTCAAGAATATGACACCAAACAAAAGAAACAAATCATGACAGACACAAAAGTATCAATTGGTAGGGAGCAGCTGACATCTGCTGCGTCCAATGAAGTCATCATTGAAATGAATAAAGTGAATAAATGGTACGATGATTTTCATGTTCTTAAAGACATTGATCTTGTCGTACGGAAAGGGGAACGAATCGTCGTTTGTGGACCCTCAGGATCAGGAAAATCGACCCTCATTCGCTGCCTCAATAACCTTGAGGAACATCAGGAGGGGGAGATCGTTGTCGATGGCATAACCCTGGATAAAAACTTAAAACACATTGATCATATTCGCACTGAAGTGGGAATGGTTTTCCAGAGCTTCAACCTTTTCCCTCATCTTTCCATTCTTGATAACCTGACGCTGGGCCCCATTTTGGTTCGAAAAATGCCCAAAGCCGAGGCTCAGGCCAATGCCATGAAGTACCTGGAGCGGGTAAAAATTCCAGAGCAGGCCGACAAATTTCCTGGCCAACTCTCAGGAGGCCAGCAACAACGTGTGGCTATAGCTCGCTCTTTATGTATGAACCCGACAATTATGTTGTTTGATGAGCCTACTTCCGCACTTGATCCCGAGATGATTAAAGAAGTGCTTGATGTGATGGTTGAACTGGCTGAAACAGGAATGACAATGATCGTTGTGACCCATGAAATGTCCTTTGCCAAGATAGTCGCTGATCGGGTGATTTTTATGGATCAAGGTGACATCGTTGAGGAAAATGAGCCCAATGAGTTTTTCAACAACCCTCAGCATGAGAGAACCCAGCATTTTCTCAGCCAAATATTGTGATCATCATGCCCGGCAGTTTCTTGCCGCAACCTGTGCATTCTACGGATGCCCTCTATCCCAATAGGAGTTATCTGCAGGAGTCTCTGCTAACCCAGCATAAGTTTTTCGTGATTTTTTATAATCCCTTAATGAATTAAAACACTCATGGCGATCTTTGATTAATCAAATTCTTTAAACATTATAAAATCGTGGATAGATATCATGAATATTTTACATATTTCAGACCTACATTTTGGCACTCGTCATTGGGACGGGAACAATGAAATGCTATTGGATAAATTAAACAGCTATGCTGCCGACATTGTTTTTAATACTGGAGATATCACAACTGACGGCATGGAGAGTGAATTTAAAAGTGCTAGCTTGTTTCTAAAATCACTAAAATTCGACAACGTGATTTCGATTATGGGGAATCATGACAAACGAAATCTGCTATCT
>JAUXFT010000093.1 GCA_030622755.1 Aestuariirhabdus sp. | reverse complement strand
CAATAAATTTTACTCATTTATGTATGAGAAAAGTTTAATTGATAAAGACGACTTGTCAGATTTAAAGGAAACAATAAAAGAACGTATGCCGGAATGGTTGGCAACCCTGGAGCGATACGATGATCCATCGGTTGAAGATGTTTGGTGATATAGAAGCACCTAACAATGCGCTCGTTCGGACGTTCACTTCGCTGCGCTTTGTTCACGCCGCACAGCTTGGTCGTTAGGTGCAGGAAACATATGTACAGTATTGACACGAAGCGCGGCATTGCAAAGACCGCCGATGGTATTCGCATCGCATATCAGGTTTCTGGCCAGGGGCCGGCATTAGTCTTTTGCCATGCTATGGCTAACGATCAGAGAATATATGATCAACATCGTGATCTATTTTCTGAATCACACACATTCATCACATTTGATCAACGTGGCTCTGGCGATTCGGATCATCCGCCTTTCGAGGAAGGCCGTAATAGTTCATACACTGTTGAAAAATTCGGCGATGATCTCAAAGCGGTTTTGGATGACCTTGGCATTGAACGAGCCAGCGTTCTTGGCTTCTCAATGGGCGCTGTCGCCGCACTTTCATTTTCTACCAGGTGGCCGGATCGTGTAGAGCGGCTTATTTTGGCTTCAGCCATGGCATCGCGCTTGCCCGAACCGATCATTGAACGAGCACGCTTGGTTGAAGAAATGCTAGATGAGAAAGGCCTCAAAGAAACCTACAACTTCTATTTTTCCGGAATGCTATTTGATGGGCTTTCCGGAATGAATGAAGTTCAGAAGAAAATTGCACTTTTCCGAGAAAAGGCAACGCCGCACGGTTTTAAGGGTTGCTTTCGAGTAACGATTGACCGTCCGTCATTGATCGAAGAATTAAACGTCATTCAGTGCCCCACGCTCATTCTGGTTGGGGAAAATGACACGCATTATTTGGTTGAGGCGGAGCTGTTGGAACGAACCATTTTAAATGCGAAGAGAGTCGTTATGTCTGGTGTGGGGCATCCTATGACCGTCCAAGATCCAAAAGCATTTGAAACAGAAGTCATGGCATTCTTATCATGAGTCTGGTTGCGATATCACCTAACAAGCGTGTAAAGCATCGCCTTCAAAAGACGTGGCCTGGACTCGCTATTTCTCGCCGCTGTTTGAGGTGTTAGTGTTGGTCGTAGTGTCCGCCAATAGCGAAGATAAATATTGAGCGATCATTAAACTTATAAATTAAACGATCTTTTTGAGAAATGCGCTTCGACCATAATCCAGATAAATTATGTTTTAACGCTTCTGGCTTTCCGAGCCCTGCTGCTGGATTTTCAGCGCGCAGCATTTCTTTTAATAATTTGCATAGAGCCTCGTGTAATTTTTTATCTTTTTCACGCAATGCCTCATACACTAACCAAGTATCGCCTTCAAATATCAGTGATCGCATTCAATTGCTCTTCCGTAGGCTGATATCCAGTACCTTGAGTGTGTGTACCAAGCGATTTAGCTACTTGTTGCATGAGGCTGTTATTTTGCAAAACATACAGGCTTTCTTGCTCTCGCTCCCAATCATCAGCGCTCATTATTACAAAGTCATCACCAGCTCTACGGGTAACTTTAAGCGGCTCATGGCTGCTAACCACCTGTTCTACAAGACTTTTCAGGTTATCCCTGAATCTATTTACACTTACTGTATCCATCTCAATCACCAAAGGTACGGTATTTCCGTACAAGATTACATCAGGAGCACTAACAAGGCCATTTAATTCGCTCTCTACGGTCGCCCGACGCTCCTGACGTCGCGCGGTTTATGGCGGCGTTAACAGTTTCTAGTCACTACCCATGACACTTGCCAGATATATAGAAATGGTATATTTTCTATATCATGAGCACGTTTGAATACGATCCCAATAAAAGTGACTCCAACTTGTCAAAGCATGGCATTGGCTTCGAAGAGTCTCAATTGCTGTGGCAAGACGTTGATTTAATAGAAATAAAAGCTAATTCAACTGACGAGTTCAGGGCATTGGTTGTTGGTCGCATTCGTTCTAAGCATTGGTCAGCAGTAATTACCTATCGAGGTGAAAATATTCGTATTATCTCAGTTCGAAGGTCACGAGAAGCAGAGGTAGCGCTTTATGAAAGCTAAAGAGTTCGACAAAAAATTTGATGACGATAAAGAAGATATTTTAAAAGACCTGGATCTATCAACTATTAAAAAGCCTAATCAAGAGCAAAAAAGGGTAAATGTAGACTTCCCGATTTGGATGATTGAGTCATTGGATAAAGAAGCGGGTCGTTTAGGTGTAACACGTCAATCAATCATAAAAGTGTGGTTGGCAGAGCGTATTGAGCAGCAAGTATCTGTTAACAAGGCAATGGTTCGGATTTAAAAAAGCTGCGCTCCTTCGTCACTCCACTTTTTTAAACCGTACATCGCGGCGTTATGTTTCAAGAGCAATGAGAAGACATGGAAGACGATGAAAGTACAGATTTGATGGGCATAAAATCCATCTCGAAGCTTTGGCGAGCGGTTGTACCAGCTGGCGCTGGGTATCGACACGCGCGAGGTGCAGGGCAGTCGTCGGCGTAAATCGTTAAGCGTGGAGCATACCTTTGAACGGGATCTGCCATCAGAGCATGAGGTGCTGGCGCAGTTACCCGAGCTGTTGGCAGAGCTGGAGCGGCGATTGCAAGGCAAGTTAAGTGAGGGTATGCCCTGAGTAAACGATTCGTGAAAGTAAAGTTTGCCGACTTTACCCAGACCACGCTGGAAAGCCTATGAGCGAGGATAGCGATCAGTGGTTAAAGGAACGCTTCTATCGTCTGTTAATGAGTCAGGCCTGGCAGCGGGGAGCGCGTTCCGCGCGATTGTTGGGCGTTTGCGTGACTTAAACGAACAACGAAGCAGCGAGCAGCTGACGTTATTTTATGTCGCAGGCTCTTCTGGCTGTACGATAAAAACATGAGAACTGCTTATTTTTTTGATCGTTACCAGATAACTATTCCGATAAATTTATTTCTTCAAAGGCGTTTTGATTGGCAGGCAGTATGCATTTTTAGATGCACCAGTAGATGCAGGTGCAGACATTGAACATTGTTAAATGGAGAAATGCATTTTTAAACGTGCGAACCTGAAATAGACAGCGTATTTTCGGCGACAATAAATATTTCCGACGTATTTAGAAGTCATTATTAAATTCAGATACTTAAAGCTCAGGTACTAAAGTTCATGTACTTCACTTCAGGTGCTTATTTCAGGAACCGAGCTTAAGGAATTCACCTATTGCAGACGCGAGGGTTTCGGAACGTTCCGGGTTACGAAACTGAGCCATGATGCGGGGTGGCATACCGGGAATCAGCAGTAGATCAAGCAATACCCGGTTGAAATAATCACAACCGGCACTATTAGCCGCCAGTTGCTCAAGATAGCGTTGCAGTCGCGCCGGATCTTTCAGGTCTTGCCAGCAGCGACTGGCAATAGCCGCCAGAATTTCCGGATCAGTAGCAATGGTGCTGGTTAGCAGGTCATCAATTAACTGTTGACGAATTTCCGGTGCTTTGCTGTGAGAAATCCCGCGCAGTAATGCGGCAACCAGGGCCGGGGATGCGAATTCATCGAGCAGCTTTTTAGCGCGTGAGGTGATCGCCTCGGTGAGTGGTTGCTTGATGGCTTCGTTTTCGAGGCAACAGCACAGCATCTCCAACGGCACTGCGGGTAAAACAGGCATAATCTGGCTCAGATTGAGCGCGTTATCGTGCTGATCGAGACGAGAGCACAAATCGGCGATGCCTTGCAGGCCAAGAGTTTGCCAGTCATCGATACTGGCTTTGCCAGCAAAATAGTCCCGCGCGGTGGCATAGTAACTTGATGGCGCCGCTTGCAGAATGCGCGATGCGCGAGCATGGAAGCAGGCCATGCGTTCATCTTCCGGCTTGAATGCATAAGGGGTTTCCTTGAGCGCGTCTACGCCAGGGTCTACGCTGCCGAGTTCAAGCTTCTCACCCACACTCTTGATAATACGCAGCAGAAAATCATCACGAGTGGCGCTGACCAGTTTGCCTTCGGAATCCAGCGGGAACTTGAGGAACCAGATCAACGGCAGGGCCCCTTCGCGCTGATCGCTTAACAGAAATCCCAGCCAGGCGTGCTGCAAAAACGGATAGGGATAGGCTGTGCCGCGTTGCTCAAAGCTGAGTAGTTGCCGGCGAGGTAATTTAGTGATGCGCCGTCCCAGATCAAACGCCTGCACACGAATGTCGCTTTTCTCTAAAAATTCAACGAGTGTGCTGATGCTGCTCATGGGAGGCTCCAGGATTTAAAGGCGGCCTATTGTACGGAGTGCGTGACATCTCCTCAAGCAGTGCCTTCGACGATCCGGTTGATGCTTCATTGCATGGTAGCCATGATTAGCTAAAACAATGTTGAACAATGACAACGGCTCTACGTAAACAGGAAGTAATATTAATGGCCGCTTTAAACGCAGAGTGATAAAGTTCGGCAATGAAACGGCTCAATTTGTTACTTCTTATCATTGCTCTGGTGCTTGCCCCCGTAGCGAGCGCTATGATTCCGCCTGTCGGTGGAATGACAGGTGGTAGGATGCTCGACAGGACGATGCAAGAATGTGCTCATCCAGAAGATAACAGCTGCAAATCAATGGTGGGGTCTTTTTTTGGTGTTGAGGTTTCTGGAAATAATTCAGCAGAGACTGCAGAACATTGTGTTGAGTGCGATGGTGTTAGCACAGCGCATAACTGTTGCCAGCTATCAGCACAGGATTTGTTGCAAACGTCTCATACAGAGTTTTCAGTAAATACGAATTCGCTCAGGCTTATGACACTCTGCCGTATGCACAACGCTCCCTGTTATCCAATAGATCACCCTCCGCAATAAGCGTTATTCAGAAACCCGTGTAGTTGATTTTTTGAGTTCACCTGTGTGTGGACTATCGCGAAATTTTTCAGGAGTAATCTTATGATCACCCGTAAAAAACTGGGTACTGTATTGTTGGCTGTTGCCATGAATTTTCCAATGTTTGCCACTTTTCTTTCTGTTCAGGTACAAGCCCAATCCCAAACTTCGGAATCTAAACTACCGGTAGTGACTGTTTACAAGTCTCCTACATGTGGCTGCTGTGGTGATTGGATTAAACATATGGAGGAGAGTGGTTTTACCGTCAGCACCCACGACACCAATAATCTTAATCCGATAAAACTGAAAGCTGGACTGACTCCGGCGCTGGCATCTTGTCACACCGCTTTTGTTGATGGTTATGTGGTGGAGGGACACGTTCCCGCAAGCGATGTGAAACGGATGTTATTAGAACGTCCAGCCATACGAGGACTTTCTGCCCCGGGGATGCCTGTGGGTTCACCAGGTATGGAGATGGGAGATCGGGTTGATCCTTATGATGTAGTATCTTTTGACGAACAGGGTGAAACCGAGGTGTTTCACTCTTACCCTTAAGAAGGGCTAAAAAAGGGTAAAAACGCTCATATTTAGCGTCTCGGTTATTGAAGCAGTAAAATAGATGCAATATACCAGCGCCCTCACGCAGCAATGAATCGCTGCTGAGGGCGTTGTTATTTTTGCAATTCCTATCTCCTTTACTCCTCTCTCATCCTTTACTCCTATCCCTGGCAAGCAGGGTCTTCGCGTTTATTAGACCACTACAGTTACTACGGAATAACGCTTCAAATGATGATGCTTTTAGTGCTGGTTATTTTTGCAGATGAGGGCACATATTAACGATGAGATTTTTTGTTCAGGTACGTGAAAAACAGATTATAGAGTGATCGGTAAAAAGTGTTCGGTAAAAGCTCGGTTGAGGTTTTCTCCGCCTTTGATTCTGGTTTCTTAATAATCTGTTAAGACTCGACGCATAAGATGGATCCCGCAATGGACGAAAGACCAGCGAGGGATGTCATGCAAGCAGCCAAATTACTCCCCGAACCTGTATCCAGTGGACGGATTTTACAGGTAGATGATGTGCGTAACGTTACAACGGTACAAACTTTTATTACCCAATGTTTTGCCGAGCGTTACGGAGCCTCTATCCAGGTCTATGCCTGCCACCTGATCGCCCTGGTTGATCAAAAAACACGGTTGCGCGCCGCTGTTGGTTATCAAACGGCGGATGAGGGCAGTTTGTTTCTGGAGCAATACCTTGATCAGCCGATTGAACAGGTACTTTTCGAATGTTCCAGGCAGTCAGTAAGTCGCCAACAGATTCTGGAGGTTGGCAACCTGGCCTCGCGGTCCGGGGGCTGGACACGCCAATTGATTCTTGCATTGGCCTATTTCTATTGTCACCAGGGCTTTGAATGGATAGTGATGACAGCCACTCCTCAGGTGCTGAACAGTTTTCACCGTTTAGGTGTGGGGCTCGAATTAATGCCGCTAGCGGCGGCTGATCCTCGACGGTTACAGGGCGATGCGAGTCTGTGGGGCAGTTATTACGATGAGCAGCCTGTGGTGGTCGCAGGGCGTTTGCGTAAAGGTTTAAGGCGTTTATTGGCTAATCCAAAAAGTCGTACGCAGCTCTGGACGCAAGGCTATTTGCCAAGCGATCGGGAGGTTTCAATTGTTGGTTAAAGAGTTTAGTGAATTCTCTAGTGAAGGTTTGCGTAAAAAGCCTGGCAAAGGGTTTAGTAGATCGCTTAGCGAAGAGTCACCATCGCCAGTGCATATGCAGCGGTTATTGGCACAATTAGAGCATCATGCACGTGAGCAAGGTGCTTCTCCAGCAATAGAAAGCGCGCAGGCTGTGATCACCTATGGGCAATTATTGGAGCAAGTTAAACAGTTAAGCGAGCAACTTGCGGGTACAAATTGTCGTCATGTGGGATTGATGCTGGATAACTGCCCGCAATGGATCATATACCAGCTTGCTGCCTGGCGAGCTGGTTTTGTAGTAACGCCAATACCGTTATTTTTCTCTAATCAACAGGTAACACACCAGATAAACGCCAGTGGTGTGGATCTGTTAGTTTGCGCAGACTCTGAGAGAGTATCTACGCTTGGTCTTGGGTTTTCCCATCTTCCTGATGTTGAAGCCCGGGTTTATGCGAGGGCAACACCCTTACAGAGAACACCTCCCGGGACGGTGATCGTAACCTATACCTCCGGCACAACAGGGCAACCCAAAGGCGTGTGCCTGGGGGAATCGTTACTGGCGGATCTTGCGGAATCTCTTTGGGGAGTGATCGAAGATTTAGACATTAGCCGGCACCTGAGTTTGCTGCCTTTGTCGGTGTTACTGGAAAACGTGGCAGGATCTTTACTGACGTTGTACGCCGGTGCTTGCTGCATTCTGGAGAGTGATGAACTAACGGGCCTGAAGGGTTCTGGTGAATTGGATCTGCAGCAATTCAGCCACTTTCTGAATCACAAACAGCCGCACAGTTTGATTTTGGTTCCTGAATTACTCAAGGCGTTGTTGTGGGCCGTGACCGAGGATGGCTACCAGCACCAGCTGAAGTTTGTGGCGGTTGGCGGTGGAGTCGTATCCAGGGCTGTACTGGAGGCTGCCATGCTGGCGGGCATTCCATTGTACCAAGGGTATGGACTATCAGAGTGTGGCTCAGTGGTATGCCTGAATCGGCCCGATCGGAATCGTTTGGGAACTGTTGGAGAACCGTTACCGCACTGCAAGGTGTCACTGGCTGACGATGGTGAAATCCTGGTTGAAGGGGCTGCCATGCTTGGTTATCTCGGCAGTGACTTTCTTTTTAAAGAAAGCCTTAAAAAAAGTGTTCAGGAAAGCGATCAAAAAAGTAATAGCCAAGCTAATAACGAAACCAATATCGAAAAACTGTGTTCGAAGATTTACACGGGCGATTCAGGTTTTTTTGATGATACGGGTGCGCTGACAGTTAGCGGGCGCAAGAAAAACCTGATCATTAACAGTTATGGTCGCAACCTGTCACCTGAGTGGATTGAGGCAGAGATGATGGCCAGTCCTTTAGTTGCTCAGGCATGTTTGGTGGGTGATGGTCGACCTTTCAATGTTGCGTTAATTCACCCTGTGTCAGGCAGTGCCGATGAAGAGATTGAGTGCTGGTTTGCTTACCTGAATCAACAGTTGCCCGATTATGCGCGAATTACACGGTGGCTTGGAACCAGTGCTTCATTCGGTATTGATAATGGCATGTTAACGGCGAACGGTTGTTTGCGTCGGGATGCGATTCAAAAATATTACCAAAGAGAAATTAGTGACTGTTATGGTCAGGAGACTTTATGAGCTTTTTTCACCAACTTGTTGAACAGACGGCAACGGAACGTGATCGGCTACTTACATTACCCGTGGTGCAGGAAACGATGGCCGGCGAATTATCGCTTGAGAGATATCTGGCATTTCTAACGCAGGCTTATCATCACGTTCGTCATACCGTGCCGCTGCTGATGGCCTGCGGCAGTCATTTGACCGAACGCCAAAACTGGCTGCAGCCGGCATTGATCGAATACGTCAATGAAGAAGCCGGTCATGAACAATGGATCCTCAACGACATCGAAGCAATAGGGGGGTCAAAGGAGGATGTGATTCAGCAGGGTCCGGCTTTTGAAACCGAGCTGATGGTTGCTTATGCCTATTACGGAATCGAGCGTGTGAATGCCATGTCTTTTTTCGGCATGGTGCACGTTTTGGAAGGTACCAGTATTGCCTTGGCCGATATGGTGGCAAGCAGTGTTCAGGGAAAATTGCGGTTACCGGATAAAGCCTTTAGCTACTTGCGCTCTCATGGTTCTCTGGATCAGGAACACGTTAAGTTTTTCAAGCAGTTGATGAACCGGGTACAGGATGAAAATGATCGCGATGCGGTGATTCATGGGGCTCGTCGCCATTATCGATTGTATGGCGCTATTTTAAGCAATTTACCCTGGTAAGCAGGAGTGTTTCGTATGAAGGTGAAGAATCTGGATATCGCAGATAGTCATATTTTACTCACCGGAGCCACCGGAGGTATTGGTCGTGAGAGTGCTTCGGTATTGGCACAGGCCGGAGCCCGAATTATTGCGGTGGGTCGTGACTCGGATGCCTTGGCATCTTTAATAGAATCGTTGCCGGCAGTTACTGCAGGAGCGCATCAATATCTGCGGGCGGATATAGCCGATCCGCTTGAGCGTGAACGCTTGGTGAAATCCATTAATGATTGTGATCAGCTGCCGAACGTATTGATTAACATGGCCGGTGTCAGTGATCTGGCACTATTTCAGCATCAGGAACCTGCTCGTGTTGAGCAAATAATTACCACCAATGTTACGGCCACCATGCTATTAACCCAGGCTCTTTTGCCGATATTAAAGCGCCACCCTGATGCATGCATTGTCAACGTTGGATCCATTTTTGGCAGCATTGGCTATCCCGGCTATGTGTGTTATTGCACGTCAAAATTCGCGTTGCGTGGATTTAGTGAAGCCCTGCAACGGGAACTTTCTGATAGTCCGGTACGGGTGCAATATTTTGCACCCAGAGCAACCCGGACCTCTATAAATAGTGATGAAGCAATGCAGCTTAATCAGCAGCTGGGTAATGCCGTCGATTCTCCCTTGCTGGTTGCACGGCAGTTGCTGAAATTCTTGCAGACTCCGAATCTAACTGAATGTTATTTAGGTTGGCCTGAACGTTTGTTCGTTCGGGTGAATAGCTTATTGCCATCAGTGGTTTCCGGATCAATTAAGAACAAACTGGCGACCATTAAATTATTTGCTCGAATGGGCCTGTAACAAATAACAATAAGGAGGTTTTATGATGCGTGTATTTAGTCTTTGGGTGTTTTCTGTGTGTGTTGGTCTGGCGTTTTCAATGCCAGGTTTTGCAACTCAGCAGCAAGCACTCGATGAGGTGATTCAACTGCAAACGCGTTGGGCTGAAATAAAATATCAACTACCTGAAAAGCAGCATGAAGATGAGTTTTCCCGATTAGCCGATAAAGCGAATGCCGCTGTTAAACAGTACCCTGAAGTAGCTGAGTTATTGATTTGGCGCGGCATCGTATTGAGTACCTTTGCGGGAGAAAGCGGCGGTTTATCGGCTTTGGGTTTGGTTGATGATGCCAGAGATAGTTTTGATCGCGCGTTGTCAATTAATGATGCTGCACTATCAGGATCAGCCTACACTAGTTTGGGAGCGCTTTATTATCAGGTACCCGGTTGGCCACTCAGTTTTGGCAGTAGTGATAAAGCAAGGGAGTTTTTGCAAAAAGCGTTGGAGATAAATCCCGATGGTATTGATGCGAATTTTTTCTATGCAGATTATCTGGTGTCGGAAGATCAATACGATGAGGCCCGTAAAGTTTTGAATCACGCATTGAAGGCAGCTCCACGTCCCGGTCGGGAGTTGGCTGACAAAGGGCGGCGTGGTGAGATCGATATTTTATTGAAAAAAATAGACGGTAAACATTCCAGCTAAACAGTCGAGATAAACTCCCGTTCAATACGTTAGCGATAAATATGAGTGTTTTTTTTAGTGGCTTATTTAAACCGACAATGCTTTTTCTGATAATGGTTCATAGTGCATTAAGGGTGTAGTTCAGAATGTAGGCTAAAAGATGAAAGAGAAAGGATGCATAGGGCTATAGTAGCGCCAGTGAAGGTAACAAGGAGTAAGTTGCGTAGATGAGATTATTGCTGGTGGAGGATGATCCCCTGATTGGTCAGGGGATCAGTGATGCACTAACTCTTCAGGGGGAGAGTCTGGAGTGGGTAACTCGTGGTTCCCATGCGCTGCATGCATTAGCCGATAGCGACTTTGATCTGGTGGTGCTCGATCTTGGCTTGCCAGATATTGATGGTTTGCAGTTGCTTGCAGATATCCGTCAACGCGGTGACGATCTCCCGGTACTTATTTTGACCGCGAGGGATCAGGTTTCCGACCGCGTTGCGGGACTGGATTCCGGTGCTGACGATTACCTGGTTAAACCCTTTGATGTGGATGAATTGCGGGCAAGAATACGAGCTTTGGTCAGGCGCCGGAGTGGATATAGTAGTGCTTTGATCTGTTATAACCAGATTAAAGTTGACCCCTCATCAAGAGAGGTTTTCTGCGCTGAGAAAGAGATAAAATTGTCACGCCGTGAATATGCGCTATTGATGGAGTTTTTGCATCATCCGGGACAGGTATTTACACGGGATCAGCTTAATGAGCGCTTATACGGTTGGAATGATGGCGTTGAGAGTAACAGCCTGGAGGTTCATATCCATCATCTGCGCAAAAAAGTGGGCAGTGGCTTGATTCATACTGTACGTGGTGTGGGTTACCGGATTGATCCCTTGTGATGAAATCTATTCGCCGGTTTCTGGTTGTTTCCCTGTTGCTTTCGGTGGTCACGATCGCTGGCATTGCAGTGCTTCGTAGTTTTCAGGATGCCACGCATCAGGTAGACGAGTTATTTGATGCTGAACTGGCGCAGATGGCTCGTGTGTTGCAAAGCCTGCTGGCAATTCAGCTTAAGCGTACACATCTGGATACCTTACGAGATTCGTTGAGTTATAAATCCTTCGAAGAGATTGCGCCGCTCTCTGAAGGTGAAGATGAGGAGGAAAATGAAGCAACTGAGTTCGGCCATAAGTACGAACGAAAGTTGGCTTTTGTCGTATGGAATACTCATGGCGAAGAGCTATTGAATTCGTTACCTTCCGGCAAACATTTCCCTCTTACAGAGCACTCCGGTTATGGAAAGGAGCAACTTCAAGGCTATACATGGCGTAGCTTTACGTTACACGATCGTTCGATGGAATTATGGATTAAAGTCGCCCAGCGGATTGATGTACGACAGGAGCTGACTGAGGAAATTGTGCAAAATAGCTTTTGGCCTATGGTGTTGATGGTACCGATGATGGGCCTGGTTATCTGGCTTGTGGTCAGGTGGGGATTGTCACCACTTTGGAGCATCTCCAGACAAATTACTTCCCGCGGACAACATGACCTGACGCCACTGGATACGGATCGGGTACCTGATGAAGTAGTTGGTGTGGTTAATTCGGTCAATGCATTGTTAGGCAATTTACAAGAAGCACTTAATCGTGAACGTCAGTTTACTGCTGATGCAGCTCATGAATTACGCACGCCGTTAGCCGGTATACGCATTCATGCCCAGAATTTATTAGCACAGTTGGAGCGCTCATCACGAACGGAAAAACGTCGTTCGGGGGAGAAAAGCGACATCAGTAGTAAAACACCGAATCAGATTCTATCCGGCGTTGATCAGATGACGCACGTAGTGGAACAGTTGTTAACGCTTAGCCGTCTGGAATACCGGCAAGAATCGCAGAAGGCCAAAATTAATTTAACCGTTCTTTTAAGAACGATTGTTGCCGGATTGGTTCCTTTGGCTTTGGCACGAGAGCAAGAGATCGATTTGATTGCCGATGAAAATCTTTACATTGAGGGGGTGGAAACGGGGCTGGAAGCGCTTTGTCGTAATTTGATCGATAATGCCATTCGCTATACTCCTCAAGGCGGGAAAATCTCAATAGATTTACATGAAGTAGGGGTGACGATTGAGCTGGTTGTGGCTGATACCGGACCTGGAATTGATGTTTCCGAACGCGATAAGGTATTTCAGCGTTTTTATCGTTTAGCCGAACAGCAGATCAGCGGTAGTGGTCTGGGGTTAGCTATAGTAAAACAGGTTGCAGAGCAACATGGTGGTACTGTGACGTTAGATCGCAGTGAACTGTCAGAGACAGGTTTGGCTGTCCGTGTTGTATTTCCGAATTAGTTCGTAATTATTGAACTTCGGATATTCAATCAACTGAAAATTTATTTTTTTGATTCAGTCTTCGAACCTTCTGACTATCGACCTGTGGCTTTAACAGGGTTAATCTAGGTGCTCTTTTGACAGGGAGATGGATCATGGCATTAACCCCGTTTCATCTGGCTATTCAGGTACGAGACCTTGCTGAGAGTCGCCGTTTTTATGGTGGATTGCCCGGATTCCCTGAGGGCCGCAGTGACTCTCATTGGATCGATTTTAGTATGTTCGGTCATCAGTTTGTTACTCACCTGAATGAAACCCTCGGCGCAGATGGTTCCGTCTCATCT
>JAUXFT010000053.1 GCA_030622755.1 Aestuariirhabdus sp. | reverse complement strand
TCTTCAACCGTGGGGTTGAGCCGAAACATGCCACCCATGGTCCCGATTTTTCCGCCCGTCCGGTCCTCGATAAGCTCGTTCATCTTGCCAATGGGCACGATGTCGTCAGCATCCTCGAAGCCGAAAGCCGAAGCGAGCGACGGCACGGGGTCGGCATCAATGGCGATAACCCGCATCCCTTGTGCAGCGAGCTCTCGGGCGATCCAGGCGGCGATAGTCGTCTTGCCGACTCCACCCTTACCAGCGATAGCGATTTTAAGGCTCATGGGTTTGTCCTTGGCCCTTATTCAGTCCTGACACTCAAACAATCTAGCCATCCAGCGTCCATTTTCAAGCTGACATTCTGTATGACCCCGAAAGGTGGATAGAGGTGTTACGTAAGAGCGGGGTAACGACCAGCGGGATAAATTAGCGCCGACTTTGGCCGTATCATTTTGGCTTAAGAGCTATAGGCTCTGACTGTTTGAGGCGGCATTTAATTTCGTTAATAGAATGAATACAAACAAATTTATGAAAGGAATATCATCATGACTCAACCCGATCTTATGAGCGAAGGTATCAACCTTATGCTGTTCGGAATGGGTTTCGTTTTCGTGTTTTTGACGCTGTTGGTTGTTTCTACCACTGTAATGTCGAAAGTCGTTGGCAAGTTTGATTCGGGAGAGCCCGAACCTGCTGCGAACCGCCCTGTAGTAAGCCTTAACCTTGGCCCTGCGCAGGATCAGAAATTGATCTCCATTATTACTGAAGCGATTAAACAGCATCGCGGCCAAAAGTAAAAGCTGGTCATAGTAGTAGAAGATTAATAACTGACACGTGAACCCAAGAATTTTTCTGTAATTAAAGGCCATCATTCATGACCGACACCAAGAAGCCATTAGGTATAACAGACGTCGTTTTACGCGACGGCCATCAATCCTTGTTTGCGACTCGTCTTCGTCTTGACGATATGTTACCAATCGCCGGGAAGCTCGACGAAATTGGCTATTGGTCGCTCGAGTCCTGGGGTGGAGCTACTTTTGACTCCTGCATTCGCTATCTGGGTGAAGATCCCTGGGATCGTATCCGTGAGCTGAAGAAAGCAATGCCAAAAACTCCTCAGCAGATGCTGCTACGTGGGCAGAACTTGCTAGGATATCGCCATTATGCAGATGATGTGGTTGATAAGTTTGTAGAGCGTGCCGCAGAAAACGGTGTTTCCGTATTCCGTGTATTCGACGCAATGAACGACCCACGTAACCTGAAGCGTGCATTGGAAGCGGTTAAGAAACAGGGCCAGCATGCTCAGGGCACCATCTCCTATACGATCAGTCCAGTCCACAACCTTGATGCCTGGATTGATCTTGCCAAGCGTATTGAGGATATGGGCGTTGATTCCATAGCGATCAAGGATATGTCCGGCATCCTGACACCTTATAATGCCTATGAGCTGGTGAGTCGCCTTAAAGCAGAAACTGATGTACGTATTCATTTGCACTCTCATGCCACGTCAGGTCTCTCTTCGATGACGATTCTAAAGGCCGTAGAAGCTGGAATTGATAACGTTGATACCGCGATCTCGTCTATGAGTGAAACCTATGGCCACTCCGCAACAGAAGCCGTTGTTGCAGCCTTGCAGGGAACTGATAGAGATACAGGTCTTGATATCTTGCAGATTGAAGAAATTGCCGCCTATTTCCGCGAAGTGCGTAAAAAATACGCCAAGTTTGAGGGCAGCCTTCGAGGAGTTGATTCTCGTATATTGGTCGCACAGGTGCCGGGTGGCATGCTGACAAACATGGAAAGCCAGCTTAAGGATCAAGGAGCAAGCGATAAGTTTGATGAGGTTTTGCTCGAAATTCCGCGTGTTCGTGAAGACTTGGGCTATATCCCTCTGGTAACTCCAACCTCGCAGATTGTTGGCACCCAGGCCGTATTGAATATTTTGACCGGAGAGCGTTACAAGTCTATCTCCAAAGAAACTCAGGGTATTCTGAAAGGCGAATATGGAGCGGCTCCCGCACCTTACAATCAGGAGCTTCAGGCCAGAGTTCTGGAAGGTGCAGAGCCCGTGACTTGCCGTCCGGCTGATCTTCTTGAAAATGAATTGGACAAGCTCGTTGCAGACGTTAAAACACTCGCAGGTGAGAAAGGTTTCAAGCTTGCTGATGCGGCAATCGATGACGCCTTGATCTATGCATTGTTCCCGCAAATTGCCCCGAAATTTCTTGAAAACCGTGGTAACCCTGATGCCTTCGAGCCAGCGCCTACTGGTAAAGAAAGTGCGGTTGTTACTACAGTTGAAGGTGAAGAGATTTACACCGTTAAGGTGGATGGCGGTGAATACACCGTTACCGTTAGTAATGGTGGTGACGTGACCGGTATTGCCCAGATTGGTGGTGCCAGTGCACCGGCCGCTGCACCAGCCGCTGCCGCAATAGGTGGTGGTGATCCAATGCCAGCTCCTCTTGCCGGTAATATCTGGAAGGTTCACGTTGCTCCAGGTCAACAGGTTCAGGAGGGCGACCTGATGCTCATCCTGGAAGCTATGAAGATGGAAACTGAAATTCGTGCACCCAAAACGGGTACCATCGGTTCAGTCAGTGTCAAAGAAGGGGACGCCGTGACAGTTGGCGACACCCTGCTGACGATCGCATAAGGGGCTGATCTATGGATATGGTTAATAAGTTGGAAATGCTCTGGCATGGCTCTGGTGTTTACAATATGACCTTTGGTCAGTTTGTAATGATGGTAGTCTGTGTAGGTTTGCTGTACCTCGCTATTAAGAAAAACTTTGAACCCTTACTGCTGGTACCAATTGGCTTTGGTGGTCTTCTTGCCAATATTCCAGAAGCTGGCCTGGCATACTCCTCAGTGGAGCAAGCCATTCATATGGCCAAGCCTGAAGTACTTGAAGCTTTAGGCCAGGTTTTGGGTGTGGCTGCCAGTGATCCTCATGCTTTGGCTGAAGCGTATGAAACTTCCAATGCAGAGTTGCATCAGGCGGCAGTCAATACTGCCAACGATCTGGGCTATAGCAATGGTGTTCTTTACAGCTTCTATCTGGCAGTAATTGCCAGTGGCGCTGGCCCGTTGATTATCTTCATGGGTGTGGGTGCTATGACCGACTTTGGTCCGCTACTGGCTAATCCGCGTACTTTGTTCCTGGGTGCCGCTGCGCAGTTTGGTATTTTCGCAACCGTACTGGGCGCGGTTGGCCTGACCTCAATGGGAGTGATGGACTTCAGTCTCGCGCAAGCAGCTGCTATCGGTATTATCGGTGGTGCTGATGGTCCGACTTCCATCTATGTGGCGAGTGTGCTAGCTCCAGAATTGCTGGGTGCTATCGCGGTAGCTTCCTACTCTTATATGGCGCTGGTTCCACTGATACAGCCGCCGATCATGAGAGCACTGACTACGCAAAAAGAGCGTCAATTACAGATGAGCCAGTTACGCCATGTCGGTAAGACTGAAAAAATCGTCTTTCCATTGGTGTTGTTGGTGTTAGTGGCGATATTGTTACCGGATGCTGCGCCGCTGTTGGGTATGTTCTGCTTCGGTAACCTGATGAAAGAGTGTGGCGTGGTTGATCGCTTGAGTGATACTGCGCAAAACGCACTTATTAACATCGTGACCATCTTTCTGGGTCTGTCGGTTGGTTCGAAGCTGGTGGCTGATAAGTTCCTGCAACCAGAGACCCTGGGTATCTTGTCACTCGGTATCGTTGCGTTTGCTATTGGTACTGCCTGTGGTGTGTTGATGGCCAAACTGATGAATCGCTTTGGCAGTATACCTATTAACCCATTAATCGGCTCTGCTGGAGTTTCTGCGGTACCGATGGCAGCCAGGGTTTCCAATAAGATAGGTCTGGAGGCCAACCCTCAGAACTTCCTGTTGATGCACGCGATGGGGCCTAACGTAGCCGGTGTTATCGGCTCTGCGGTTGCTGCAGGTGTAATGATCAAGTACGTTACTGCAGGTTGATTAGTACTTTGTAGTAGTTTTATTGATTAAAATAAACAGGCCCTTCGGGGCCTGTTTGTGTTTAGGAGATAACTTAGGAGATAAAGAGGGGCTTAGGCTCTCGAGATAGATAGGGGTTTTGAGGGGCACTATAGATAGATATTGACGGATTTTAACGTTTGACGATATTTTACAGGTTGCTTGTGGTCGTTTTTATTGAATGAGTGAGTTATTTTCCCGGGGTGCTTTTGTGGACGCTCTGGGAAACAGTATGACTAAGGCGCCAGGTAAGGTAATACAATGACAGGGGCAGCGCTGTTTGCACGATTATTATTGTCGGACACAACATATTGGTGCAAATAATTGAGGTGTACTCAAGTGGTTTTTTGGTAATGCTGTTTGGAGGCTGATGCAGGTGTAAATGTGTCGGGAACGGTTTGTTCAGCAGGGGCGCAGGTAAAGCGTATCTGAGAAATAAAAGGGGTTGATTGCCTACAACCTGATAACTCGAAAGCTACCGACAACTGACAATACAGCCCCGAAACTGATGGTTATGTACTAGATTCACGGACCTTTAGGCGTATTGAGCCATTTCAGGGACGTGACGGGTCTTTTTGTATGTAATTTTGGTCGTTGCTATATTATGTCTAGCTTCGATCTTCGCTATTTCCGTTATGCTCATCTCATCTCTGTTGTAAGACGAATGTGCCTGGCCTGCATTCGGATGACGAGTGATTTTTGTGTCGCTGTTTTGAGCAGTTTCTTGCTGCTGCATGCGCATGTTGTGACGCATACGGTAGGGATGACCGTGACCGCGACGAGAGGTACGTTCCTCTTTTGCTTCAGGCTCGGGAGGCTTCTCACCGGTGAATTGCTCATAAACTGTTTGGTATAAATATTTGCTCATTTTTATATCCTCTTGGGAGATGTATGTCCCTGAATCAGATCCATCGAATGTGATAAATTCTAGTTGCTTCACTGCATTCACAAAATAAGTATCTGTACCTAAATTGTTGCGGTATCTATTTTGGTTCTGCGCAAATTTGTACCTTACGAATATAAAGACAATAAAAGCCTTGTAAGAGTTTCAAAGCGTTGTGTAAAGGTTGTGCAAAGAGAAATTTACGATTGAGTATCAATATGGATTCGCTGGAAATGTATTTTTATGCTGTCATGTAATTACATGAGTGCTTGAACGTTTGGCTTTTAACCCTTTTTTGTATATATGGGTAGGATAGGGATTTATGGAAATAGAGAAATAGCTTTATAAATCCAGGGTCTCAGTCGTTATGTTGTTATCTGATTTGTAATTACTGTCTTCCTGGTGAGTACAAGCAGTCAGGTATGTTTGTGTTTTTTTGATGAATTGAAAAAACAACAGAATTTTCAAGGAAATATCATGAACAACTTTCATTTTTTCATGGGCTCAAAATATCCGCTTTTTCAGGCACCTATGGCAGGCGTTCAGGGGAGTAAGTTAACTATTGCAGTTTGTGATGCCGGAGGGATTGGCTCATTACCCTGTGCAATGCTGAGTGTTGAGCAGTTACGGGAAGAGTTAGAAACGATAACGGCTGCTACAGCTAATCCTTATAATGTAAATTTTTTCTGTCACAGTCTACCGGATGATAATCCACAAAGAGAACAATCCTGGCATGAGGCATTGGCACCTTATTATAAGGAGTTTGGTCTTGATGATAATGGCGTTTCTTCTGGGGCACTGCGCTTACCTTTTAGTGAAAGCATGTGTGAGGTGCTCGAAAAGTACCGTCCACCAATCGTAAGTTTTCACTTTGGTTTACCTTCCCCTGAGCTTGTACATAAAGTGAAATCCTGGGGAGCCAGTGTTATTTCGTCGGCAACAACACTGGCAGAGGCTCGATGGCTTGAACAAAATGGTGCTGATGCCATTATTGCCCAGGGAATTGAGGCGGGTGGTCATCGTGGGATGTTCCTGACAGATGATTTGACCACCCAGATGGGTACGATGTCTCTGGTATCACAAATGGTTAAAACGGTTGACGTACCGGTTATTGCCGCAGGAGGTATATCCGATGCAAGGGCTGTAAATGCCGCGCTCACCCTGGGCGCTGCTGCCGTGCAAGTGGGTACGGCGTATTTACTTTGCCCGGAAGTGAATACTAGCAGCGCCCATCGAGCTGCGTTAGCAAGTGATCGGTCAGTGCACACGGCGTTAACCAATGTGTTTTCGGGTAGGCCGGCTCGTAGTATTGTAAATCGAATTATTGAAGAACTAGGTCCAATAAGTTCTTTGGCGCCTGAATTTCCTTTGGCGGCATCTGCATTGGCACCATTAAGGAGTTATCTTGAGCAGCAAGGGAGTGGTGACTTTTCACCGCTTTGGTGTGGCCAGAATTCCAGCGGCTGTAAAGAAATCTCTGCAGCAGAACTAACCCGATTATTGGTCGCAGATATTGCGTGATCTACTATGGATACTGGGATAAGTGATTACGTAGGGGGCAAAAATCATTCCACTTTAGGTGCAAAAAAGTAGTGACTTATACGGATAGGAAAGGAGTCTGGTTGGGGGTAATCTGACCGTATAATTCAATATTATCTGTATATGGAGGCCACCATGCCTGATATCACATTGACCCGGAAAATTTGCGAATCTTTACATAGACCTGGGAATATTAAAGAGCGGTTTGAGACGATAGGAGCAGCAAATTCAAACGCTATTGGCATTAAGGGAGTTGAAAAAAAACGTTCTGATTATCAGGAGCCTAACCTTTGGGTCGATTGGCGTGTTTCCTGATTTATTTAATGCTTGTCAAGAGCTTTTAAGTGCCTGGTAAAGGCCTGCAGAAAAGTATGGCTAAGTATGGATAAGGACAGTATCGATGAGTGATCTCTCCCTGCCATCGAAGATCCGGATGCATAGTCGTCCTACAGATTGTTCTGTTACCATATCGTGCTGAAATCGTAATGGAGTAACAGTGATGGCTGAATCGCCAGAACGCCGTGATGGATCCCTTAAATATCCCCCTATAGTGAAACCGGAAGGGTGTCACCTCCAGGAGGTATGCAGCGGCGTTTTCTGGTTGCGCATGCCATTACCTTTTTCGCTTAACCACATTAATTTGTGGTTGCTGGAAGATGGGGATGGATGGACATTGGTTGATACGGGTTTAGCCAACGATCAAAGTATAGAAATATGGCAATCCCTGTTTGAGAACGATTTAAAATCTCGCCCCCTTAAGCGTTTGATCGTTACACATATGCACCCGGATCATCTTGGATTAGCCGGGTGGATCAGCGAAAAGAGCGGTGCTCCTTTGCATATTTCTCGCTCTGAATATCTAATGTGTCGTAGCTTACTACAATACTCCCACGAACAGGTTCCAGCGGATGCGCTAGCATTCTATCGCGGAGCTGGCTTTGATACTGAACAGCTTGATTTATACCGATCCCAGTTTGGTGGTTTTGGGCGCATGATGCGAGGCTTACCGCACAGTTATGTACGCTTACAAGAACGTGATTATTTGCACATAGGAAATCGTCAGTGGCAGGTTGTTATCGGTGAAGGGCATTCCCCAGAACATGTGTGTCTGTATTGTGAACAGGATAATTTGTTTATTTCTGGTGATCAGCTATTGCCAACGATCTCATCTAACGTAAGTGTCTGGCCATCGGAGCCATTTGCAGATCCGTTAAATGATTGGCTGCTCAGTTGTCATAAACTTAAGTCCATGCTGAATAATGAAACCCTGATTATGCCGGCTCATGGTAAGCCCTTTTATGGCGCGATCCACCGTCTTCAGCAGTTAATTGATGAGCACGAAAATGATTTGACCTCTTTGATTGAGTTCTGTGAGCAGCCAAGACGAGCTGTTGATTGTTTTTCTGTACTGTTTCGCGCCAAGATAAATCGACACAACCTAATGATGGCAACCGGTGAAAGCATTGCTCATCTTAATTGCTTATATTCTCGAGGTCAGTTGGAAAGGCATTTTGATGGGGAAGGGCTTGCTTGGTATCAAAAGGTTAACAGGTAAATGACGGTGGGATTTTGGGATTTTATGAATTGTAGTTGTTTTTCTCCAGAGCATGAAAATTAGTTTTTATAAAAATTTATTCTCATATTTAGAAAATTTGATTAGATCGCGAATATTTTCTATAGGCTCTTCATGAACTATGGCTTAGATTCTACTAGTAAGTGCAACTAATCCGGCCAAGGAATTGCTTGTAGTAGTAATTCTTTAGCCGGTGCGAATAAAGAAGTTTTCGCAGAATTAAGGTATTAATAATACCATCTCACCTTGCCACCTTCATTCTCTCTTAGCTCGTTGCCAAATAGTATTTTTCTGCCTTTATCTCCATCTGAATCGATGACAGTTACAGTTAACCGAGTTGCCAGGCTGGGAACACGAAATCGAACGTAGCCTTCGTTATTGAGAGGTTCGTCAATGACGACTCGATTAATGTCATCGTCGATAACGGTGACCTGTGCTTCAGTGATTTGTCCTTTTTCCCCTGAATTTACTCGGATCGTTATATGATTCCAGGTTAATTGAGTATTAATCGTAAGGGGGTATTCCTTATTGTATTTTTCTATATGGGCGCAGCCTGCAAGTAGTGCAATGAAAAATAATGTCGCAACGCGTAGAGTCCAATTCATAGCTAGCTTCCTGCTTGTAAGAGATAAATAAAAATAGCAGATTGAGTTTGTTCGAGTTGTTACTAAATAAGTAGAAACTTGTTTGGTGAACATAATTTCAAATAAGGATATATATCATAGCTCTCGCCCCCTATCAGGCATGATGTCGTTCATTCCCAGTAAACGTTTGCCCTTGTCTCCATTACTATCGACAGCTGTTATGGTTAAGCTATTAGCTAGTGGGGGAGGGCGAAATCGCACCATGCCCTGTTTGTTGAGTGGTTCACCCGCTATTACTTTTTGGGTGCCATTATCGATTACCCGAACACGACCCTGTTTAACCTGTCCAACCGTTGAGGAATAAACACGCACGACCATAAAATCACCTGAAAGTTACGTGTGGATATTCAAAGAATATTCGAGATTGCGTTTCTGTACCTGGGCGCAGGCTGACAGAATCAAAATTCCACAGACCAACAATACTCGTAAGGACCCGTTCATGGAACTTCCAGATAGTTAAGAGCCTCATTTTTTGAGACTCTTTGATACTGGATTGGTTCCCGAGGTATGGTGTGCCGAAAAGCTAAAGATCAAACGGTAATGACAATATTCCCGCAAGCACCTGGTTCAAGTACGGCTTCATGAGCCAGACCTAATTGGGCGATATGGAAGCTTTTGTTGACTACAGGGTTCAAGGTTCCTGATTCCAAACCGGCTACGAGAGAAGCATGAATTCGTTCCCGTTCCGGGCCTGTAGTATTGGCTAAAGCCATGCCAAGTATAGCCGCATCACGCGCCATGGTATCTCTAGGGTTTATCTCTACCGGGCCTCGACTACCGATAATGACTACTCGTCCCCCATGAGACAGGGCGGGTAGGTCTTGACCAAGATTCACGTTAGCCAGCATTTCAAGAATCAGGTTTACACCCTTTCCAGCGGTTAATTCAATGGCTTGTTGCAGGTGATCAGGATCGCTATGGTCGAGGGTGTGATGAGCGCCATTGTTCAATATCAGTTCGCGCCCGGCTTCTGTGCTGGCTGTACCAATAACGGTAAGACCAGCGGCTCGAGCTAACTGAACTGCTGCCAAACCAACACCGCCACTGGCTCCATGTACCAACACCGTTTCAGCGGCCAGGGCGTGTGCTCGGATGAACAGTGCGCGCCATGCGGTGGTGTAGGGCACGCCCATGCATGCACCTTGTTCAAAGCTGAACTTGTCAGGCAGAGGGTGAACCTGTGCTTCGTTGCATAAGGTTTGTTCGGCTGATGCGCCGCTCAATGTGCCGGCGCAATAAACACGATCACCAGCTTTTACTCGTGTAACGCCAGTGCCTACGGCCGCGACTATACCCGCGGAGTCTTTGCCCGGAGTGTGAGGAAAGTCTGCGGTGTAATTATTGGTTCCCGCGCGAATATAAGTGTCTACCGGGTTAATCCCCGCCGCTTTCACACAAACCAGCACCTGTCCTTCTGCGGGTTGAAGATCGGAGACCTCCTCAAGTTGTAAAACATCGATTCCCCCGTGTTTATGAACCTGAATTGCTTTCATACTTTTCTCCTGCCAAATTTACGGTCATCTGAGTAAAGATGATGTGATTAACGAAGATCTAGCATAGACATATTCACTTAAAAACAACAGTTAACCTTGACGCGTTTCAACAGATCGACAAGGCTCTACTGAGTCATTGAAAATTAATGTCTTTAGGAGTGTGGCATGAAAGAACATTGCCCCTGGGCTACTACCGATCTTTATATCGATTATCACGATAATGAGTGGGGAGTACCCTTGCATGACGATCAAAATCTGTTTGAATTTTTAGTGTTAGAAGGGGCTCAGGCAGGGTTGTCCTGGATCACTGTCCTGAATAAAAGAGAAAACTACCGAGCGGCGTTTGATCAGTTTGACCCAGTCAAGATTGCGAGTTATAGCGACGCTAAACTGGAGATGCTAAAAAATAATTCAGGAATCATCAGGAATCGATTGAAGATTGAGTCTGCGCGCCGTAATGCTCGTGCTTATCTTTTGATATTGGAACAATTCGACTCATTCGATGAATATATATGGCAATTTGTCGAACATCGGGTAAAGCAGAATCGCTGGAACTCTATGTCTGAGGTTCCTGCATCAACTAATGAATCTGATGCGATGAGTAAGGATCTCAAAAAGAGAGGGTTTAATTTCGTTGGCACTACAATATGCTATGCGTATATGCAAGCAACGGGTATGGTGAACGACCACCTGTTGTCTTGTCATAGACATGACGCGCTAGATTGATGGCAGGAGTGGCTTGAGCGAGCCGCTATAGAATAGTACAAAAGGTACACTGCAATTTCTGCGAGGGTACGGAGGGTTTCCAACCACTAATAGGACATTTACTCCTCCTGGGCGGATTTAGGCCGCTATGTCCTGTGGTTTCCCGGGAGATACAGCAGCATGCTTATCTGCGTCCTTTGTCGCTATCTCCTGAAGTAGTTCGTCACGACATCTAAGCGGGCTGATACCTTTGTTCCAATCATTATGGATAACGCGTGAAAGCTGTGTTTTTAGCTTAGGGGCAAATAGCATCTTGTTAGGGTTGGACGAAGTTGACACGCTTTTTATGTGCGTTTTGTGGGTATCGTCGAGAGAAAAAGCCAGTAAGTCCATCACACAGCCTCGATAATCTGAATAGAAACCAAACTGACGTTGGACTGTATTTCTGAGAAACAACTGCTTCAAATAGCGGTACATCTGTAACATTCCTGTACTAAATTAATATCATTAGTTTAATGCAGATATTATGGCTTTTTCGAAGGTGAAATAATTGATTTATGACAAAATTAATGTAAATGCACTGTATTTTTTATTTCTGGCATAAAATTACCTGGTTGAAAGTCGCACTAACGAGTTGAATGTTTTTTAACCTCACCTGGCGTGTTCTGAAAGTCTCGACCTGACAGGTATTTTTATTGCCTGCGGTTTGCGCCACAGAAAAACAGGGTCTTGTTATAGTGTTGGACACTATTTAACACAGGGTAGGTTCTGTTTGGTTTCATCGCTTCAAAGCTCAATGGCTATAGCTTGATCGGTTGATTTAACCCAACACAGACCATTTACGGATTCAGAGTATTTAAGGTGCGGGTAGTTTATTGATGGCGTTACAATATCGCCGGTTGCGGTGTAAGCTGTTACAACTGTTCAGAACTTATCATCGTATAACCGGCTATTACTGCGGTTAGGCATAAGCTCTAGTATCACGCTGAGTTAACAAATTGAAAACCATTCTCAAAATATTGATTCGAGCATATCGACTGCTCATCAGTCCAGTACTGGGCCCACATTGCCGTTTTTACCCAACCTGTTCAGCCTACGCGATAGAAGCCATTGAGCTGCACGGCGTATTCAAGGGTGGATGGCTTACTCTCAAGCGGATAGGTCGTTGCCACCCATTTAGTGGGTGTAGTGGAATTGATCCTGTGCCGGGGTCAGAGCTAGCGCTTTCTATTGAAAAGGAAAAGGAAAAGGAAGAACGCTTAGCGAAGCCAGTTTTAAATCGTTCAGAAAAACTGGATCAGTAAATGTATTCAGAAGTTCAGGCTGACCCTCTTTTGAAGCTTCCTGACGTGGTCAAAAATGCCTTCATAACGACATTTTCTGGCTTTAATGCAGAGGTTATTGACCATATAGCGGCGCCCTATAGTTGTTGTCTGAATATCAACCGTCCTTTCTTTGCACGAGTAGCGCAAGCTTTGGCTTTTTATGGTTGTAGGGGTAGCCGGAATTTATTAGTTTAAATCGGAATACCAAGATATTTAATAGCCACTGAGCTCGACGTAACCCAGCCCGTTTTCGCTGCCACTTATTTCGACAGCTCCTTCCCAGTACATAATGGAAAGTGACATCTCCTGATTGGCGATACGCGGTTTTATGCGCAGGTCTAACTTGTATCTGGGGATTTTTAGGTGCCATTGCGCAGGGTAAGATTTACCTGAAGGGCTTTGCCAACGCTGCAACGTTTCTAGAGATACGTCGTTTATGCTGAGGGGTAATTTTTCACCTCTTGATGAAACCAGTGTGACGGAGCGAGTGTTCAGTTTGGCTAAATCACTGCGTATTTCAAATAGCATCAGTTCCATACCGTTATCGAGTTGCAAGGAAAACCAGTCCCAGCCGGTTTGTTCCGGAGTCAGGTAACTGCTTCCCCATTCGTGATCAAACCAACCTTGTCCGTTTACTGCAATATCCGATTGTTCGTTATGATTCAGTAAGCCTTTAAGATGAAGACGGGTATATGAGTAGTAATAAGAAGCTGTGTCAGGACCTTTAGGGCTATAGCCATTATTACCATGCAGTATTTGTGGCTTCTCGCTGTCTACCAGAAGGTCGAGTTTAATGTTGCTGTCGGGAGCCTGTGCCTTGATACGAAGCGGGAGCCAATCTTTGTCGTCTGAAGAGATGATTGACCAGGTTTTCAGCCAGATTTTTGGAGGGTTTGTACTGCTACCAGCAAGATCGGGACCAGCCCTGCTGAACAGTTCTTTGGTGCTGTGGACATTTTTTGTTACATCGGTAATGGCAAGATGCCCCATATAGATCTGCGGTGAAGCCCAGTTTGCAGATTTTTCTGAGGAAGGTGTCAGGGCATGACGAAAAATAGTAAATTGGAAGCCATAGCGAAACTCTGTTTGTCCTTGTTCTTTAAGGTGCCCGGTAAAATACCACCACTCGCTGCGATATGTTGTATGGGCCAGGTGATCCTCGGGGAACTTAAAATCTCTTGGCTGAGTGACCTGGGGAAAGGTTTGATGGCCAGTGTTTTGATTATTAATTGATGAGTCGGAAGGGGTGTCACCCAGCAGGCTGTTGAGATTGATGGTTGTTTTATCGGCTGATGGTTGATGAGCGTTTCCAGACAAAAAAACGTTGGCAATTAGTGCGCCTAGCAGAATAATGATAAAACACACCACAAACATTTTTCGGCTAGGAAATAATGACATTATGATTTCCTCGCATCAGAACGAGGATCTTTGGAAAATTTCCACGCGGGGTAGCTGGTAGCGAGCAGTGCGGCAAGGACACCTAAAACTACAGGTTGGAGCCAACCGAAGGCGCTGTGTGTCAGTGGCAAGTTCCAGCCAAATGCCTTCAGGTTAATTACTTTCAGGAGTAGCCATGCTAGCCACTCGCCACAGGCGATGGCAATGATTCCGGCGGAAGCTCCTATCAACAGCCCTTCCCCAAGAATCAGGAAACTACGTTCCTGGCCACTTAAACCAAGGTGATGATAAATACTCATTTGTTCCCGTCGTTCCAGTAATATGGCTAACAACGATGAAAATAAACCCATAAAGGCAACGGTGACTGCAACCAGTTGCAGAGCATAAGTAATGGCAAAGGTCTGGTCGAAAACCTTAAGGGAAAGATTGCGCAGCGCTTTCTGATCAATCAGTTTGATGCTTTTTTGTTCGTCATCAGAAAGTAGGGCAAGAATGGATTGAATAGTGATTGAACCATAAATACCAGCGGCTGTGGCAGGCTGAGTGTCCCAGATGGAATTGTAGGTATTCCTACTGATTATTAGTCGCCCTTGTTCACTCCCATAGTCTTGAAATATTCCAACTATATTTAACGCGGAATTTTTGCCATCGAGTTCAATAATTATTTTGTCATTGACTGCTAGCTCTAGATGGTAGGCCATGGGTTCGCTAATCATAATACCCGTTTCATGCAAAAGCTGTGGCCATGGCGGACGATTATTGTCCGCCAGTAGGCGATATCCACTGCGCGTTTGTAGAGGAAAGTTATTAATGATCATCTCAACTTGTCGATTTCCTACCCACACTTTTTGAAAAGAAAATTCTGCTACGGCGTCGATATTGGATTGTTGCTTTAACAGGCTCAGTAAGTGACTGGGAATTGGTTCAGCGGGGGTAGAAAGGGTTTGCTGCATACGCAAATAGATGGGGGCATTTAGCCGTTCATCTAGCCAGTTTTCTACAGAAAGGCGAAAACTACCTACCATTAACTGCATGCCATAGCTTGTCGCAATAGCAATCATTAATGCCATTAACGCCACCCGTGTGCGACTGAGGTTTCGAGTACTTTCTCGCACGGTTAATTGCAGCAACCAGTGATGAGGGAATAAACGACGTTGAACTCTATCAAGCAGATGTAAAATCAGGCGATACGCCAGGGGTGATAAGATCGCGCAGCCAAACATCATCAGTGCTATCCCCGCGTAACTAACAACAATGGATGTATCCCTAATAGATAAAATTGCGCTGGCAGCGATTAATAGCAATACGCCGAAGAATAGTGGCCAATGGTGTTTTTCGTCGTCAGTTAGACTTGCGCTTAAGTTGTTGCCGAACGGACGAGCCCCGGTTCGTGGTGCTGTTACCAGAGGCATTATGCATGCCAACAGGCTACCGAATACGCCCAGGCTTAATGCTTGAAAAATAGTAGATATGGACAGCCTTGGGAGTGAGTTGCTGGACTCTATATGCCCACTAACCATCAGCTCTAACAGACTATCGGCTAACAACCAACCGATAGGGATTGCAGAAAGTGCTGCGCTGATAGCCAGGACAATGTATTCAATGAACAGGCAAAATCCGATCTCATTACTGGTGACACCCATAGCGCGTAATTGGGCAAGCATAGGTTGCCGCTGCAAGAACCCGAAGTGACTGCTGTTATAAACCAGAAACAGTCCCATCATCAGCGCCATGCCGCTTAATGCATTAAGGCTAAGTTCAAACGAGCGCCGCATCTGCAAGAGGTTGTTTGTTTTTCTGCCCGGTTTATCAAGATAAAGTCCAGCAGGCAATCTGGATGTGATGTTGTCAAGTATACGGTTACGCTGCTGCTCTCGTTGATTTTCTGTGTTTTTATGGAAAACAGTTGCAAGATCCAGCCGCAATTTAATTTGGCTGAGTTCATTTTCTTTTCCAAGATTTTTTTTTGCCTGACCGATATCCATGATTAATAAATTATCAGAAGTCGATGGAGCGCTCTCAAGTACAGAATGCACTATCAGGCGAAAGGGTTTTTCTTTATGCCAAAGTACGAGTTCACTGCCAATCGACAGGTTTAGTTCGTCGAAAGTAAATTGATTTACCAGAGCCGTATTTTTATTAATTAAAAGAGAGCGCAAAGAATTATTTTTATCAAATTGTTGGCTTACTTGATCTCCAAAATCGCTATAGGTAAAAGGGTCAATTCCCACGAGAGTTAGTGCATGCTCGCTGTCCTGGTGGTTAACTTTGGCGATCAATAAAGGCGTGGCGATGATGCCTGGAATGGTTAGTTGTATTTCTCTGTAAAATTTTTCCAGTAAAACGGCATCACCTTCAATCGTGTGGCTGGCTGTTTGATCGAGACTGTTGTGAGATTTGACGATACTCTGGCGTGCACTGTCATTAAGCAGTTCGATTGAAATGACCGTCGCGACCCCCAGGGTTATCCCCAGCCACATCAGCAGTAGCTGCCAGGGGTGTTGGCGATAATGCCCGGTTAGGGCTCGTCCGGTCAGGAGGAGGGAGTTCATGTATGAGTTCTGGTGATTGAGAGTTTCATTTTTGGGCCACTCAAGGATGAGCCAGAGTTGAGTGAGCCAAAAGTTTTCCATCTCTGAGGTAATAACATCGGTCTACCAGGCCTATCAATTCTTCGTTATGACTCACCATGAGCATGGTCTGTTGTTGAGCGCGAACTTGCGAAAACATCAACCGGATAATCTTTCGAGCTGTTTTGTTATCGAGGCTGCCGGTGGGTTCATCCGCAAGTATCAGGGCGGGGTTGTGGATGAGTGCCCGGCAAATAGCGACACGTTGTTGCTCCCCACCAGACAGGTATTCAGGAAGTCGATCTGCCTGTTGAGTCAGTGCTACTGTTTTTAGAACCTCTAGTGCATCGTTACGTTTTATGGGTAGGTTGTTTAGCCGGGCGGGGAGCAGCAGGTTTTCTATAACGGTGAGAGTAGGTATCAGGTTAAAGTGTTGATATATGAAGCCTATTTGTCTTCGTCTGAGCAATGTTCTCTGTTTATCGTTCATTTGATCCAATCTCTGGCCAGCTACGCATATTCTGCCCGAGTCGATGGTTTGTAATCCGGCTATAAGGTTGAGGAGTGTGGATTTTCCCGAACCACTTTGTCCCAGCAGTAATACGATCTCTCCTTTTTTTATCTCAAGATTAATGTCTTTAAGCAGGGGCTGGGAGAAACTTTTGTACAGATGTTGGGTCGTAACTATCAATCGGAAACTCCGTTGGCTGGTCAGCGTGGTTACTCAGAGTGTTGGCAGCAGAGGTTTGGATTACGTTAGAACTGATATCAGTTTTGATGATGGCTTAAATATAGTGTAGAAATAGAAAAATTCGTTGTTCCTGGGACTAATAAAGCATGACAAAAATTGTACATCGACTGGATATATCTATGTGGCTGCTGATCTGCCTGTTTGTAGGGCTTTTGACGTCCAGCTATCAGGCACCGGCACAAGATGTTTTGAAACAGGGTGGATTGTATATCGGCAAGACAGATCGCCAGAATCAGATCTGGATGAATAACCGAAGAGTTCAGATCGCTGAAGACGGTACATTTGTTTTGGGTTTTGATCGGGATGCAGCTTCGCAGCAAGCTTACAGGGTGCGTTATCCGGATGGTCGAGAGAAGCAGGTCAGTTTAGAGGTGGAGTCCAGAGAATATAATATTCAGCGCATTGAAGGCATCGCAAAACGTATGATGCAACCTAACGAGGATGACTTGAAACGTATACGGGCTGAAGCTGCCCGAGTCCGAGCAGCGAGAAAAGAGGATTTACCGCACATTTATTTTACTCAGCAGTTTGTCTGGCCTGTTACCGGTCCGATCAGTGGCGTGTACGGAAGTCAGAGATTTTATAATGGTGAGCCTCGCAGGCCTCATTTCGGTGTGGATGT
>JAUXFT010000215.1 GCA_030622755.1 Aestuariirhabdus sp. | reverse complement strand
GATGATCAGTGCGAGTGACAGGGCTCCTTGACCCGGACTGATAGCGCCGCTCCCTGTGCTGTTGATAAACTCAAGCATCAGCCAGTCGAAAGCGATAAAACCAATTGAGAAATAAGGCCACCAGCTCGCCATTTTTTCCAGCCCGGGGGTCAAATTTTCTTCTTCGCCTATAATGATGGATGTCAGGCCCTTACGCGCGCGCCAGGTAATCAGCATAACCCATAGCACGACAACCAGGGCCACCACAAATCTTAATGTCTCAGCGCCTTCAAAGCCGCCTCGGTCCATCAGAGTTGCGATGAACAGTCCGATGGCCACAATGGCTACAACGATTGTAAGCTGCCGGTAGAGCAAGCGTGCTGTCTCGCCATCTGTGGACACCAGGCGTAGGTCCGCACGATATGGAGCCAGCACAAAAAGCAACGCCGCCGCACTAAAGCGTATAACCAAAATAACCTTGAGGATGGCCAGCACAATAACTCGGTCATCAGCAGCAGGAAATGCGAGCCTGGCTGCGATTACATATGCGATCGCAAACACGATGATATCCACCATCTGGATAGCCGCTCGAGTGGACAACACTTTTAACGTTCCGAGCAATGAGTCCGGGCTTTCTGACCTGACTAAATCATGGCGCTGAGGGAGGGTTCGATTAAACAGCCATTCCGCAGCAAAGCCCACCGCAGTGACCAACAAGAGTAGACCAAGAAAAATCAGGCTGCCACCTATGCCACGGCCAGTAAAAATACTCGCTAAGGCGTGGCCCGCACCGCTTACCATTTCTGGGATACCACGCAAATATGAAATCAGGGTGTCGCCAAAACCTGAAACCCACTTATCTACCGTGTCAAGCAATGGTGCCTGTTCGGCGGGCGTGACGGCGTTTGCATTTTCAGCGGAAGCACTCATCAACGCCATTAACTGAGCCAGCGCGTCAGTTTGCTCCTGGTCAAGTTTGGATACCAGCGAAGTCATCGCTTCAGGGCCGAGTGCTGGCGGCACCTCTACCCATTTTTCGGCGCTACTCTCCTGTGCAGAAACTTCTGCAGAAAGTGCCTGGCTCACTGGAAGCAATAAACCCAACAGCAGTGGAAATAATAACAGGTACTTTGTGGTATTCATTTTGTCAGCCGGAATTATATTTGAATCTGGTTAGATGAGTTTTTTGCTATCTTTGTTCAGCCGAGAACAACGGTGGGCTAGTTGCCGCATATTTTATCAAAATCGGGTGATTGCACAAGAGATAGTGTAGCATTGTACAAAATCCACGGAACCCCTGATGCACTATACGAGTATGCTGCTGTCGAGTAACAAATACCTGGCTGTAACCCGGGCTCAACGATTCTGACGGGAATGGGTTGGTAGTCTCGCGCGAGACTGCGAGTACAATGCGAAAATTCAATAATTACTCAGCTGTGTGATAACGATCTTATTCAATTGACATGCTAAATTCAAAAACCAGTTCCATTTCACGCTATACCTTCAGCTTGCGTGGTGGGTTATTCCTTGCTCTGGTTCTATTATCCATGGCCGCGCAGGTGCCAATCGGGCACGCGACGGCCGTAGAATCCATTAACCTGGCCGAATCAGAGCAGGCCTGGCTAGATGCTCACCCGGTTATACTGATCGGACCTGACCCTGATTTTGCGCCTTATGAGTGGTTCAATCATGCCGGAGACTATCAGGGAATCACCTCTGATTACATCAAACTTCTGGAAACAAAATTGGGTGTTCGTTTCGAGATAGTAACCGCCTCCTCCTGGGGCGCTATCATAGACATGATAAAACAGAGGCGAATAGATGTGTTGACGGCCGTGACACGTACGCCGCAACGTGAAGCTTTCCTGAATTTTAGTGATCCATATATTGATATGCACGGCGTTATCATTGCCAATAAGCAGTTGGCGCCCGTTGAATCGGTAGATTCGATGGATGATCTGGCACCGTATAGGGTTGCTGTCGTTGAAGGTTATGCCTGGGATGAGATTCTGACATCGCGCGCAGACGAAATCACCGTTAACAGATTTTCGGATCTGAAAACTGCCCTGGCTTCGACCTCTCGCGGTGTGACGGATTTTACCGTTAGCTATCATGATGTTGCCCTTTTTATGATCAATACGGAAGGCCTGGTTGGTCTGGAAATATCCACTACCCTGCCCGAGCCCACCGCGGTGGGCTTCGGTGTCCGTAAAGACTGGTTGCCACTGGTATCCATCTTGAACAAGGGACTGGCGAGCATCACACCCGATGAGCGTGATGCAATACGAGAAAAATGGGTCGGACAGATGACCCCCAGTATCTGGAAGAACCCGGTTTACAGAACTATTGTTCTCGTCACACTGGGTATTTTGTTGCTACTTACCATCATTGTTGCCTACCGGAATCGAATGCTCAATAGACTCAGAGATGTTCAGGAGCGGTTTGAGCTTTCAGTACGAGGTTCGGGCGATGCCTTATGGGAATATAATGACAAGACGGGAGCAAGCTGGTTTTCACCGCGCTTTATCGAAATACTGGGATATGATCCAGATGAAATTCCTCCCACGCTAGGGACCTGGACAGAACACCTCCACCCGGATGATAGCGATGCAGCAGCAGACGCGTTCGATGCGCATATTGGCAGTGAAGCACCCTATAATCTCGAATATCGCATGCGCACCAAACAAGGCGAGTATCGGTGGTTTCGGGCAAGAGCAAAATCTTTGCGAGATAAATCAGGCAAAGCCTATCGGACCAGTGGCTCTATTTCAGATATAACAGACCGAAAACAGGCCGAAGAAGCACTCAAATTATCAAAAGCAACGGCTGATGAAGCTACTCAGGCCAAATCCAATTTCCTCGCCAACATGTCCCATGAAATTCGCACGCCGATGAACGCCATCATCGGCATGTCCTACCTCGCCCTGCAAACCGAACTGGATCGAAAACAGCGCAACTATATTGAAAAAGTACACCGCTCCGGCGAAAGCCTGCTCGGCATTATCAATGATATTCTCGATTTCTCCAAAATAGAGGCGGGCAAGCTGGACATGGAATCAATCGATTTCAGGCTTGAGGACGTGTTCGACGACCTGTCTAACCTGGTGGGGCTCAAGACCGAAGAGAAGGGACTGGAACTCATGTTCAACCTGCCAGTAGATTTGCCGACTGCACTGGTCGGCGACCCTATGCGACTCGGGCAGATTCTGGTTAATCTGGGTAATAATGCGGTCAAATTTACCGATCCAGGGGGTGACATAACCATCTCCATTACCATCAACGACGAGACTACCGACGCGGTTAGCTTGCAATTTTCTGTCCGCGATTCGGGTATCGGCATGACCCCCGAGCAACAGGCCAATTTGTTTCAATCTTTTTCGCAGGCCGACACCTCTACCAGCCGCAAATATGGTGGTACCGGGTTGGGCCTTGCGATCTGCAAGAACCTGACAGAAATGATGGGTGGCAAGATCTGGCTCGAAAGTGAAGCGGGGAAAGGCACAACATTCCACTTCACCGCACATTTTGGCAAACAACAGGGTGAGGTGCCACAACCACGTACCAGAGCAAGCGTCCTGGGTGACCTACGCGTGCTGGTAGTGGATGACAATGCCTCCGCACGCGACACCCTCACGGCGCTGCTTGAAAGCTTTGGACTACGCGTGGATCAGGCAAGCAGTGGTGATGCCGCAAAAGCTATTCTGCAAGAAGCCGACGAGCAGGATCCGTACGAACTGGTATTGATGGACTGGAAAATGCCGGGCATGAATGGCCTGGAAGTAACACGCGCTATTCAACACGATGAAGCCTTAAGTGAGATTCCAACCGTTATCATGGTAACCGCCTACGGTCGCGAAGAAGCCCGCCAGGCGGCCACCGATGTCGATATCAGCGGCTTTCTTACCAAGCCAGTCACGCCGTCCAGCCTGCTGGATGCCATCATGATGGCAATGGGCAGAGAAGCCATCAGCGACAGCCGCGCCGATAGCCGGCAGCTTGAATCCAGCGAAGCTATTGCGGGCCTGCGAGGGGCTAGAGTTCTGCTGGTTGAGGATAACGAGATTAATCAGGAGCTGGCGCTGGAGTTACTACAGAGTAACGGACTTATTGTCGCGATAGCCAATAATGGCGTCGAAGCATTATCGCAGCTAGAGTCGGGTGATTTTGACGGCGTATTGATGGATATCCAGATGCCGTTGATGGATGGTTATGAAGCCACGCGCAAAATAAGACAGCAGGAGCAGTACAGGGATTTACCGGTGATCGCGATGACGGCCAATGCCATGGCGGGTGATCGGGAAAAAGTACTGGAAGCCGGCATGAACGATCATATCGCCAAGCCAATTAACGTTTATAGTATGTTTGATACTATGGCCAAATGGATTACGCCGGCCCACCCCTTATTGACAACCAAGGTACAGGTCGACGCAGAAAATGACGAAGCAATGCCAGAGTTTGACGGGATAGACATGAGTGCCGGGCTCGCTATCACGCAGGGTAATACAGCTTTATATAGAAAACTATTAGCTAAATTCCGTGCGAACTATGCTGATTTTGAAACAGAATTCAAAGATGCGCAGCAATCGGATGATGCGGAAGCTGGCACTCGGCTGGCACACTCCCTCAAAGGCGTTGCGGGTAATGTTGGTGCAGCACAGGTGCAGGCTGCCGCCGGAGCGCTGGAACAGGCCAGCATGAATGGTCAATCAGACCTTGATGCACTACTACAGCGTGTTGCAGATGCGCTTGACCCACTTATCGATAGCCTGGCAGCACTAGATAACAAGAAGGCTGCAAAGTCGGCGGAAGGAAATATTGATAGCGAACAGGTCAATGGTCTACTGGCCCGCTTGCGTGACTTACTTGAAGATGACGATGCGGATGCAACGGTAATTATCGATGAGCTCGAAGCCCTACCAACGCTGGCGGTTGATCAGGCGCGGCTAAAACAGCACAGTAAGTACATCGGTGAATATGATTTTGATGAAGCGCATAAGGAGCTTATAGCGCTGGAAAAATG
>JAUXFT010000007.1 GCA_030622755.1 Aestuariirhabdus sp. | reverse complement strand
TCAACTACAGTGGCGCCGGCACCTTTGAGTTCCTCTATGAAGATGGTGGTTTCTACTTTATCGAAATGAACACTCGCGTTCAGGTGGAGCATCCGGTTACCGAAATGATTACCGGTGTTGATATCGTTAAGGAACAACTGCTGATCGCCAGCGGTCACCCCCTATCCATCAAGCAGGAAGATATCAAAATCAACGGTCACTCTTTCGAGTGCCGAATCAATGCTGAGGATCCAGTTACCTTCATGCCTTGTCCAGGTACGGTCACCCGTTATCATTCACCGGGTGGATTTGGCGTCCGTATGGATACTCACCTCTACAGCGGTTACACCGTACCGCCTTATTACGATTCCCTGATCGCCAAGATAATCACTCACGGTGATACCCGAGACGTCGCTCTGCGTCGTATGCGACAAGCCCTGGATGAGATTGTAATAGAAGGTATTCGGACGAATGTTCCTTTACAACAGGACCTGGTGCGCGACCAGGCGTTTATTAAAGGCGGCATCAACATCCACTATCTGGAAGAGAAGCTTTCCGATTAAGATGTAATTAACACCATCTCATTAAGCCCGGTCAGCGTTTATACAAGGACCGGGCTTTTTTGTGGGTTAATACTTACCCTTCAAAGACAACCTAGAACATATCATCCGCTAGTGCATACAGAGGATCTGCGCCGGATTTGATCGATTCAACCAAGCCCAGAGTTCTTGGTAACAACCGCTGATAAAAGTAACGGGCAGTAATAATTTTAGCTCTATAAAACTCGCTATCACCTTCCCCGGCTTCAAGCTTTTGCTGTGCCTTATCCGTCATCAATAACCACATATAAGCGTACGCGGTATAGCCAAACAGATGCAAGTATTCAACGGAAGCGGCGCCTATTTCATTAGGGTTACTCTTAGCACGCTCAGTCACCAGCTCTGTCGTTGCCTGCAATCGATCACACGATTGTAATAGCGGTTCACTAAACTCTCCTCCGATTGCCACGGCTGCTTCCCTGATCTCGGCCAACAACATGGCCGTCCATTCGCCGTCATTTGCGACGGTCTTACGTCCCATCAGGTCCAATGCCTGTACACCGTTGGTTCCTTCATAAATCTGGGCAATTCGCGCATCACGAACCAGTTGTTCCTGCCCCCACTCACGAATATAACCGTGCCCACCAAAGACCATCTGACCATCAATCGTATTATTGAGACCCATATCTGTCATAAACGCTTTGGCAACAGGAGTCAATAACGCAACCATCGCCTCTGCCCGATGTTTGACCTCAGGTTCTTCAGAAAACTTTACAAGATCCAGTTGCTTTGCAACGTAGCTGGAAAAGGCACGGCCAGCTTCTGTGGTTGATTTCATATTGAGTAACATACGGCGTACATCTGCATGCACCAAAATAGGATCTGCGGCCCTATCAGGAGCGACTGCACCGGTAGCTGAACGACCCTGAATACGGTCACGGGCGTATTCAATGGCATTTTGATACGACGCCTCACCAGCACCTAATCCCTGGATACCCACACCCAGACGCTCATAATTCATCATGGTGAACATGCACGCCAAGCCCTTATTCAACTCTCCAACCAAATAGCCTTTAGCACCATCAAAGTTCATCACACAAGTCGCTGAAGCTTTAATGCCCATTTTGTGCTCAATTGAGCCACAACTGACATTATTCGCTTCACCTAGGGAACCATCATCGTTGACATTGATTTTGGGAACCAGGAACAAAGAGATCCCTCTAGGCCCTGCTGGAGCATCCGCCAATTTGGCCAACACCAGATGAATGATGTTTTCAGTAAGGTCATGCTCTCCACCCGTGATAAAAATCTTGGTGCCACTGACACTGTAGCTTCCGTCTCCGTTATCTTCCGCGCGAGTGCGGATAATTCCCAAGTCAGTACCACTATGAGATTCTGTCAAACACATTGAACCAGCCCAGGTTCCGGCATACATATTGGGCAAATACTGTTCTTTAAGCTCGTCACTCGCGTGGGCGTTAATAGACAGACTCGCACCCACGGTCAACATAGGATAGAGACCAAACGAAAAGTTGGCGGCCATCGTCATCTCTTCAACCTGGCAACTCAACATCTTGGGCATTCCCATGGCACCCAACTCGACATTACCCGTCAAACCGACCCAGCCGCCTTCTGCGTAAGTCTGGTAAGCCTCCTTGAAACCAGAAGCTGTGGTTACCGCCCCTTCAGTCCACTGGCATCCCTCTTCATCACCAGCACGGTTTAATGGTGCAATCATGCCACCAACCAGCTTGCTAGCCTCTTCCAAAATTGCGTCAGCCGTTTCAAGATCAACCGTGCCCTGTAATGCTGGAAGGGAAGCCCACAGCTTATCCGCCTCAAAAACTTCATTCATAACAAAACGAATATCGCGCAGGGGAGCTTTGTATTCAGCCATAACATAAACCTCTTAAACAAAAACTTACTCGGAAGCCATAAAGTTATTTCTACCAGCTTCACTAATGGGGGTGACAATAATAAATCAGAAACTATTTGGACTCAAAGAGTCTAATTATGACTTATTAGTCATAATATCTTCCTTTATAGATCTCGGCCGTACATGACTCCTGATTACTATCCAGCTGGCATCTCTCATCACTTGTCCTACATTTACATAAAGGAAAGGATGCCCACATGCGACTACTACTGCTGATGATACGGTTAGCCATATTACCTGATTGGATGCACTACCAGTATCCCGACCAACACCATTTTTATCGCCGAAAATTTACAACTCAACATCACGCCAAGCGCAAAGTTGTTAAGAAAATATGGCTATTTGCCGGAGCCATAATGATCTGTTTCCCGGCACTTCCGTTCGTCATAATAACAAGCTTACTGACGCTTCTATTAAGCTTGGCGGTTTTGGATGAAACCTCATAAAAATTAAGCCCGCACGAGGCGGGCTTAATTAACCTGAACAAATCTATATTACGATTCCGGGCCAAACTGCTCGACAGTCATATCCATCAGGTTATCCGCCCCTGACAGCATGCTGGTTTTATGAGCTAAAGTACGAGGCAAAATCCGCTGGAAGTAGAAACGAGCTGTCTGCACTTTGGCTTGATAGAAGTCTACTTCCGTGGTCCCTGCGGCAAGCTTTTCCTGAGCGACCTTGGCCATAGATGCCCAAAAATACGCTAAAGCGGCATAACCAGAGTACATCAGATAATCGACGGACGCCGCGCCAATCTCTTCCCGGTTATTCATGGCAGACATACCAATTTTCATGGTGATATCTCCCCACTCTTTATTGAGTGCAGCCAGCGGCTTAACAAACTCAGAGACACTCGTATCTTCTGCATTATCCTGACAAAAACCATGAACTATTTTAGTGAAGCTCTTCAGTGATTCACCTTGTGTCATCAATACTTTACGTCCTAACAGGTCGAGAGCCTGAATTCCGGTTGTTCCCTCATACAGCATGGAGATGCGGCTATCACGAACGTTCTGCTCCATACCCCACTCACTTATAAACCCATGACCACCATAAACCTGCACACCATGGTTGGCGCATTCAAAGCCGGTTTCCGTCATAAACGCCTTGGCAATAGGTGTCAGGAATCCAAGCAGCTGGTCAGCTTTTGCTTTCTCTTCCTCACTTCCGCGCTGCGCAATATCAGAC
The DNA here is from genome assembly GCA_030622755.1 of Aestuariirhabdus sp. GTDB lineage: Bacteria > Pseudomonadota > Gammaproteobacteria > Pseudomonadales > Aestuariirhabdaceae > Aestuariirhabdus. The sequence continues at coordinate 52,915 of JAUXFT010000007.1, read as the reverse complement.
TGCTGGGACGCAAAGTACGCCAGAACACGGTTACCTTCTGTTAAGGATTTAATCGTCAGTAGCATGCGGCGAACATCAGGGTGAACAATAATAGGATCTGCCGCCTTCTCTGGAGCCTTCGGTCCAGTCAATGAACGCATTTGCAATCGTTCACGTGCATACCTTAACGCACCCTGCATTGCGATTTCACCGTGAGCAAGGCCTTGTAATGCAGTGCCGATACGAGCGGTATTCATAAAGGTGAACATACAGTTCAGGCCTTTATTTTCAGACCCGATTAAATAACCCGTAGCCTCATCAAAATTCATTACGCAGGTAGCGTTTCCGTGAATCCCCATCTTGTGTTCAATCGAACCGCAAGTAACTCCATTGCTTGCGTTAACATCGATAGAGCCGTCCGTAGCAGGCAAACGCTTAGGGACGATGAACAGTGAGATACCCTTGGTACCCTCTGGAGCCCCCGGAAGTCGAGCTAACACGATATGTACGATGTTGTCCGCCATATCATGCTCACCGGCCGAAATAAAAATCTTGGTGCCCGATACTTTATAACTACCATCGGCCTGCGGCTCTGCCTTGGTACGTAACATACCCAGGTCAGTACCACAATGCGATTCCGTCAGACACATGGTACCGGTCCACTCACCGGAAACCAGTTTGGTCAGATACGTTTGCTTCTGTTCTGCAGTGCCGTGCTCGTGGATTGTGTTCATCGCACCATGGCTCAATCCCGGATACATTTGCCAGGACCAGTTGGCCCCACCTGCCATTTCGTTCATCACCAATCCCAGCGATTCAGGTAATCCTTGCCCACCAAACTCTACATTGTGCGCCAGAGATGGCCATCCCGCTTCCTTGAACTGGCTATAAGCATCCTTAAATCCTTCGGGAGTCGTTACACCCTCCTCGCTCCAGATACAGCCTTGGGTATCACCAACGCGATTTAATGGCGCGATAACCTGCTCGCAGAACTTAGCGCCTTCTTCCATGATGGCATTAACCATATCCGGAGTTGCATCTTCGCACCCGGGCAAGCTGGCATAATGTTCTTCATAACCAAGAAGCTCATTACGAACAAAACGAATTTCACGTAGGGGGGCTTTATATTCTGGCATAACGGTAACCTCGAAATCCTAGCTAATCTATGCATCGCTACCCATGAAAGGCAACATGCGACACTCTCTATGCACTACACAAACTAAAATTTGCTGTAGTAATCTAATTGTCTTTGCATGTATTAAAACAGTCGTTTGAAACATACGTTTACACGCAACAACTGTCAACCCCATGAATTATACTTTCGCTGACCCAATGGTAATTTTCAGAGACAGATTCAGAAAAGGCTGGTTAATTCACCAAAATTTCAACAAAATAATAGCAAATTACAAAGCCTAAGAACAAAAAATTCTATAAGCCGTAAAAATGGAGGTATTCTTTATAACGGCGCGATACCAGTTATCGTGACTTCAATTTTTTTAAAGAAAATTAAAATATCGACTAAATAATCTCTTTGGCTGCACGATTTCAAACATCAACCGCCTGAGATCAGTGGCAAAATATCAAGGTATTTAGACAATTCAAGTGGATCTGCAGAATCCAGAAACGGAACCTTACCGAGGCATGGCGCATCAATCCTCCTCTCCAGAGTTTCTATATTTTCATCGCAAAAAGCCATATTGGGATCAATTCTATTCGCAACCCAGCCCGCAAGTACCACTCCATCTCTACGCATTGCTTCCACAGTAAGCAATGCGTGATTCAAACACCCTAACTTCATACCTACCACCAGCACTACCGGAAGGTTTAGCTCTACAGGTAACTGACTCATGGACTCTCTAGCGTTAAGTGGCACGCGCCAACCTCCAGCCCCTTCAACCAGAACAAAATCGCTGCGTTTCATGAGAGCGCCTCGACAAAAACCAACCAGGCGACCCACAGACAAAGTGCGCCCTTCCCGTTCAGCGGCCAAATGAGGCGCTATAGCTTCCTTGAGAGCAACGGGGTTGACCTGCTCGTACGCCAGACTCTGAGTCATACAATCCTGCAGCATTAAGGCATCAGAATTACGTAAACCCTCATCAGTCTGTTCGCAACCAGCAGCTATCGGCTTTAAAGCCAGGGTTGTTAAGCCGGCATTACTAGCGCAATGAAGTAAGCCACAAGCAACCAGTGTCTTGCCAACGTCGGTATCTGTACCCGCCACAAAAAACTGCTTTCGGGACATATTCAACCCTTCTTCCTCAGCACAGAAAAGAGCACCTGGTAAGTAGCAGGCAATAATTTCTGGTCATTGCGAAACATTTCGTACCCTTGCTGCAAAGCCCGATATCGACCTGGGGTCATCAAGCCCTGACGTCGCTCCACTGTGAGCGTGTTAGCTCCCAAAGCTTCCAATTCGCGAGTCAACTCACCAAGCCTGTTATAAAACACCTGATGAGGAATCAAATCCAGGGACTCAACCTCAAACCCACTTTGCGAAATAGCCTGATGATGCTCTTCAAATGCAGGGTATGGGTTTACGTGCTCGAAATCATCAACACCCTGCCAGGCATGATGCAATTCACCTAAAGTCCCTTCGCACAAAGTAGAAAAAACAAAGCACCCTCCCGGACGCATGACCCGATAAACTTCTGACAGTACACGTTCAAAAGCGTCGCACCACTGGATAGCCAAACTGGAAAACACCAGATCCACCGAGCCATTGCGAAACGGCAATGCTTCTGCATCACCACCACACCAATTCGCCATAGAGCATCGGCTTTTAGCATGTTTCAACATACCCCAGGAGAGATCGCAACCAATGACCAATGCGGCTGAGTATTCATCCAGTAACCTTGCAGTATGCATTCCGGTACCAGACCCCAGATCCACAACCACCCCTGGATGCAAAGATTCAGGTATGCGCTGATACACTTCTGCTGCAACCTGTTGCTGAAAATGCGCCGCGCCATCATAGCTTTCAGCCGCCCGTCCAAACCCGCTGGCAACCAACTGTTTATTCACCAGCGCTACCGGTTCAATCATCAATAACATCTCGAAACATACTTACAAAATTAATAATCGAAGAAGCTACCTGCTGAGGCTTATCGGCAAACAGCAAGTGACTACTTCCCGGTATAATCTCCACCTGACCGGGCAATACAGCAGCAATCCGCGCAGGCACCAAAGCATCATCAGATGCTAACAGGCTGATTAAAGGCACCTCTAACGACTCCATTTGCCCGCGAAAACTCTTCGCCAACCACTGCAGACTGTCATGCAATGCATCACCGTCTGCCTCGTAAGATGACAGGCTACGCAGCCACTTGGTCAATGCTCGCCCATCTGGACTGCCCATACAACAAAGCTGCTGAAAACGGCGTAAGGTCAACGCCCTGTTTTGATCAACACCGGCGCTAAATTCAGTGAATAGCTCTTCACTCAGCCCAGGCCACTCGTCTTTAGCGACAAAGATGGGATTACTCGCCAACAAGACGACACCAATAATATGCCCGGGGGCCACATGCGCCATTAACAGTGACAACAGCCCACCAAGAGACCAACCCACTAACACAACCGGCTCATCAGGCAACTGTTCCAGCAAGCAATTTATGAGCGCTTTTTCGGTGCGCCACACTCCTTTTTCTGCCTCGCAGGAAGATGCATAACCGGGCAACTCCAACACCTGAACATCCTGATTCGGCATGGCGTTCAGTAATGGAGCAAAAATTGCCCCGGGCATCGACCAACCAGGAATCATCACCAGACGTGGTACCTTACTGCTGGGGAGCTTATCCATTTGAAGATTCATCCGAACAGCACTCAGCGAGCCCATCTAACAGGCGATCTACATCTTTTTCATCGTGGCTTGCACTCAGGGTAACCCTCAGCCGAGCGGTGCCTCTGGGTACTGTAGGGGGACGAATCGCGGTCACCAACAAACCCCTTTCCTCCAACTGCGCACTCAACTCTAGCGCACGCGCCTCATCACCTATCAAAATCGGCTGTATTGGTGTCGAGGTATCCATTAGTTGCAGACCAAGCTGATTCGCCCCCGCCCGAAAACGTGCTATTAGTGCCTGGAGTTTATCTCTTCGCCAAGCCTCTGCCTGTAACAATTTCAGGCTGATCAGGGTCGCTGCCGCCACTGCGGGCGGCATTGCAGTGGTATAGATGTAAGTGCGTGCGTGTTGAATCAGGGTTTCTATCAATACTTCATCGCCAGCGACAAATGCTCCAGATGTCCCAAATGCCTTACCCAATGTACCCACCAGCACCTGAACACGGTCAGTATTGAGGGAAAAGTGCTCGGTGCACCCGCCGCCATTTTCGCCAAGGCAACCAAAGCCATGCGCATCATCCACCATGACCCAGGCACCCTGGTCAGCCGCCGCTCTGGTAATTTCTGGCAGTGGAGCGATGTCACCGTCCATACTGAACACGCCGTCGCATACCACTAACTTGCGTCTTGCAGTGCTCCGCTGGAGTTTATTCTCCAGGGCATCGACAGAGTTATGCAGGTAGCGCTGAAAACGAGCGCCTGAGAGTAAACCTGCATCAATCAACGACGCATGATTTAAACGATCTTCAAACACTGCATCGTGTTTATCGAGCAGGGCGTTAATAGTCCCGAGATTGGCCATGTAACCAGAAGAAAATAGCAATACCCGCTCACGCCCGGTAAATTCTGCCAATGCATCTTCTAGCTGATGATGGACACGGGAATGTCCAATCACCAGATGTGAAGCACCGCCACCGACGCCATACTGATTGGCCGCTTGCTGAAAACTGGTAATGACTTGCGGGTGATTTGCCAACCCAAGATAATCATTGGAACAAAAGGCCAACAAGTCTCGGCCATCACAACGAAGGTGAGGTTGCTGAGGTGATTGCAGCTGGCGGCGCTTTCGATAAAGGTGTTGTTGTCGTCTTTCTGTTAGCTCTGCAGCCAGCTTATCAAAACCACCAGCGTCAGGCTGATGCGTCATAGAACAACGAATCTTGCTGCTGTTTAACTATAGACTGACGAATCGCAGTTTCTGCGGCATCATCCGCCTTATCTATCGCCTGCTCCGGACGCATGCCCAATCTTTTGAACAACTGGAGGTCACGGTTTTTCTCAGGATTAGCCGTAGTAAGTAGACACTCACCATAAAATATCGAGTTTGCGCCGGCCATAAAGGCAAGCGCCTGAGTCTCATCAGACATAGTTTCACGGCCCGCAGAAAGACGCACATGAGATTCAGGCATCATGATACGCGCAACAGCAAGCATTCGAATGAAATCAAAATTGTCGAGATCTTCAGAGTCTTCAAGGGGCGTACCTTTAACCCGAACCAACATGTTGATCGGCACACTCTCAGGCTGTTGTGGAAGATTCGCCAATTGAATCAGCAGACCCACACGATCCGATGCGGTTTCTCCCATTCCAACAATACCTCCGCTGCAGATCTTCATCCCTGCATCCCGGACATGCCCAAGAGTATCCAACCGGTCCTGATAGCTGCGCGTCGTAATGATCTTGTCATAAAACTCAGGAGAGGTATCAAGGTTGTGATTGTAGTAATCCAGACCAGCATCAGCCAGTTGAGCAGATTGATGCTCGTTCAACATACCCAGAGTCATACAGGTTTCAAGGCCCAACTCCTTAACGCCCTCAACCATTTCAAGCACATAAGGCATATCTTTTTCGCCAGGATGTTTCCAGGCTGCGCCCATACAAAAACGCGAAGCACCCCCCTCTTTGGCCTGACGCGCTTTTTCTAAAACACGCTCCACTGCCATCAGTTTCTCTTTTTTAAGGCCAGTATTGTAATGGCCACTCTGAGGACAATATTTACAATCTTCAGGGCAAGCACCCGTTTTTATCGAGAGCAAGGTACTGGTCTGCACCTGGTTGGGATCAAAATGCTGACGGTGCACGCTCTGTGCCTTGAACAACAGATCCATAAACGGTAGTGCAAACAGGGATTTTACTTCGGCCGGCGTCCAGTCGTTCCGCACAACGGCATCATTTGACATCATATTTTTTCTCTCTTAAGGCCTACACCGCAAACAGATAGATGACCACAGTCAGAGAGAGGAATCCCCTCTGGCCACACCGTCTTCATCAGCGTTTCATAATATCTTGTCCCTGGCATCTGTCAACCAGACAGAAGATAAAAGGTTTACTAGTGTATGTTTTTTGACCTGATTGCTTGCGATTGTCTTTTGTGCGGCGCAAACACCACCAACAAGCTGGCACTCTGTGAGGGTTGCGTTAAAGCCTTACCACGAATAATAAATCCTTGCGCTTGCTGTGGGTTGCAGCATAGTGGGCCGCCAGACAGCCTTTGCGGAGGCTGCCTCGTGAAGCCCCCGAAATTCAATCAATGTATCTCGGCACTTAGCTATGAGTTTCCGGCCAAACAGCTCATCAGCCGCTATAAATATCAGCAACAATGGCTTTACGGAAACCTGTTTGCGCAGCTTTTACATCACCGATTAACCAGCCACTATCTCGACAAGCAAACTCCTGAAGTATTACTTGCTGTTCCTCTACACCCATCCAAACTTCGCCAACGAGGTTTCAACCAGGCATTTGAACTTGCACGCCGCCTGTCTGCCTTGAGTCATATCCCGATACTCAAAGGATGCCTGAAACGAACAACCAATACCGCCCAACAACAAGGGTTATCCCTCAAACAACGCCGTAGTAATATTCGCAACGCTTTCAGCCTGGCCAAACCTGTGATTCATCACCATATTCTGCTAATTGATGATGTGGTTACCAGTGGCAGCACTTGCAACGAAATCAGTAAACTTCTGTTAAAACATGGCGCCAACCAGGTAGATGTATGCTGCCTGGCCAGAACCCCGGATAACACTATTTTCCGTTAAAGCTCGTTGACAGCAATTCCACCGCAAGCCAGCAATTCATTCACCGATCTCATACCCCTCAGGTTACAATGCAAGCTTACTCCTTGCGGCATCCGACATTATGTTAGCTCACCCCTATGAAGCCCTTACTCCCGACGTAGTCATCGACGCTGTCGAAAGCCTTGGGTATCTTAGCGATGCGCGTATTCTGGCGCTTAATAGCTACGAAAACCGGGTATATCAAATCGGTATCGAGGACTCTCAGCCGCTGATCGCAAAATTCTATCGACCTCAACGTTGGACCGATGAACAGATTCTGGAAGAGCATGAATTTACCCAGCAGCTACGTGAACTTGGGTTACCGGTTATTCCTCCTATCGCAAATGGTGATGGCAAAACCCTGCATCAATACAAAGACTTTCGCATATCCCTGTTTCCCAGACAGGGTGGCCATGCTCCCGAACTCGACAATCTGGATAATTTGATGACTCTGGGCCGCATGATGGGTCGCATACACAGTTGCGGTGTCCAACAAGAGTTTGTGAGCCGCCCTGCCGTTGATATTGCCAGTTATGCCGAAGAACCGATTGAATTCCTGCTCGGTTCAGGAAGTATTCCTGACAGCCTGATCAATGCCTATAAAACCTTGACTCGGGATATTCTTCTCCGCCTACATGCCATCTGGAAAGAAGCTGGCCCCCAACCACAGATACGACTGCATGGTGACTGCCACGGCGGTAATATTTTATGGCGAGACGATAACCCGCATTTCGTTGATTTCGACGATTGTCGAAGCGGCCCTGCTATTCAGGATCTATGGATGTTCCTGTCAGGTGATCGCCAGCAACAGCAGATTCAATGCAGCGAAGTGATCGAAGGCTACAACGAATTTTATGATTTTCACCCGATACAACTTCGATTAATTGAGCCGTTACGCACCCTTCGCCTGATCCATTACAACGCCTGGCTAGCAAGGCGCTGGCAAGACCCCGCCTTCCCCCACAGCTTCCCCTGGTTCAACACCGAACGTTATTGGTCAGAGCATATTATGGAACTTCGCGAACAATTAGCCATTTTACATGAACCTCCCCTGGAACTTTGGTAACCCCTTATTTACCCACAAAGCCCATTTAATGAGTTTTAACCGTCAGGGTCTCCCAGAAACAGCAGAGACTGGTATGCTTTAATCTTTGCGCCCATAAAAAGATAAGAGGAATTGATATGAAGCTAGAGACCATTGCTGTCCACGGCGGCTACCAGCCTGACCCTACAACCAAAGCGGTCGCAGTACCCATTTATCAAACCACCTCTTACGCCTTTGATAACACCCAACACGGTGCTGACCTGTTTGACCTGAAGGTTGAAGGCAATATCTACACTCGCATCATGAACCCCACCACCGCAGTACTCGAACAGCGAGTCGCCGAGATGGAAGGCGGTATTGGTGGACTCGCAGTCGCTTCAGGGATGGCTGCAATTACCTATGCTATCCAGACCATCGCCGAGGCTGGAGATAATATCGTCAGCATCAATAAGCTGTATGGCGGCACCTACAACCTCTTTGCTCACACTTTGCCCAGACAAGGCATCGAAGTCCGCATGGCGCCGCACGATGATATCGATGCATTGGTCGCGCTGATTGACGAAAAAACCAAAGCGGTATTCTGTGAATCGATCGGAAACCCACTCGCCAATATCGTCGATGTGAAGGCTCTTGCTGACGCAGCGCACAGCAAAGGCGTTCCTGTAATCGTCGATAACACCGTCGCAACCCCCTACCTGCAACGCCCCATTGAACTGGGCGCAGATATTGTTATTCATTCCCTTACCAAGTATATGGGCGGACACGGTACGTCTATCGGCGGCATCGTGGTGGATTCCGGTAACTTCCCCTGGGCCGAGCACGCCGAGCGTTATCCCATGCTCAACCAGCCCGACCCCTCATACCACGGAGTCACCTATACAGAAGCCTTAGGCCCCGCTGCGTTTATTGGGCGCTGTCGTGTGGTTCCCCTGCGCAGTACTGGAGCAGCCATATCACCTATGAACGCATTTCTTATATTGCAAGGCATCGAAACCTTACCACTGAGAATGGATCGCCACTGCTCTAACGCTCTCAGGGTTGCACAATTCCTTGAACAACATGAGATGGTCGAGTGGGTAAACTACCCCGGACTCGAGAGCAGCCCTGATTACGCACTGTGTCAATCGAGCATGGGGGGTAAAGCATCGGGTATTCTCGGATTCGGGATAAAAGGTGGAAGCGAGGCCGGCGGGCGCTTCATAGATGCCCTGCAGCTCGTTACACGACTGGTGAATATAGGAGATGCCAAGTCACTTGCCTGTCATCCGGCCAGCACCACGCACCGCCAACTCAATGAAGACGAGCTTATCGCTGCTGGCGTTTCTGTCGATATGGTGCGCTTGTCGATCGGCATCGAGCACATCGATGATCTGCTGGCTGATATTGAGCAGGCACTCACTGCTGCTCGATAACGGTATTAATCGCCAAGCGATTTGATATTTAGAGTCATTGGCCGTTCCTTTTCAGCCTGTACACTGGAGGAAAAGGAGCGATACTATGAGTTTTGACGCAAAATTTGCCCGCAGTTTTACCGAAGACAAGATCGCCTTTGTGCAACGCATGGGGCTCAAAGCAGAAATCCTTGAGCGTGGACACGTTCGTCTTCGAGCGCCTCTGGAAGGTAACTCCAACCACATTGGCACCATGTACGCTGGCGCCTTATTTACCCTGGCGGAAATTCCTGGTGGATCACTGTTTTTAACCAGCTTCGATTTTCACCAATTTTACCCCATCATCAAGGATATGAAGCTGGATTTCCTGAAACCCGCCACCACTGATATTTCCTGTGAGTTGACCATGACGGATGAAGAAATAGAGCGGATACAAGCTATTGCCAACGACACGGGCAAGGCAGAGTTTATTTTAAATACCGAGCTTACCGACACCAATGGTGCTGTTGTAGCTCGTTCAAAGGGAACTTACCAGCTGCGAAAAACAGGTCGTTAGTCAGACGCTGTTGATCAGCAAGCAATCGTTTAGCCTATTGATGATAAGGCGCTGACAACTCATGTATCGCTTCGACAAAAACCGCGGCATGATCAGGATTAACAAATTGATGAATTCCGTGACCCAGGTTAAATACGTGCCCCGCACCCGTACCATATTGCTCAAGAATACGAGACACCTCTTCGCGAATCTTTGCCGGTGAAGCATAAAGTACCGAAGGATCCATATTACCCTGCAACGCTACACGGTTACCGATGCGCTGACGTGCCTCACTGATATCGATCGTCCAGTCGAGCCCGACACAATCTGCACCTGCATCCGCAATCTGCTCGATCCACTGTCCACCATTTTTGGTAAAAAGAATTACCGGCACGCGGCGGCCTTCATTTTCACGGGTCAGACCGGCAACAATCCTGGACATATAGTTTAAGGAAAACTCGCGGTAGCACGCTGGGCTCAATACACCACCCCAGGTATCGAAGATTTGTACGGCTTGGGCACCAGCCGCTATCTGGGCATTAAGATAGCTTGTCACCGATTGAGCCAGCTTATCCAGCAACTGGTGCAATACCTGTGGCTGGCTATACATCATCTCTTTAACGCGACGGAAGTCTTTACTGGAACCGCCCTCTACCATATAAGTCGCCAAGGTCCAGGGGCTACCGGAGAAACCGATCAAAGGTACCCGACCATTAAGCTCATGGCGAATTGTTTTCACTGCCTGCATCACGTAATCGAGCTTCCCATTCGGATCAGGAACGGGCAAGGCTTCAACATCGGCTTCGGTGCGCACCGGTTTTTTAAAACGAGGACCTTCACCGGTTTCAAAATAAAGACCCAGATCCATAGCATCCGGGATAGTCAGAATATCCGAGAAGAGAATTGCCGCATCGAGAGGAAAACGTTTCAGGGGTTGAATGGTCACCTCACAAGCCAGCTCCGGATTCATACAGAGGCTCATGAAATCCCCGGCCTGAGCGCGAGTTACCTTATATTCTGGCAAATAACGACCCGCCTGACGCATCATCCAGACAGGAGTCACATCAACAGGTTCACGCAATAGTGCGCGCAGAAAACGGTCATTTTTCAATTCAGTCATGGAGATTTTCTATCCTGATGTGATCACCTACGAAGGTGACGAACTACAATAAACACAGTAACCACAAGGGCAGTCAATACGACCACCGTTGTGGAGATGAATGACCTGGATCAAACCTCTAAATAGTCAAGAATGCCTTCAGCTGCCTGACGGCCTTCCCAGATTGCTGTCACCACCAGATCAGAACCCCGCACCATATCGCCACCGGCAAAGACTTTAGGATTACTGGTTTGAAACTTGAAAGTCTGCTGCTCTGGAGCAACCACTCCGCCCCAGCTATTGATGTCGATTTTATGATCATCAAACCAGGGAGCCGGGCTTGGCTGGAAGCCAAAGGCTACCAAAACCACATCAGCTGGAATAATCTCCTCGCTACCTTCGATAACTTCCGGCCGCTGTCGACCATTTTCGTCTGCTGCACCTAAACGGGTAGAAACCACCTTTATCCCTTCAGCCTTGCCATCGCCTACCACTTCCAGCGGTTGGCGATTAAAGAGAAACTTGATGCCTTCCTCTTTCGAGTTCTGCACCTCTTTACGGGAACCCGGCATATTGGCTTCATCGCGGCGATACACACAGGAAACGGACTCAGCTGCCTGACGAATAGAAGTACGGTTGCAGTCCATCGCGGTGTCTCCACCACCCAACACAACAACCTTCTTACCTTTCATATCGATAAAATCCTCACCGACTTCGTAGCCCATGCAGCGATTCACGTTTGAGATCAGAAACGGTAAGGCATCATGAACGCCTGGCAAGTCTTCACCAGGGAAACCACCCTTCATGGAAGTGTAAGTTCCCATACCCATGAATACTGCATCGTAATCATCCAGCAGATTTTGCATTGTTATTCCGTTGCCGATTTCAGTGTTTAAACGGAACTCAACGCCCATACCTTCAAATACCTGACGGCGTCGTTTCATGACATCTTTTTCAAGTTTGAATTCCGGAATACCGAACGTCAGCAAACCACCAATTTCCGGATGTCGGTCAAAGACTACGGACCTTACCCCGTTACGAGTGAGAATATCTGCACAGCCTAACCCTGCAGGACCAGCACCGATAATCGCAACTTTCTTGCCGGTATCCTTGACGCTGGATAGATCTGGTCGCCATCCCATTGCGAACGCTGTGTCGGTAATAAACTTCTCTGTTGCACCGATAGTAACCGCACCAAATCCGTCATTCAGTGTACAAGCACCTTCACATAACATGTCCTGCGGACACACCCGTCCACAGACTTCAGGCAGCGTATTGGTTTCGTGGCAGAGTTCTGCCGCTTCAATAATGTTTCCCTCCGATACCAGTTTAAGCCAGTTAGGTATGTAGTTGTGTACCGGGCATTTCCACTCACAGTAGGGAATACCACATTCCAGACAGCGATGGCTCTGGGCTTTCGACTCTTTGTGTGTAAACGGCTCGTATATCTCTACGAATTGGCTCTGTCGTACATCGAACTCTTTTTTACCTGGTTCTGCTCTGGCTACATCCAGAAACTGAAAGCTATTGTTTAAACGCTCAGTCATGGTGCCTACCCTCATCAAATCTTGGTCTGTAAACCACCGGCTATTACACAAGTGGTCCTATACGTGCGCTGGTTATTCTGGTCGTGTACGAATACTGCTGAGTAAATTACCCATGCTGGCTGCCTTCGGTTTAACCAACCAGAATTTACCGATGTAGTCGTACATATCCTCGAGGAGTTCTTCACCCCAGGCGCTTCCGGTTTCGGTAACATACTCTTCCATAATATTGATCAAATGGGTTCTGTATTGTTCCATCGATTCAGTATCGATCCGGTGAATATCTACCAGCTCGTGATTATACCGATCAACGAAACAGCGCTGCAGATCCAGCACATAAGCAAAGCCCCCCGTCATTCCTGCTCCGAAGTTATGACCAACGTCACCCAGCACGGTTACCAGGCCACCCGTCATATATTCGCAGCAGTGATCTCCTGCTCCCTCGGTTACCACATGAGCACCTGAATTTCGGACAGCGAGTCTCTCACCCGCACGTCCTGCGGCAAACAACTTACCTCCCGTTGCGCCATACAAGCAGGTATTACCGATTATGGAAGTATCCTGAGATTCAAACTGGCTCTCTTTTGGCGGGGTGATAACCAGTTTGCCAGCTGTCATGCCCTTGCCAACATAATCATTTGCATCGCCTTCGAGGTACATGTGCAAACCACCGGCATTCCATACCCCGAAGCTTTGACCCGCCGAACCATTTAACTGAATGCGAACAGGGGCGCCTTCCATGCCGGTATTGCCGTACCGTCTGGCAATTTCACCGGACAACCGTGCACCGATAGATCGATCATAGTTGCCAATCGGGTAGTTAAACTCACCACCACTCTTAGCCTCTATCGCCGGCATGATGTCGGCAACCATTTGTTCGGCCATTTCAGCACGATCAAACGGATCATTGCGATCAGACCCGCACACCTGTGGCTTATCGTCAGGTATGTGGTCGTTACTCAGTATTGCTGACAGATCCAAAGATGCCTGCTTTTCCGTCTTGGCGGGTAACACCTCAAGCAAATCAGTGCGACCGACCAATTGCTCTAGTGAACAGACGCCCAACCTGGCAAGCCACTCGCGGGTTTCCTCGGCAACGAAACGGAAGAAGTTCATCACCATTTCAACATCACCATTGAAATGCTTGTCACGCAGCTCCTGGTTTTGTGTCGCAATACCTGTGGCGCAATTATTGAGATGGCAGATGCGCAGATATTTACAGCCCATCGCTATCATTGGCGTGGTGCCAAAGCCAAAACTTTCCGCACCCATAATCGCAGCTTTCACCACATCCAGACCGGTTTTCAAACCGCCATCGGTCTGCAAACGTACTTTGTCACGGAGGTCATTAGCACGCAACGCCTGCTGCGCCTCGCTCAAGCCTAATTCCCAGGGAGAACCCGCATAACGGATAGAGGTTAATGGGCTCGCCGCCGTACCACCATCGTATCCGGAAATAGTGATCAGATCAGCGTACGCCTTGGCCACACCAGCCGCAATGGTTCCAACACCGGGCTCGGATACCAGCTTAACGGATACCAGAGCCTGAGGATTAACCTGCTTAAGGTCAAAAATCAACTGGGCCAGATCTTCAATCGAATAAATATCATGGTGGGGCGGTGGAGATATCAGAGTCACGCCCGGTACAGAATAACGAAGCCTTGCGATTAGCTTGTTAACTTTACCGCCCGGCAATTGACCGCCCTCTCCGGGCTTGGCACCTTGAGCCACCTTGATTTGAAGCACATCTGCGTTAACCAGGTAGTGTGGTGTCACACCAAAACGACCTGACGCGATCTGCTTTATTCTGGACACTTTGTCGGTGCCAAAACGAGCTGGATCTTCACCACCCTCACCAGAGTTTGAACGCCCACCCAAACGGTTCATAGCTTGAGCCAACGCTTCATGCGCCTCAGGAGACAATGCACCTAATGACATCGCAGCACTATCAAACCGACAAACAATTTTTTCTATAGGCTCAACGTCACTCAGGTCAATCGGGGTTATATCCGCTTTGAAGCCAAACAGATCACGAACGGTTGTCACCGGACGCTGGTTCACGAGGTCGGCATACTGTTTGTAGGTGTTAAAATCACCCGTGCTCACCGCTTTTTGTATGGTACTAACTACATCAGGATTAAAGGCATGATATTCACTATTGTGGACATACTTGAGTAAGCCCCCCTGCTGTATTTTCTTACGAAGTATCCACGCTTCACGGGCTAACAGAGCCTGCTCTTTCTGGAAATGCTCATATTTAGCGCCCTGTATGCGGCTGCTAACCCCCTTAAAGCAAAGATCGACTACCTCATCACTCAGGCCAATGGCCTCAAATAGCTGAGAGCCACGATAGGATGCAACCGTCGAAATACCCATCTTGGATAAGATCTTCAGTAGCCCTTTATTGATACCTTTGCGATATGCCTTATGAGCCTGAATAGGGTCAGCCAGCAATTCGCCGGTATTAATCAGATCACCTAATATCTCGTAGCTTAAATAGGGATAAACCGCCGTCGCTCCAAAACCAATCAAGACGGCAAAATGGTGGGAATCCCGGGCCGACCCAGTTTCTACAACAATATTGGCATCGCAACGCAGGCCTTTGTCGATCAAGCGGTGATGCACTGCTCCTGTCGCCATCGCGGCCGGTATGGGTAACTTGCCTTGAGCAATATCACGATCACTCAAGGTAATCACTACCTTACCTGCTCGTACAAATTCTTCAGCTTCATCACACACGCGAACGATAGCGTCTCTGAGAGATTCTGAATCCGGGTAATTAAGGCTCACTCGGGCAACACCAATGCCCAACTCCTGTTCATTGGAAATATTCAGGAACTTTGTCGTCGAGAGTATGGGTGACCCCAAAATGATTCGCGCCGCATGCTCTGGAGTTTCTTCAAAAACATTACGCTCTGCGCCCACACAACTTTCGAGAGACATGACTATCGTCTCTCTTAGTGGATCTATTGGCGGATTCGTTACCTGCGCAAACATCTGCCTGAAATAATCATAAACAGAACGCACTCTGCCAGACAACACCGCCATCGGCGTATCATCCCCCATTGAACCGACCGCTTCAGCGCCATTCTCTGCTAATGGTCGAAGCACCTGATCACGCTCTTCAAAGGTGACCTGGAACATTTTCATGTGGGTATTAAGTGCATCCTTGTCAAAATTTTCGATGCGATGCAGCTGTTCGATATATTTTGAAGGAATACGCTGAGCATGTGCTTTCAGCCATTGCTTATAGGGCTGCTGGGTTTTCAATTTGTTATCGATATCATGAGCCTGGAGTATCTCTCCTGTCTCCGTATCGATAGCCAGAATCTCCCCAGGGCCTACCCGGCCTTTGGCAATGACATCTTTCGGCTGGTAAGAAAAAACGCCAATCTCAGAGGCAACCGTCAGATAGCCATTACTGGTTTTTACCCATCGCGAAGGGCGTAACCCATTTCGATCCAGAGCACAAACTGCGTAACGTCCATCGGTAATGACTAACCCTGCAGGGCCATCCCAAGGCTCCATATGCATGGAGTTATATTCATAAAATGCGCGCAGTTCTGGATCCATAGTATCCACATTCTGCCAGGCAGGAGGAACCATCATGCGAATCGCACGAGACAGCTCTACGCCACCTGTAACCAGGACTTCAAGCATATTGTCCATGCTTGAAGAGTCTGACCCAGTGCGATTTACCAAAGGCTTAACAAGATCAAGGTCAGGTAACAACTCAGAGTGGAACTTACTAGAGCGAGCCTCCGACCAGTTACGGTTGCCAGTGATAGTATTAATTTCACCATTATGCGCCAGCATTCGGAAAGGCTGAGCGAGTTTCCAACGAGGCATGGTGTTGGTGGAAAAACGCTGATGGAATACGCAAATTGCAGCTTCGAAGCTGCTATCACCTAAATCAGTATAATAGCCAGGCAGGTCCACCGGCATCATCAATCCCTTATAAGAGATTACACGGTGAGACATTGAGCAAATATAAAAATCTTTATCTTCTGCCATTGCCAGCCCGACTTTACGGCGAGCCATAAAGAGCTTAACGGCAAAATGTGCTTCATCGACCCCATCAGGACAATTTATAAATACCTGGTTGATGATGGGTTCCTGCTCTAACGCGATTGGTCCGAGACATTCATTATTGGTAGGCACCTGGCGCCAACCAACCAATTCAAGACCTTCCGATTCAATTTCACGGTTCAAAACGCCGCGAGCTACCTCGGCTTTCGCTAGTTCAGGACTAAGGAAAACCATTCCAACAGCAAACTCTGGTGTCAACTCAACCGAAAATTGTCTCTGGGCAACCTTCCTGAAAAAAGAGTCCGGCTTCTGAATTAACAAGCCGCAACCATCGCCAGTTTTGCCGTCTGCAGCAATTCCACCACGATGGGTCATACTCGTCAGCGCTTCAATCGCTGTTTGCAGTAAGTGATGGCTTTTTTCGCCTTCAGTATGGGCTATTAACCCAAAACCACAGTTGTCTTTAAACTGCTCAGGATGGTACAGACCTGAACTCATAGGCAAACTCCCACGATATGATTCTATTTGGTATTCAGTTATTTAGCCCCTTTGTATGATTTTATTATTGGGACATTCGGAAAAATTGGTCAGCCATTTTACACATCGCAAGGGTTCGCCACAAACCAATTAACATCTACGAAAAAAGCACGCAATTATATAACGAAAATGAATATGCAATTCAGGTGCCCACAAGCCTGCAATCTAACGAGATTTAAGGCTTTTCTGTAAGGGCTCAAGTGCTTTCGCCCAGGGCTTCTGGGATTTGAGGGCAGGAGACATCGATTTTATAGCCCGGCTTGCATCCTCACGACCATCATAGCTGCCATACAACGCTATGAACCATGGCTTGCCCTGATTCCAGGTTTCTATAAGATGCCAGTTTCTCCCACTACCCATTCTTGCGATAAACGACTCTACCGCTAATTTATTCTGACTACCCAGCATTTGTAAACTATATGCGCCTAATGGCTGAGCCAGTAACCAGCGTTCGGCTTCAGAAAGTATTGGGTTAAATGAAGATTTGCTTATTGGTTTCTGCACTTTGTTAACGGGCACATCATTCACGGGTACACCTTTCTCTGCTAAAGAGGGTGGCTTCTGGAAACTTTCTGAATTTACTTTTGCTTGCTCCTTAGTAGCGAGCTTTGAGTATTTGGAATTTATTGAATTCGAACCTTCTTCTAACTTGCGCTCTGCAGCTTCAACTCTATCAGTGTTCACAGTAAATCTGGTTTTGGCATCAGTACTCGAACGATTCTCTAGTGAACTTACCTGATCCTTATACTCGACCTTTCTTAATTGTATTTCATCCGCAGCCTCTGATTCAGTAGTCATTTCTCCTGCATTTAGTTCAAGATCAACCACAATTTCGCGAGGTGATAAGTTTTCAGTTTCCTCATCAAATAATCCTTGAGTCATCAATAAAAAGGGTAATAGAACCACAAGCCCAACTAAAGTCCATCTGTGTGTTTTTGGTAAGCCAGATAAATCCATAGCCGATTTTTTCATTATTTGTCCCAGCTGAAAAAACCTACTTGCTGAACCCAACATTCCGTTCATTTTCACGCTAATTTTTTTACTCAGGCAGACATAAAGAGGTTCGATTTTTTTCCTGAACCAAATAATTTTTTTATCAAACAAATTATTTGGTGTGCTTGTGGCAATTTTTTCAGGCGATTTAAGATGACATATTTGCACATCGCTACCACAGAGCGAAAGGATAGCTTGCACGGAAGGATCTGCAAAAGCTACCAGGCTTACACTTAATTGGAGGGATGATGCACCACCAATTAAACGTAATAGAAATTGCCACGATTCACTGGATAATTCATGAGCATCATTTATAACCAACAACACCGAAGCCCAGGCAGAATCATCAAGAACTGCTATTAATTTCGAAACATCATTATCAGTAGATACAACCTCACACCCTATAGCCGCTTGTAAAAACTGAGATAATTTCGAAGGATTTAGATCAACAGAGGATTGGAGACTAATGACATTACTATTTTCACGCTGTACAGATAAAAACTCACCAAACAGCACGGTTTTCTTTTCACTACAATCAGTACTGATTATTACTACTCGTTCGCCCGACTGAGTATAAGATTCAATTCGCGAGATAATATCAGCATGAGAATCATCCAAATCAAGATAACACTCAATAACATTTCCAGTGGACATACTTACATCAGCAAGCGGGTGAGTAGCCTTACCAAAGTGACTATTATCGGAATTAAACATTATTCCCCTACCCTTATCTTTGTCCTAACTGATCTCCTGCACGCAGAGTTTTCATCAGGTGATCATTCGAAAATTGAGTACTCACGACTGCTTCACCGATTTTTTTAAGCAGTACCAAACGCAATTCACCATCAATTACCTTCTTATCAATGGACATCAACTGCATAAAATCGTCTTCAAGCATACCTTCAGGAGCAACTATTGGTAGGTTTGCCATCAAAAGCAGATTCCTGAGTGAACGCACCTCGGATTTTTTAATCCACCCCTGCCTCCACGACAAATCAGCAGCCATTAGCATACCAACGGCTACAGCTTCTCCGTGTAACCATTTACCATAGCCTTGATGTGTTTCGATAGCATGTCCAAAGGTATGACCAAGATTTAACCATGCCCTAATACCTGATTCACGCTCATCCTGCGCTACTATCTCTGCTTTAATTTCACAGGAACGATATATTGCTGACTCAAGTGCGGTGCTATCTCGCGCTAGTAAAGCTGGCATCGACGAGGTTAGCCAATCATAAAAATCAGCATCATACAGCAAGCCATATTTAATTATTTCTGCAATACCTGCTGACAATTCACGATCGGGTAAAGTTGATAAACTATCTAAATCTATTAATACGACCTGAGGCTGATGAAACGCACCAATCATATTTTTACCCTTAGGATGATTGACGCCGGTTTTTCCCCCTACTGACGAATCTACCTGGGATAATAAAGTGGTCGGTATCTGAATAAAGTTGACTCCCCGCTGATAACTAGCAGCAGCAAAACCTGCCATATCACCGACAACCCCACCGCCCAGCGCAATTATTGTCGTTGAACGGTTGTGTCTATTCGTTAAAAGAGCATCATAGATAACAGATATGCTAGCCAGAGTTTTGTGGATCTCACCATCGGGTAGCACGACAGTCGACACATCATACCCCTCAAGCAACCCCTGCAACTGCTCCAGATATAACGGCGCCACCTTATCATTGCTGACAATCATTGCTTGTCGGCCCTGGATATGTTGCTTTAAAAAGTCTTGACGGGAAAATACACCCTGCCCAATGTAAATAGGGTAACTACGAACACCCAGATTAACTGTAAGAGTTTGCATAAAAAAAACCAGTAACGGGCTCGAACGGCCTAATGCTTGATTATAAATTCAATTGTCCAATTATTTCTTGAACTACACCACGCGGACTAGTCCGCTCAGTACTAACAACAATATCAGAGACTTGAGAATAGAGGGGTTCGCGAGTAGCCATTAATTGAGTCAGAACATCTCTTGGGTCGTCAGTTTGTAGTAACGGCCGCTTACGGTCTTTTGACGTTCTTTGTAACTGTTGTTCAATGGATGCCTGAAGGTATACGACCGTGCCACACGCAGCCATAACTCGTCTATTTTCTTCGGCCAGCACAGCCCCCCCTCCAGTAGCTAATACCATTGGACCAAATTCAGACAATGATTGCAGTACAGCTGACTCCCTTTTACGAAATCCGCTTTCTCCCTCGACATCAAAGATCCATGGGATATCTGCACCACAGCGCTCCTCAATTTCCTGATCGGAGTCTTTGAATGGGAGATTTAGCTCCTTGGAAAGCAAACGCCCGATGGTGCTTTTACCAGCTCCCATCGGGCCTACAAGAAAAATAACGTTATGTTGCATCAACTCACACAAGCATTGTTATCACCGCAATGTAAGACCATTATCGATGATTTTCGGGGTTATAAACACCAACAACTCGCTTTTAGTTACATTCTCGTTGGTATTCCTGAAGAAGTTGCCAAGATAAGGAATATCTCCAAGGAATGGAACCTTTGTCACTTGAGTTATGTTGTTATTCTGAAAAATACCGCCCAATACAATGGTGGTACCATCCTGAACCAAAACCTGGGTGTCAATTTTTTGAGTTCGAATAGCAATTTCACCATTTGGAGGTGAATTAGCCGTATCCGGTGAATCATTGTTAATGGATATATCCATGATGATAGCGCCATCTGGTGTTATCTGGGGTGTGACCTCTAAAGATAAGACAGCCTTTTTGAAAGACGTTGAAGTAGCACCACTGGAGCTTGCTTCCTGATACGGTATTTCAGTACCTGACTCAATACGAGCCGTTGTTTTATCCGCTGTAAATACCTTGGGTTGCGATATGATCTCACCCTTGCCGGAACTTTCCAGCGCCGATAATTCAAGGTTCAACAAGGTACTGTTTGTAGCAAAGCCGATCGCCAGTGCCGCCGCAGAAGTTCCGTCAGCGAAACCTGTAGCGCCCAGATCCATAAAGGTGTTGTCTTCTGGATTTTCACTGGCGTTACTTGGGGGTGATGTTGCTTTTGTTCCTTCACCACCAATCACCTTGTTCTTGCCGTCACTAGCCTTACCTACTCGACCACCAGACCATTTAACGCCTAGGCTAAATCCGAAATTGGTTTCAGCGTTTACCACACGTGCTTCGATCATTACCTGCCTAACAGGAATATCGATACGCTGTACCAGATCACGCAACTCATCCAATTTATTTTGCGTATCATTTAACAACAAGCTGTTTGTACGCTGAACTATCTGAACAGAACCTCGTTCAGACAAAACACCAGTTCCGTTACCAGAACCTTGCAAAATCGCAGCGATTTCGGCTGCATCCGCGTAATTAACTTCTAGCAACTCTGAAACGGTAGGAGCCAACTCTGAGATCTGTTGGTCATTTTCCAGTTCTTGCTTTTCCCGGGCGGCAATCTCTTCTGCCGGGGCAATCATCAATACATTACCTATTTTGCGCTTACCCAAACCTTTGGCTTTCAACACCAAATCCAGCGCCTGGTCCCAAGGTACGTTCTGTAGTCGCAAGGTGATATTGCCACCCACAGTATCACTGGCTACTAAATTCAAATCCGTAAAATCTGCTATCAACTGCAACACAGAGCGAACGTCAATATCCTGAAAATTGAGGGACAGTTTTTCACCTGTAAAGTTAAAACGTTCTTTTTGCAGTTTTTCCAGCTCACTGACCGTAATAGGCTTTACACTAATTGTTAGCGATGAGTCTGTCTGATAAGCAAGGTAATCATAGCTTCCCTTAGGCTCAACCACGATCAACGCGCCGTCGTTTTCCGAGCTTGCATCGATAAAATTAACAGGGGTGCCGAAATCTATCACATCCAGTCGATTACGAAGATCCTTGGGCAATTCCGTGCCAGGAAACTTGAGCTCAATACGTCCAGCTCGCTCGTTCATATCCAGAGGCACGTTAGCGTTCGACAAGGTAATAATGACATTTCCTTCGCCTGCTTCGCCACGCTGAAAATCAATATTCTTAATTCGATCAGCTTTGGTGAATACCTGAGTTGTAGGGCTGTACTCTTTAGTTTCTGAAGTGCTTTCAGTAACTGCCTCGACAGTTTTGCTCGCTCCCAGATCAGCCCCAATCAGAATATATAGAATATTCCCTTCAGTTCTAGTGGAGTAATTAGCGGGCGACTCAAGATTAACAACTAAACGTGTACGATCTTTAGCTTCGATGACGGTAACGCTGCGAGCATTCCCAAAACCTATTTCGTTATATTTTTCAGGTAACTCGCTGGTTGCACCAGGTAAATCAATAGAAATCCTGGCCGGCTGTTCAATCGTATAGCCTTTGGGAACTGGCACCTCACCTTCAAACTTAAGAGCCAATTCAACCTTTTCTCCTGGCAAAGAAGCGCTACTCAACTCTTTAATCACAGCGGCAAAACTGCTTTGAGAGAACAATAACACCACTAACATCCCAAAAGAGCACACTACTTTCGAAATCATGTTGAACTTCATTTTCAGCCACCAGCTGTTATTGTATTTATAGTTAGTTTCTCTCATCCTACCCCCTCGAAGCACTAGCCGCCTTCCGTTAGACCAATGCTGCGCGGGCGTTCCACCCACACATCCTTACCACTTGGGACAATTTCGATAATCCGAATTTCCTGATCATCAATATCGGTTATGCGACCATGATTAGTGCCTAGATAATCCCCAACCTTAACTCTATGCACACCATCAGCTCCACGCAGCAATGCCCACATTCCCTGCTCATTGCTCATGCTACCGACCATACGGAAACTGGCAACATCAAACCCTTCCAGGAACTGCTTTACACGATTAGCATCTGGGCGTACCGAAGTCTCGGTAGAGAACTCGTCATCAATAGATACAGCGACCGGAGGTAAAAATGGGCTCCGCAAACCAGCAGCACTATAAGTAAATGCCTCATAGGCTACAAACTTTGGTAACGGCTGAATTTGCCCCCTTGGCTTAGCTCTGGTCTGATCCATAAACTCTTGTAAATCAGCAAATTGATTTCCTGACTGACAACCACCCAGAAGTAAAGCTGAGAAGGATAGAGCGATTAGATATTTATTATTGTGCATCAACTAGTCCCTCGATCACTTCTTCTTTTTCTTCGATTTTTTACTATTACCCTTCTTACCACCACTACTTTCATTATAGCGATAAGTTTTAGCGGTAATGGACATATTCAGCAGTTCATCATTCCCTTTACCCACCGGCTTAATTGAAAAGTCATGCAGGGTAACAATCCTGGGAAGCGCCGCTACAGCACTAACAAAGCTGCCCAACTCGTGATAGCTGCCTTGCACTGCAATTTTAATCGGCAACTCAATATAAAACCCTTTCGTCACTTCTTTCTGGAGTTGTATTGAGCTAAAGACTAAACCGCTACCTGTTCCTGCATGGGTGATATCTTCCAGCAAACCCGCCACTTCAGTTTCACTAGGTAACTGTTTAACAAGTGCACCAAAGGACTTCTCCATTTCGACCATCTGTTCGCGATAAGCTTCCAGGTTAGCCGCACGAAAAGCTTTAGAGCTAAATTGTTCTTTAAGTGTCTGCTCCTCCGCCGCAACCCGATCAAGCCGTAACAATAATTCCTCTACGTGAAACATATAACCCGCGTAGAGCAATCCGGATAATAACAATATACAGACAATCGCTTTTACGGCTGCAGGCCAGGAGCCAATATTTTCGAGATCGAGATCATTAATATCCAACTCATTTATTTTCTTTAAGGAATCAGCAAAGCTCATTTTATCTTCGCTCCTTTCTCTTCCTTGTTGGGATTAACCTGGGTAACGGTTAGATTAAATGTGCTTCCCACTCCAGACTTCCCCTTATTTACAGCGTGAAGATTAGGGTTTGAAAACCACTCGGATTGATCGAAGTCCCTCATCAAGCTGGATACCCGACTATTCGCTTCCGCATTACCGACGACTGCAAGGTTATTACCTTTAGCCGTTAGCGAACTAAAATAAACCCCGTCAGGAATTGACCGTGCAACTTCATCAAACACCCTGACAATAACGGGCCGAGTACCCTGCAAATCCTGAATCACCTTCATTCGGGCGATCAATTCTTCTCGCTTCTTTTTCAATTCGCTGATTTCATTTATTTTAACATCAAGAATCTTGATCTCTTTTTTGATGTAATCATTACGACTAACCTGGTGGTCTATCATTCCTTCAATTTCACGACCAGCCAAAAACACTAATCCAGCGGCAATAATCACCACACCTACCAAGGTCGTTAAAAATTGCTTCTTCTGTTCTTCCCGCAGCTCTTCCCGCCACGGTAGCAGGTTAATTCGAGCCATTAGTCAAAACTCCTCATTGCCAATCCACATGCAATCATTAAAGCGGGAGCATCGCTACTCAATGCAGCCGCATTCACTTTATTAGATATAGTCATATTAGCGAACGGATTTGCAACCAGGGTTTGGATGCCAATTTTTTCCTGGACCATCTCAGCCAAACCAGTCAATGATGCCGTGCCACCTGCAAGCACAACATAGTCGACATCATTGTATTGGCTAGCCGCAAAGAAAAACTGTAAAGATCGAGATACTTGCTGAACACATGCATCTTTAAAAGGAATCAATACTTCACTTTCGTACTCATCAGGTAGCCCAGCACCACTTTGTTTCTTACTCATACCAGCTTCTTCAAAGGAGATAGCGTATCGGCGCTGTATTTCTTCTGTAAGCTGTTTTCCACCAAAAAGCTGTTCTCGGGTATAGATTGTCTTCCCGTTTGCAAGCACGCTCAGGGTAGTCATCGTGGCACCTATATCCAGGATTGCTATGATTTGCTCCTCTTCAGTGGAGTCAAACTGCGACTTGATGAGCTCAAATGTCCGTTCAATCGCATAGGCTTCGACGTCGACGACCTTGGCTGATAAGCCTCCCTTATCGAGAGCCGCTTCTCGCATTTCGACATTTTCTCTACGACATGCCGCCAACAAAACCTCAACCATGCCAGGATTACGATCCACCTCACCTTGCACCTCGAAGTCAATCGCCACCTCGTCTAACGGGTAGGGTATATATTGATCAGCCTCAACCTCTATCTGGTTTTCGAGCTCTTGATCATTAAGCTCGCCATCCATTTCAATAGTTTTGGTTATGACTGCAGACCCTGCTACAGCTACTGCTGCATTTTTGCAGGATGTCCGGGACTTGGTAACAACACGCGAAATAGTGTCGCCAACAACATCAACGTCATTTATATTTTTTTCTGCAACGGCACTTTCCGGGAGCGGCTCTACGGCATAAGCTTCCACGCGAAGCCGGCCACTGCCTTGACTGAGTTCGAGTAACTTCACTGATGTCGAACTAACATCTATCCCCAATACCGTATTGGATTTCTTCTTAAAGAGACTTACCACGGCTAATTTCCTATCAGCATCTTATACTTACGGACGTTTTGTGTATTTTTACATTAAATAACAGACTCAACTATAGCGCAAATATATCAAATGCAACAAAAGACATTATAATGGGGTCAAATACTTTGCTTAAACGCTTTATAATTTGCTAACCCCTTAATTTATTTGGAATTTCATGCAACGCACACTACGTCTTGCCCGTTTCTTATGCTGGGGCTTTTTTCTCTCAATCTGTGGCTCGGTGCTCATTTTTACCAGCGTGTATCTCTACCTGAGCCCAGGATTACCTAAAGTTGAAACTCTTAAAGAAGTGCGCTTACAGACGCCTTTGAGAATCTACAGCAGCGATAACAAACTCATTGCCGAGTTTGGCGAAAAGCGCCGGTCACCTCTGAGTTTCGAGCAGATTCCCACCACCATGGTTCTGGCCATTTTGTCTGCAGAGGATGACAATTTCTACCAACACAGAGGGGTAGATATCAAAGGCCTATTAAGAGCCGCTGTCCAACTTATTCAAAGCGGCCAAATTCAAAGCGGTGGCAGCACCATCACCATGCAGGTAGCAAAAAACTTCTTTCTCTCCCATGAAAGAGTTTTTTCAAGAAAGTTTAATGAAATCCTCCTGGCTCTGCAGATAGAGCAAGAACTCAACAAAGAGGAAATTCTGGAGCTTTATCTGAACAAAATTTATCTTGGCAATAGAGCCTACGGGATAGAAGCTGCGGCACAGGTCTACTATGGTAAAACCATAAGCGACCTTACTTTATCTCAACTTGCCATGATCGCAGGGCTACCAAAAGCGCCCTCTCGCTATAATCCCATAGTAAACCCAAACCGAGCCCTGATTCGCCGCAACTGGATTCTTGGTCGTATGCTAGTGCTTGGACATATCAGCCAGAACCAGCACGACGAAGCCCTATCACAACCAGTAACGGCCAGCTTTCACGGCTTACAAAACGAAATTGATGCGCCGTATTTTGCCGAAATGGTACGTGCTAATCTTCTAGCCCGTTTTGGTAGCGCAATTTATACTGATGGCTTTCGCGTCATCACGACCATTCGTAGCGACCTGCAGGAAGCAGCCAACATCTCTGTTCATAACGGCTTGATGGAATATGATCGACGCCATGGCTACCGGGGAGCCGAATCATCAATATCACTGCAAGATGAACAAGACCTTGAAAATGCACTCGATGTACTAAAGAACACCCCAAGTGTTAATCAATTATTACCCGCTATAGTGCTCAGCACGGAAGATCAGCAAATAGAAATTTTGCTCTTGGAAAGTGTGGAACAGATCTCTTGGGAGGGCATGAACTGGGCACGTACATTTATTGACATAAATCGGCTTGGCGAAAAACCAAAACAGGCATCTGACATATTAAAGCCCGGCGATCTTATTCGAGTCGAACGCCAGAGTGATGGAACCCTGTGGCTAGCACAGCTTCCCGACATTCAGGGGGCACTGGTATCTTTTGAACCCGACAATGGATCCCTACTGGCTTTAGTAGGCGGTTTCAATTTCCAAAGTAGCAAATTCAATCGAGCCACCCAGGCAGCCCGTCAAACAGGCTCCAATTTCAAGCCTTTTGTGTATAGCGCGGCACTGGAAAATGGTTTTACCGCAGCATCCTTAATCAATGATGCTCCCGTAGTATTTGAAGAAGATAAAAATCTGGAAGGTGCCTGGCGACCTCAAAATGATAGTGGCCGATTCTATGGCCCCACACGCTTGCGCACAGGGTTGTATAAGTCTAGAAACATGGTATCCATCAGACTGCTTCAAGCAGTAGGCATCAGGAAAGTACTTAGATACGTTGAACGCTTCGGTTTCGACCCAACCACCCTACCCAAAGACCTATCCCTTGCATTAGGTAGCGCCGCCATGCCCCCTTACGATCTGGCTGCAGGGTATATTGCCCTCGCAAACGGAGGCTATCGAGTCGAACCCCATTACATCCAGCGCATCCAACGCCTGGAAGAAGTATTACACCAAACTCAAATCACCCAGGTATGCCGTGATTGCTCTGAGGCGAGCCCGGGCGATGAAGACACAATCGAAGAGGAAGCCCTTCAATCGGCACTGGCAGAAGAGTCTACCCAACCAGAACTACAAACACCTCCCAAGCCCCTCGAAGCCCCAAGAATCATGGATGAAAGAGTCAACTTTATAATGACAACCATGCTCCGTGACGTTATTCAGTCTGGTACCGGACGGCGCGCAAAAGCCCTGGGACGCAAGGATATCGGAGGCAAGACAGGGACCACGAACGAGCAAAAAGATGCGTGGTTTTCTGGCTTCAATCCCGATATACATACCACTGTCTGGGTAGGCTTTGATAGCCCCGTCACTCTTGGACGTAGAGAATACGGAGGCACTGCAGCGCTTCCCATCTGGATCAATTATATGGCTCAGGCGCTAGCTGGAATACCTGAAAAACCTCTCCAGCAGCCAGCCAATATCATCTCGATGAGAATCAATCCTGCCACGGGCAAACCGTCTAAAAGTGGTGATCCGGGTGCGATATTCGAAGTTTTCAGAAAAGAGATGGCGCCAGCACCTGAACAGACGACTTCTTCTCCGCTATTAGAGCTTGAAAGTGATACCCCGCTACCTGAGGAACTATTCTAAATTCGCTTATCCAAAGGCAGGGTCGACTAAATAGTTTTACCAGAAAACTTTTACCAAAACAAAAAAACGCCCCTAATGGGGCGTTTTACTTCCAGCTTATTAACTCACCCTGAATCAGATATCGTCCATTGAGGTCAACGGATAATTAGCAGGATAAGGCAGGCGAGCCACTCCGCTGTCAACCGCTGCTTTAGCTACTGCACCAGAAACCGCACCTAACAGGCGAGAATCCATTGGCTTAGGGATAATATAATCGCGTCCAAACTCCATTGCATCAGCGCCATAAGCAGCCAACACTTCAGCAGTTACAGGCTCTTTGGCAAGATCTTTAATCGCAAACGCAGCAGCAACCTTCATCTCTTCATTAATGGCTGATGCCCGAACATCGAGAGCCCCGCGGAAAATGAAGGGGAAACCAAGAACGTTATTAACCTGGTTCGGGTAATCGGATCGCCCGGTAGCCATAATCACATCAGAACGTGTTTCATTGACAAGCTCTGGCTTAATTTCCGGATCAGGGTTTGAGCAAGCAAACACGATCGGGTCTTTTGCCATTTTAGCCAACTGATCTGCCGCCAGTAAATCAGGTCCCGACAAACCAAGAAATACATCCGCGCCTTCGATGGCATCATCCAGGGTGCGTTTATCAGTTTCGATAGCAAATCCGGCTTTGTATTCATTCAAGTCATCACGACCTGAGTGAATAACGCCTTTACGATCCAGCATGTAAATATTGTTGGCATTCATACCACAGCTGATCAGCAACTTGGTACAAGCTATCGCGGCAGCACCTGCGCCCAGCACAACCATTTTCACAGAATCAATAGATTTACCCGCAATTTCCAAAGCATTCAGCATACCCGCTGCGGTAACAATAGCGGTGCCGTGCTGATCATCATGAAACACCGGAATGTCGCATTGCTCGATCAATACGCGCTCAACTTCGAAACACTCTGGCGCCTTGATATCCTCAAGGTTAATTCCCCCAAAGGTATTAGCAATACTTTTAACCGTATCAATCAAACCCTGACTGGTCTCGGTATCCACTTCGATATCAATAGAATCAACACCTGCAAATTTTTTGAACAGCAGGGATTTGCCTTCCATTACCGGCTTACTTGCCAGAGGTCCAAGATTTCCCAAGCCCAGAATCGCGCTACCATTACTAATAACCGCAACAAGATTACCCTTGGCAGTATATTTGTAGGCGTTCTCAGGATCTTTTGCGATCTCACGTACAGGCTCTGCTACACCGGGGCTATAGGCAAGAGACAGGTCTCGAGCAGTATCTGCACGAGTAGTTAGCTCTATACTGATTTTCCCTGGTTTTGGATTGGCATGATAGTCAAGTGCCGCTTGTTTCAAATCATCAGACATGGCGGTTGTCCCGATCTAGTAGTAAATTGTGGGGGGCAAAGGATATAGAAAACCTTACCCCCTCACAAGCACCCCCAGCTATAGCGGGCATAAACCAGATCAATACACGACTTTTATCAACTCTCCCGGAGCAGGCTCACCTTCAGGGTAATCATCATTCAGCAACCTCAACTGCTGATCTGCATACTGGGTGATTGGGCTAGAGGCCGATAACGTAGTATATGTATCTCCTGATCTGGCCCTGACAAGTTTTATATGCAGCCCTTCAGCTTTTTCATAATCAGACGGCGGAAGCTTGCCAAAACTGGCAATTATATCCTTCATGGATTGATCATAGTCGTTAAACTCACCGCGCCTTTTGGTCGATCCGATAAATTCGTAAACATCACCCCGATAATAAATCACCGCCACTCGATAAAGAGACCGCCTCGAAGCTGAAACAACTGCACTATATCCAGCATAACCGGGCCCCCTGAGCTCTTCTCCTCGCCACATTCTGCTGCGCTGTATCATATCTTGCAGATATTCTTCGGGAGAAAAGCCGTCTTTTATTTCACCCATCTGCATAACCAAAAAAGCCCTCTCCCCCGGCGCTTGCGCTAACAGTTGTTTCGGCTGATTTTGCAAGCTCCACCCTTCCGGGTATTCAAGCTTTATCCCCAGCGGTTTATGCAGAAAGTTACGACCATCGATGATGCCCTGATCCTCACTATTGCCAAAGGCAATCCCATCAATGGCCTGTAAAAAACTATCGCGCCCTACTTTACCCCCGGCAATAGTCGTGACCTGCCCGACCACTTGCTGTAAACGCTCATCATTTCGCGGATGGGTGGAAAACAGGCCGTGGTAATTGGCCACTTTCTGGCCGCTATCTTCTGCTTTGAGATACGAGAATGTTTCCTGCTGTTTGAGAACGTCGATAATCTCGATCATCGCCTGGGGGTCATAGCCGGAATTGGCAAGGTACTGCGCGCCAAAACCATCCGCTTCCAATTCATGGTCACGACCGTATCCGCTGAGCAGCGCATCACTTGCCAAATCGGTCAGGTTAGCCGCTAGCCCTCCTGCATAAATACCAACCAGCTGAGTCAAGATCTGAGTCGACAACTCCATACTATACTGCCTGACACCATGACGTGCTGTGACATGACCGATCTCATGCGCCAGTACCGCTGCCAATTCCGCTTCAGAATTAAGGTATGCCAATAGTCCGCGATGGATATAGATAAATCCCCCAGGTAAAGCAAAAGCATTAATATCGGGCGTATCAATCACCGTAAACTGATATTTCAATGAGCTTCTGTGACTGTTGCTGGCTACTTTCTGACCAACTCGTTGCACATAACTCTGAACTTTCTGGCCTTTATATATCGGATATTGTTCAAGAATCTTAATGGCTTGTTCATGGCCGGCACTGATTTCACCCTCTTCACTCATCAGTACAAAATCGTTATCCCCGGTGGCCGGGTTCACTGAGCACCCTTGCAAGAAAGGCAAAGTAATTCCGAGCAATACCAAAAACAGCTTATTGGTAATTACTGAACAAAATCCCTTCGCACTCAATGAGTCACTCCCTGCGCAAACTTCATGGCGAATTAACATCTTACCTACGCTACCCGGGCAGACCGCCCCGCACACTTTCTGGTTTTAGTGTAGCGTTATGAAACATACGGTCAATGACCCGGAGTATTCGCAAATGCGGATATTACAAGCCTTCAGAAAGCCATCTGATATTAGATACGTAGTAATTTTGGTGACGGCCTATTTCAGAAAGAACCAGAAAAAGGAAGGGGAGTAGTCAGATAGTGGGGCTAGCCAGAAATAACGTTCAATTAGTAAAAAGCCAATAGCCACGAAGTCTTCCTAAGTGAGGCGACTCATGCCCTTTTTGACACAACGAAACTCAAAAAAAAAGCGCTTTAAATAAGCGCCTTTTTTTGAAAACCCTATTACCGGGAATTTCTTTTGACTTACGAGTAATGCGTATCCCCTCACAAGCACCACCAGATATAGCCGGTATAAGCCAGATCAATAGACCAGCTTAATCAGCTCTCCTGGCGCCGGCTCTCCCGCAGGATAATCATCATTCAGTAACCGTAAGTGTTCCTCTGCATACTTTGATATTGGACTTGAAGCGGCCAGTGACGAATAGGTATCTCCTTTCCTGGTACGCACCAGCTTTATGTGCAAGCCATCAGCTGTATCGTAATCGGAGCGTGGCAACCTGGAGAAACTGGCTATTGTTTTTCGCATCGAGTTATCGAACTGATCGAATTGCCGTTCATTTTCCACTGATCCAATAAACTCAAAAATCTTCCCCTTGTAATACACCACAGCCACTCGATGAAGAGGTTTGCGAGATGGGTCTACAATTGCGC
The DNA here is from genome assembly GCA_030622755.1 of Aestuariirhabdus sp. GTDB lineage: Bacteria > Pseudomonadota > Gammaproteobacteria > Pseudomonadales > Aestuariirhabdaceae > Aestuariirhabdus. Next base: position 21,067 of record JAUXFT010000007.1, on the reverse strand, counting down.
TGTAACCATGATAGCCTCCCCCTTGTAACTCTTTCCCCTGCATTACTCGACTACGCCCAACCATATCGCGCAAATGCTCCACCGGAGTAAAACCATCCTTAACCTCTCCCATTTGCATTAAAAGGAAAGCTTTTTTGTCCGGTGCAACTGCTATCAGCTGCTGAGGGTTATTCTGTAATGTCCACTCCTCGGGAAAACTGATTTTCATATCGAGGGGCTTATGCAAAAAGTTGCGCCCGTCGATAACCCCCTGCTCTTCACTATTGCCAAAAGCGATGCCGTCAATCGCTTTTAAAAAGCTGTCGCGCTCAACTCTTCCCCCCGCTACTGGCGGAACCTGCCCTACCACCTGCTGTAAACGCTCATCATTTCTAGGGTGCGTTGAAAACAGACCATGGTAGCTCGCAATTTTTTGGCCGCTATCTTTGGCTCTTAGCTGAGCAAATGTCTCTTGATTTTTGAGCACTTCAATTATTTCGATCATCGCTTGAGGGTCATAACCAGAATTCGAAAGATATTGGGCGCCGAATCCATCAGCCTCAAGCTCATGATCTCGACCATAACCGCTGACTAACGCTGATCCCGCGATGTTGCTTAAATCAGACGCTACCCCGCCCGCATAGATACCCACTATCTGACTAAGCACCTGACTGGTCATAGCCATGCTGTGCTGACGCACACTATGACGCGCAGTGACATGGCCTATTTCATGGGCTAATACAGCCGCCAATTCGGCCTCGGAATTCAAATACACCATCAAACCACGATGGATATAGATAAACCCGCCGGGTAATGCGAACGCATTTATATCCGGCGTATCAATCACCGTAAACTGATAAGCGAGTGAACTACGATGACTGTTAGCCGCAACCTGCTGTCCCACACGCTGCACGTACTTCTGAACGGCAACATCTTTGTAAACGGGGTACTTATCACGGATCTCCCGGGCATACTGCCGACCCGTGCTGATCTCATCCGCTTCAGACATCAGCACAAAATCACGATCCCCGGTTGCGGGGTTGACCGCACATCCCTGCAGCAGCAACAGAGCTCCAGCCAGAAATACTACAAACAATCGACTTACTAACACCGATACTAATCCTTTAACGCTCTGCGAGTGATTCCCTACTCAGCTGTTGAAGACAATTTTATAACCCGAACCATCGACGGATGGCGCAATGGCAGCATCCAACGTAAATGTTCAGATTTTAGTTTAGCGCCGTGAGACCTCCGGTCAACAACCCAGCCCCGCACCTCTAGCACATCTCCCGCACTTCGTTCTCCAGGAAGTCCTGCGAAACGTTGCAGATCTTTATGCGCAACGCGAAGCACTACACCGCCTTCCAGATCCAACCAAAGATAGCGCCGTGATGAGGCAACTTTTGAAACCTTACTGCGAACCAGCTGAAATCCACTGGAAACAACCTCATAAACCGGCTTGGCAGATTGCCATACGCCCATTTTCCGCTTTCGGGCACTTTCCTCCAGGGAAGCCAGACATTGCCAATGATTATCATTTGGTGGCACTACTACATGATAAGCGAGCCCTCGCGCTACCAGTACGGCACCAAGATTACGCCCATCAGGCAGATACACTTCAGCAAGAATGCGCCCGTATCGATCCCTGTCCGGATTGCCCGGACGCAACTGAATATCAGGATATGGTAATAGCAATTGCTCAACCGCACGCCGAGCCTCTACCGCACCTGACTCATTTGGCTTACCATTTCGCCCTAACTCTGGAGTATTAATTCCCAAAACGCGAAGCTTACTACCATTTCGCAACAGCAAAGTATCGCCATCAAGAACCTTCTGCCATTGAGTTTGCTGCAAACCTCCCTGGGCAGGGCATCGCTCCCCCCTGGCAAAACCTGAACCCCAGAAAACAAAAAAGGCACTTATAAAAAGCGCCTTTTTGCAGAACCCCATCACTGGGTAATTCCTTTTTACTTACGGGTAGTGCGAGCACCGAAACGCTGCTTAAAGCGCTCAATACGACCACCGCTATCAAGAACTTTTTGCTTACCCGTATAAAAAGGGTGGCAAGCTGAACAAACGTCCAGGTGAATCGGAGCACATAGAGTAGAGCTGGTTTTGATTACATTACCGCAGCTGCAGGTTGCTTCGATAGCTTCGTAAGCAGGATGAATCTCGGGTTTCATGGTAGTTTCCTCAGAGAGTAGTCTTCGTGCCGCCACCAAACTCTTGCCTGGCACCGCACCCTAACCTCACCCTTACTTTAAATAAGGGCAAAAATAAGACCGCGGATCTTACCAGAGTTGGCCTAATAAGCAAATACTCTACTCTCTCTCTGGATACCACGAATGATTGATGCTATTTCAGTGATACCATTGCATTATTCATTCACTACTTTATTCACTACATTTTAGTGCCAAAATAGTGTCATAAACCCAATAGACTCGAAGCATGCAGCAACCTATTATTTCCAGCTCCAAGATATTGAGAATGGCCCTACCCTCACCCCTGCGGCGCCTCTTCGATTATCTCGCTCCTGACGATTGGCCCATCGAGCACCTTAAGCCAGGGGTACGAATTTCTGTTCCCTTCGGATCTCGAACTCTCATCGGAATACTAATAGACACCCCGGAACACAGCGACCTTCCAACCCATCAACTGAAACCCGCCCTGCAACTGCTGGATAAGACGCCCTTGCTAACTCCAAGCATTGTTAATCTTTGCTTATGGTGTGCCGACTATTACCACCACAGCCTGGGAGACACTTTCAGTATTGCTCTTCCAGCACTGCTCAGACGGGGTCATGACGGACGCCTTGCAGAGCCTCATTGGTGCGTATCAGTGACTCTCGATGACGATTTAAGAAAACAACTAAAACGAGCGCCGAAACAACTCGCGGCATTTGAAACACTGTCTCAGCATCCAAAAGGAATCAGTAGACCCCTGCTTGCCAGTCTGAACATCAACAGCGCAGCACTGAAAGCCCTACATGAAAAACAGCTGGTCAGCTATGAAATGCTTGAGCCGCACAAAAAACTACCTGAAACCTTGCTACATGAGGCGCCATTACCACTTAACCCGGATCAGAAGCTGGCCGTAGATGAAATCAGCTCAAACCTGCATCATTTTAAATGCTACTTACTGCAAGGCATCACCGGAAGCGGAAAAACTGAAGTGTACCTGCATTGCATCGAACAGGTGCTTAAACAAGGTAAACAGGCATTGGTATTGGTACCGGAGATTGGTTTAACACCGCAAACGCTGCAACGCTTTCGCCAGCGTTTTAATGTTCCCGTTGCGGCCATGCATTCAGGCCTTAATGATCGCGAACGCATGGAGGCATGGCTTCATGTTCGTAATAATCAAGCCGGGATTCTGGTCGGCACCCGCAGCAGCCTTTTTACGCCACTGTTCAAACCCGGAATAATCATCATCGACGAAGAGCATGACAGCTCCTACAAACAGCAAGACAGCCTACGCTATAACGCTCGAGATCTGGCGATATATCGCGCAAAGCTCGAAAACATACCAATAATTCTCGGCTCTGCTACTCCCAGCTTTGAATCACTACACAACGCACAACAACAGCGTTATCAACGACTGCTATTACCAAATCGCGCCGCCGCCAGCATTCCCCGCCACGAATTAATCGACCTGCGCAACCAGTCGTTAACGGCAGGTATGAGCCCACAACTTCTACAAGAGGTGCATCAACACCTCAACAATGGCAACCAGGTACTGCTTTTTCTGAATCGTCGAGGCTATGCTCCTACCCTGCTATGTCATCAGTGCGGCTGGGTAGCCGACTGTAATCTTTGTGATTCCCGCATGACTTTGCACCGATCTCCACCACATCTTCATTGCCACCATTGCGATAGTCAGGCAGCTATTCCACACAGCTGCCCCACATGCCAAAGCATCGAACTTCATCCAGTTGGGCGAGGCACTGAACGCAGCGAGGAGGAAATTTCTGAACTGTTTCCAGGCACCCCGTTATTACGTATCGATCGTGATAGCACCCGACGCAAGGATGCCATGGCAAAGATACTGAAACAGGTTCATCAGGGATCGTCCTGCATTCTTCTCGGCACCCAAATGCTAGCCAAGGGGCACCACTTCCCTGCTGTCACTTTGGTCGCCATGCTGGATATTGATAGCGGATTGTTCAGTACGGATTTCCGCGGACTGGAACGCACGGGACAGCTAATAGTGCAGGTGTCTGGACGCGCAGGGCGCGCCGAGCGAGCGGGCGTAGTTTGCATTCAGAGCCACGAACCCGAACATCCCGCCTTACAGCAATTAATCCATGATGGATATGAGGCTTTCGCCAACACACTGCTTAATGAGCGAAAGGACTTGCAGCTTCCCCCCTACACTCACCTGGTACTCCTTCGCTGCGAGTCTTCGACGCTTCAGCAAGGACAGCAATTTTTGAGTGAGGTACGACAAATTGCCGAAGATCCATCAAACAGCCACAGCATCTCAGGCGATATTCGAATACTTGGCCCAATTGCTGCTCCGATGGAGCGCCGACAGGGGCGGTATCGCAACCAGCTACTATTACGCAGCAAGTCACGCCGCGCCCTGCACCAGCTATTAAATATTCTGGTTCCAGCAATGGAGAACAATCCGATGAGCCGAAAACTACGCTGGTCCGTAGACGTTGATCCCCAGGAGATGATGTAACACTTCAGTGTTTCTGCATAACAACGTTGCGGTTACCACAGTAATCCCAGACCGTAATAAGGGTATTTAGTCCTAACCGACCTTCCCAAGCATCCCGAAAATGCTTGCTGCCTATTATCTACTCGCACATGCAGATAAACCCGGACACTTGCCAAGCATCAATTATCAACATGAACGCTGCGGGACTTAAACGACGAAATATCTTTTTTGGAACATTGCAAATACAGTGTTCCGAGAATTCATCATACACTTTTCTTTAATACAAATTTCTATCGAGGCAGACGTCAGATCCGGCTTCGCCTGCCTCGAATATTCACTACATCTGCTCGACCACATCGATTCCGAGCAAACCAAGCCCAAGCTTGAGTTCACGCGCTACCAACGCGCAGAGCTTTAAGCGGCTGGCACGAACAGCCTTATCAACGCCATCCTTATTAACCGGGCAAGCTTCATAGAAGCTCATAAAGGCTCCTGACAACTCATACAGATAGGCACATAGCAGGTGCGGTGTACCTTCACGAGCAACATTGTCGACCACCTCATTAAACTGCACCAGTTTTGCAGCCAGTACACGCTCTGCCGGGTCAACAATAACCAGATTGCCAGACAACTCTCCCTCAGCAACACCGGCTTTACGAAAGATGGAGCGTATCCGCGTGTAGGCATACTGCAGATAAGGCGCAGTATTGCCCTCAAACGAAAGCATGTTGTCCCAATCAAACACATAATCAGTCGTGCGGTTTTTCGATAAATCTGAATATTTAACAGCACCAATAGCCACCGCATTAGAGACCTCGGCTTGTTGCTCAGCATCCATTTGAGGGTTTTTACTGGCTATCAACGCGCTGGCACGATTGCCTGCCTCATCAAGTAAGTCCGACAGCTTCACCGTACCACCACTACGCGTCTTAAAGGGCTTGCCATCCTTACCCAGCATGACACCAAAGGCATGATGCTCCAGTGGCACATTATTGGGAACAAAGCCGGCTTTCCGTACGACGGTCCATGCTTGCTGAAGGTGCTGCGTCTGACGAGCATCGATATAGTATAAAACCCGATCAGCACCCAGCGTTTCGTAACGGTATTTGGCACAGGCAATATCAGTCGTCGTATAAAGGAAAGCACCGTCGCGCTTCTGCACGATAACTCCCATTGGTTCACCCTCTTTATTCTTGAATTCTTCAAGAAACACTACCATCGCCCCATCATCTTCGACGGCCAGCCCTTTGGCTTTAAGCTCCTCAATAATGCCAGGCAGCATGGGGTTATACATACTTTCACCCATGGTGTCTTCGGGTGTAATGGCGACGTTCAAGCGCTCATAGGTACGCTGGTTTTGCACCATCGTCACATCCACCAGCGTCTTCCACATCTCCAGGCACCAGGTATCACCCCCCTGCAGTTTAACCACGTAATTACGGGCCCGCTTGGCGAACTCAGGGTCATTGTCATAGTGTTGTTTTGATTCACGATAGAACTGCTCGAGATCGGAAAGCTCCGACTCCATGACATCCGGATTATCTTTTTGGACCTCTTCAAGATGCGCAATCAACATCCCGAATTGAGTCCCCCAATCACCCAGGTGATTAGCACGAATCACCTTATGCCCCAAAAATTCAAGCGTACGAGAAACCGCATCACCAATAACAGTAGAGCGCAGGTGACCAACATGCATCTCCTTGGCAACATTAGGAGCCGACAAGTCTACGACGATCGTCTGCGTTTCAGGCGCAGAATCTACCCCGGATCGTTCGCTGGTATAAGCTTGCTCGAGCTGACTGGCAAGCCACTCCGGCTTGAGGAAAATATTAATAAAGCCCGGCCCAGCAACCTCCAGCTTGTCAACGACACCCGCCAACTCAACCTGCAAGCCGTCTACTACCCTGGCTGCCAATTCTCGAGGGTTAATGCCCTGGCGCTTGGCAACCGGCATAATTCCGTTAGCCTGATAGTCACCAAAATTAGCTCGCGCACTCGGGCGCACCATGCCTGAGCTCCCCTGTGGAGCGCCGGCTTCGACCAATGCAGCCGCTACCCTGGCATCGAGAAATTGACGAATATTCATGTGACTTCCTTTTTGAACAGTGATATCTGAAATACAAAAAAACCCGAGCAGTTAAACTGATCGGGTTTTGAAAAGACTATGCCGACCGTGCCGCCTGTTTAGTGGGCAGGATTAGCTCGTCGTCGCGATAACACACCGAAGCATTCAAACATCGTGCTCAACGCTGTTATATCAGGCAATGCATACGGGGAGATTGGGGCTTCCATAGGCTCGGATACTAACTAAAAGCCGACGCCATAACAACCGTATAAATCCCTATAAAATCAAGGTCAACTTGTGTTGTTCGGGGAAAGATGGCGATAATGCTCCCCCAGCAAATTACCATTCGGATTGTACCTGCAAATTCATGAGTCGACAAAGCAAAAACCAAACCGGCGCAAGCCGCAAAGCAGCCTACCGGGCGTCTAAAAAAAATACTTCCAACGTGCCAGCCTGGGTATGGATGTTTACCGGTATCGTTACCGGATTATTTATCGCTTTTCTGATGAAGCTCGCACCGAATGCAGTAGATGTCAGCGAGTTACAAGAAACAACTCAGGCTCCAGCCGAATCCACGGAAGAACACAAAGCTGTTTTTGACTTTTATACTCTGCTTCCGGAAAGCGAAATCCTGATCCCAGGCTCATCGAATAACACAATTTCCACGAGAAGCACCGAAACCACTAAAAAACCACCTACCAAGACCAATGTCTATCTGCTCCAAGCAGGATCATTTCGAAGCGCATCCGATGCTGACAGGCTGCGCGCCCAGCTGACGCTGGAAGGTCTCGATGTCAAAATCCAAAAAGTCACCATTCGCGGCAGTGAAACCTGGCACCGGGTTCAGGTAGGTCCTTTCAACAACACCACCCGATTGGAGCAGGCGCGTAAAACCCTTTCCAAACTGAACATCAATCCACTGCCCCTAAAGCTAAAGTAGCCTAACCGCCCTACATATACTCACCGGCTATATGGCCGGAATAAATTGCCTCAATCCCCCGCTTGAAGTTTATGACTTATGCCCCATATCTAGGGGATATTCTAATTCCCCAGGGCGCAGTTTCAGGAGCGCCTATCCATGATCACACAAGATCATCAATAGACAGAGGATTGCGTTTTGGAACAGTATCGAGGAACCACAATTCTTTCGGTTCGCCGTAACGGAAAAGTAGTGATTGGTGGAGATGGCCAGGTTTCCCTCGGCAACACCATCATGAAAGGCAACGCACGCAAAGTACGACGCCTGTACAACAACAAGGTAATCGCAGGCTTTGCCGGTGGCACGGCGGATGCGTTCACTCTATTCGAGCGTTTCGAAGCGCAACTGGAAAAACATCAGGGCCAGCTGGTGCGCGCGGCCGTAGAGCTCGCCAAAGAGTGGCGCACAGACCAGGCGTTACGCAAACTTGAAGCTCTATTAGCCGTCGCCGACGAGAAAGCATCGCTGATCATCACCGGCAATGGTGATGTTATAGAACCAGAAGATAGCCTGATCGCCATTGGCTCCGGTGGCCCATTTGCCCAATCGGCTGCTCGCGCCCTGCTCGATAACACCGAGCTTAGCGCCCGGGACATCGTAGAAAAAGGCCTCGGTATTGCTGGCGACATCTGCATCTACACCAACCATAATCGCACCATCGAAGAACTCGATAGCGAATAAACGTTCATTCCGGAATTCATCATGTCAAATATGACTCCTCGAGAGATTGTCCACGAACTGGACAAACATATCATCGGCCAGGCTGAGGCCAAACGCTCTGTCGCCATCGCACTGCGTAATCGCTGGCGAAGGATGCAGCTTAGCGAAGAGCTGCGTCAGGAAATCACCCCGAAGAACATCCTGATGATTGGCCCCACGGGCGTCGGCAAAACCGAGATCGCACGACGCCTCGCCAAGCTGGCCAAAGCTCCGTTTATCAAGATCGAAGCCACCAAATTCACTGAAGTCGGTTACGTAGGCCGCGATGTCGAATCCATCATTCGCGACCTGGTTGATGCCGCCATCAAAATGATGCGCGAACAAGAGATGCACAAAGTCCAACATAGAGCTCTGGACGCAGCCGAAGAACGAATCCTGGATGCTTTACTGCCGCCCGCCCGTAACTTTGAAGAAGACTCCAAGCCCAGCGATTCATCCACACGCCAGCTGTTTCGTAAAAAGCTACGCGAAGGCCAGCTTGATGACAAAGAGATTGAGATCGAAGTACGAGAGTCTCCCACCGGGGTTGAAATCATGGCTCCTCCCGGCATGGAAGAGATGACCAGTCAGCTACAGAATATGTTTTCCAACATGAACAGCAGCCGCCAGAAAACACGCAAACTGAAAGTCAAAGACGCCCTTAAGCAAGTACAGGATGAAGAGGCCGCAAAACTGGTGAATGAAGAGGAGCTCAAAAGCCGGGCTATCGACGCTGTAGAGCAGAATGGCATTGTGTTTCTCGACGAAATCGATAAGGTCGCGAAACGCAGCACTGGTGCCAGCGCCGATGTTTCCAGAGAAGGCGTACAGCGTGATCTGCTACCCTTGATTGAAGGGTGCACAGTGAATACCAAATTCGGCATAATCAAAACGGATCACATCCTGTTTATCGCCTCGGGGGCATTCCATCTGGCCAAACCTTCAGACTTGATCCCGGAACTACAGGGTCGCTTACCCATCCGTGTTGAGCTTAATGCATTATCTACCAAAGACTTTGAGCGCATTCTCACCGAACCGGACTTTTCCCTCACAGAACAGTACCAGGCGCTGTTGGAAACCGAACAGCTGAACCTCAGCTTTACGCCAGAGGGTATCACCCGGATTGCCGAAGTAGCCTGGCAGGTCAACGAAAGCACTGAAAACATAGGTGCACGACGCTTGCACACCGTGATGGAACGATTGCTAGAGGAAATATCCTACAGCGCCTCGGATATCGGTAGCAACGGTGAACCTGTTAAGGTTGATGCCGCCTATGTTAATCAATACCTCGGGGAACTTGCGCAAGATGAAGATCTAAGTCGCTATATCCTCTAGTATTGTCAGGGTAACCAGGGTGGCCGCTCGCCAACCACCCTCAACCTGCATCTTTTGAGCACCGCTAATAATGACAAACCCTGCCAACACGCCGATTGATATTAAACTGCGCAAACAATCCCGCATTCTTGAACTTCACTATGCTGACGGCAGCCACTACGAACTGAGCTGCGAGTACCTTAGAGTGCACTCGCCATCCGCTGAAGTTCGTGGGCATGGCGCCGGGCAGGAAGTTTTACAGACCGGCAAGTTAAAGGTTTCTATTACAGAGATTCAGCCGGTTGGCAATTATGCCCTTAAGCTGGTGTTTGATGACGGCCACGACTCCGGACTCTACGACTGGAATTATCTGCGTGAACTGGGTGAGAACCAGCAACAAAACTGGGACACCTACCTGCAACGATTACAAGATAGCGGAGAGAATCGTGATCCAGACCTGAGCATCGTCAAAATAATGGGCTAACGCTTATAGCTAAACAAGACAATCAGCGGCTGCGGCGCTAGAATGTTCGGTTTGACCCATTCGATGGAATTGGACTACCGCCATGCCTGAAAGCAACAAACCCACAACACACTTTGGCTACAAAACTGTCCCCACCGAGGAGAAGGAAAAGCACGTCGCGGATGTATTTGACTCGGTAGCGCAAAAATACGACATCATGAACGACTTCCTCTCCGGAGGAGTTCACCGTCTATGGAAGCGTTTTACCATAGAAGTCAGCGGCGTGCGTTCCGGCAATGTGGTTCTTGATATTGCCGGGGGCACCGGCGACTTAACGGCCAAATTCTCCAAACTCGTAGGAGAGAAAGGCAAAGTCGTTCTCGCTGATATTAATAACTCCATGTTAAGAGTCGGCCGTGATCGATTAACTGACCGAGGCATTGCTGGCAATGTCGAGTACGTTCAGGCCAATGCCGAATGCCTGCCCTTTCCTGACAATAGCTTTGATGTCGTCACCATCGCCTTCGGGTTGCGCAACGTGACGGACAAGGACGCCGCTCTACGCTCCATGCTGAGAGTATTAAAACCTGGTGGACGTTTGCTGATTCTTGAATTTTCCAAGACGTCCAACCCACTGCTCAGCAAGATTTACGATACCTACTCATTTAATGTACTGCCGATTATTGGCAAACTGGTTACCGGTGATGCTGACAGTTACCGCTATCTGGCAGAATCAATCCGAATGCATCCCGATCAGGAGACTCTGGAGGCGATGTTGAAAGATGCTGGTTTTGTTCGTACCAGCTTCCACAATATGACCGGGGGCATCGTTGCCCTGCATCGTGGAATCAAACCCTGAGTAACAAGAGTTCTCCGATGACCGATCCAACTATCGTTATGGCAATGTTGAGTGCTGCAGAATCCGCACTCAACAGCTTCCTTGAACGTGACCCTGTCGTGTACAAAAGACTGCTGCAGTTACACGGCAAAGTACTCCGTGTAGAGCTCACAGACCTCAAGCTGGAATTTTTTTTACTGATTAACGATAACGGAATCCGCTTGCTCAACCATTACGAGGGAGAGCAACAATCATCACTCAGTGCCAGCTCTAACGCTATCGTGCAACTCATCATCGACCAGGATGTTACTCGCGCATTGCATAGCGATGGAATTCGCATCGAGGGTAATATCGGCATGATTATCGAGCTCCAGCAGATTGCTCGCTTATATCAGTTTGATCGTGAAGCGTTACTTGCCAATGTTTTTGGTGATGTCGTTGCCCATAAACTCCATCAGGGTTTGCTCGATCTGGGTAGCTGGTTACATAACAGTAGCGACGTATTGCAACAAAACATTAGTGAGTACCTGCAAGAGGAGTTGCACTTACTGCCCTCCAGCAATGAAATAGCCTCTTTTGCTAATGACCTGCAGCAAACCACTCTCGATCTGGATCGACTTGAAGCTCGCGTCCAGAAGCTGCAACAACGCATCATCAACAATCCTCAATCCGATCAACACAAGGACTAGCCGTGCAACAACTGCGCCGCCTGATTCGCATTTTCCTGATAATTGGTAGCTACCGCATTGACGATTTGCTGCAAGGTGTCTCACTACCATGGTATCTACGTCTCGCACGTGCACTTTCTCCCTGGCGCTTTAAAAAAAGCAACCTGAGCCGTGGTGAGCGATTACGCTTGGCGCTGGAAGAACTGGGTCCTATCTATATTAAATTCGGCCAACTACTCTCCACTCGCCGAGACCTGTTACCTGACGATATCGCCGATGAACTTATCAAACTCCAGGATAATGTTCCGCCTTTTTGCGGTGAAGTCGCCCGCAATATTATTGAGCAGGATCTAGGGGCTCCGGTAGACAAGCTGTTTGCCGAATTCAGCACCGATGTTCTGGCCTCTGCCTCGGTTGCCCAGGTACACAGCGCCCGTCTGCACAGCGGTGAAGAAGTTGTCGTTAAAGTTGTGCGGCCGGACATTGAGAAGGTCATTCGCAAAGATCTAAAGCTGCTCTATCTGATTGCTAAACTGACCAGCAAAATATCTGCTGACGGCCGCCGCTTGCGTCCCGTGGAAGTTGTTGCCGATTACGAGAACACCATCATGGATGAACTCGACATGCAACGTGAAGCCGCTAATGCCTCAGCATTGCGGCGCAACTTTGAAGGCTCCAGCCAACTCTATATACCACAAGTTCACTGGGACTATTGTGGCGAGAGAGTTCTGACACTGGAACGTATTTACGGTGTCCCCATCGGGGAGATAGAAACACTCAAATCACTGGGTGTTGATATGAAGAAGCTTGCAGAACATGGCGTGGAGATATTCTTTACGCAGGTATTCAGAGATGCGTTTTTCCATGCCGACATGCACCCGGGTAATATTTTTGTAGATGCCAGCGATCCTCTAAACCCCCGCTACATCGCCCTCGATTTTGGTATTGTCGGATCCCTCACTCCGGACGATCAAAGCTACCTGGCCCGCAATCTGCTGGCCTTCTTTAAACAGGATTATCATCGCGTAGCTCAGCTGCACATCGATTCCGGCTGGGTACCCGCAGACACCCGGGTCAACGAGCTTGAAGCTGCTATTCGCAGCGTTTGCGAGCCCATATTTGCTAAACCATTAAACGAAATATCCTTTGGCCAGTTATTGCTCAAACTTTTCCAGACAGCGCGCCGTTTCGATATGCAAGTGCAACCACAACTTGTGCTGTTGGAAAAAACGCTGCTCAATATCGAAGGACTCGGCCGTCAACTATATCCAGACCTTGATCTTTGGGATACGGCTTACCCCTTCCTGGAAAACTGGATGGAACAACGACTTGGCCCTCGTGGAGTATTCGAATCTTTTCGTGAGCAAGCACCCGAATGGGTTGAACAGGCTCCTCACATACCGCAGCTAATATTCAATTTGCTACAAGAGCGTAATCAGGTCGTAAGCCACAAATCCACTCCAGAGCCAGCACCACGAACGACTTTTCGCAGTGAAAAAGTACTGGGGGTAGCAACATTACTGCTTGCCGGATGGAGCGCCGTTCCGGAACTGCCCCACATTATCGCCAATGGCTCTCATTGGGAAAGCGGTGCATTAGCGCTAGTCGGCATCTACTTGATAGTGATCAGGTAGATGGCGGGAACCAAAAGGATATTATCATGGGCAATAGCTGGATAGACGAGGTGCGCTGGAACAATGATGGACTGGTTGCCGCTATCGCACAGGATCAAGCCACTAATGAAATACTCATGATGGCCTGGATGAACCGCGAATCCCTGCAACTGACAATTTCAGAGCAACGAGCCGTATATTGGTCTCGTTCCCGTCAGGCGATCTGGCGTAAAGGCGAAAGTTCCGGCCATACCCAGCAGCTTAAGAGTATTCGCCTCGACTGTGATGCTGACGCGATCATTCTCGCAGTCGAACAATCAGGTGATATTGCCTGCCATACTGGCCGGAGAAGTTGTTTCTACCGTGAACTTGATACTTCGAGCGATCAGCCTTGCTGGAAAATAGTTGCTCCTGTACTGAAAGACCCGCAAGATATCTATTAATCATCGAGCATCTCGCGACGATGTCACCCAACAGACCCGACAGATTCATGAACGACGTATTACAAGCTCTCGCCACTATTCTTGAACAGCGCAAACTGGCGCCAGCAGATAGCTCCTACGTGGCAAGCTTGCACGCCAAGGGACTCAATAAAATACTGGAGAAAATTGGCGAAGAGGCCACTGAGACTATATTAGCCGCTAAAGATGCCGAATCCAGCGGTAAGACCAAAGACCTGGTATACGAAACCGCTGATCTGTGGTTTCATTCTCTGGTCATGTTGTCACACCTTGATCTGGGTCCTGATGATGTACTAAAGGAACTTGAGCGCCGCTTCAACCTTTCAGGTCTTGACGAAAAAGCGTCTCGTACAGGTAAAAAATAATGAGCGATTGTCTGTTTTGCAAAATCAGTACTGGAGACATTCCTGCCGATATCGTCTATCAGGATGACGATTGCGTGGCGTTTCGTGACATTTCGCCAAAGGCACCCGTACACCTGTTAGTAATTCCCAGGCAACATATTGTAAATCTCTACGATCTCAAGGCCGATGACTCTGCACTCATGGCAAGAATCCTGCTAACGATACCTAAAATTGCTCGCCAGCATGGTCTTGATGACGGATTTCGTGCCGTGACCAACACCGATAAAGGTGGCGGTCAGGAGGTGTTTCATCTCCACTTTCATATTCTGGGTGGCGGCACGCCGCATCCCTTGTAAACACGTAACATAATAAATATTTAGCACTACACATTTTAGGAGAAGGATTATGGGATTTGGTGGAATTAGTATCTGGCAGCTGCTCATCGTATTGGTCATCGTGGTTATGCTGTTCGGCACCAAAAAATTACGCAACCTGGGAGGCGATCTGGGTGGAGCAATCAAAGGCTTTAAGAAAGCGATGAATACCGAGGAAGAGCCCAAAAAACTGGACGAACCTCAAAAGGGCGAAAGCCCTCTGGAAAGCACTCAGGCTGAAACCAACCAAAGTGCAAATGCCGACAAGGTTGGCGATCAAAAGTCTTGAGCGAGTTAACACAACGTGTTTGATATCGGCTTTGCAGAAATTGTTATCATCAGCATCGTGGCATTATTGGTGCTGGGGCCTGAACGCCTGCCTTCAACCGTTCGATCCATAGCTTTATGGATCGGTCGTTTAAAACGTGGCTTTGCGTCGGTGAAAAGTGAAATTGAGCGAGAGATTGGAGCGGATGATATTCGCCGTCAACTGCACAACGAATCTGTGCTAAAGGATCTCAGCGATACAGGCCGCGACATTCAAAGCGGCCTTAGCCGAACCCAGGCGGATATCAATCGAAGCCTGCAAGCCGAAAGCCTGGACGTTGACGTCAAATCTTATCAAGCGGATAGTTCGGCCGATACATCAGAAGCCGTTGCTTCTAATTCGTCCAAAAATGACTCATCTAAAAACGATGCCTGACCTGACTCTCTGATCAGGTCGGCCAGCTATCGGAAATCAATTAAAGAAGCTATATGAGCGAACCTAACGCTGACGAAGCAAAAAGCACTGCAGCACAACCCCTGATATCACACCTGGTAGAACTACGAGACAGAATTCTGCGCTCCGTCCTGGTTGTGCTGGTTATTTTCCTCGGGCTATTCTATTTTGCCAACGAGATCTATGCGTTTGTGTCTGAGCCACTCAGGAAATTTCTTCCTGAAGGCTCCACCATGATTGCAACGGAAGTTGCCTCACCCTTCCTGACGCCTTTCAAGCTAACCATCGTTCTGTCCATATTTTTAGCCATTCCATTTATCTTGCATCAGATCTGGAGCTTTATCGCACCCGGCCTCTATCGCCATGAAAAACGTATAGCGATACCCATGCTGTTTTCCAGCGTCGTGCTTTTTTATGCGGGTATCGCTTTTGCGTACTACGTGGTATTCCCTCTGGTCTTTGGCTTCTTTACCAGCGTCGGGCCTGCCGATGTCACCATAATGACCGACATCAATCGCTATCTGGATTTTGTGCTTAAACTGTTTTTTGCCTTTGGCATCGCCTTTGAAATTCCAATCGCTACCGTCCTGTTAATCTGGTCGGGCGCATCAACCGTCGACAGCCTCAAAGAAAAACGTCCCTACGTTGTTGTTGGCTGCTTCGTATTGGGAATGCTATTAACTCCGCCTGACGTTATTTCACAAGCTTTGCTGGCATTTCCGATGTGGGTGCTGTTTGAGATCGGCATCATGTTCGGGCGCATGATTCCGAAATCAGACGACGAAGATAGTGAAGATAGTGAAGATAGTGAAGATAGTGAAGATAGTGAAGAGGCTACGCAATAACAGATGCTGTCCCCATTACTCCATAAGAGCTGTTTATGAGCGCGCTGGATTTCAAAAACGGTCTTAAGATACACCGTGAAGTGATGGGCCACGAATTTGTCGAACGCGCTTTCGCTAACATGGAAAGCTTCGACGAACCCCTACAGCAATGGGTCACTGAACATGCCTGGGGCAGCACCTGGTCCCGCGATGGTCTACCCCGTTCGACCAGAAGCCTGGTTACCATCGCCATGCTCAGCCCCTATGAAGTGTCCGCAAGAACTCAAGGGACACGTACGGGGTGCATTGCGTAATGGCTGCAGCGTAGAAGAGATTCGTGAAGTGTTGCTGCAGCTTGGTGTACTGTGGAGCACCAGCAGCCATTGATGCTTTTCGAGCCGCCAAAGAGGTCATAGATAGCTGGCAAGACGTCGAAGCTCCCATCAAAACCACTACTCAGCCCTCCACTCCGACCGTGAATAAAGAGCCTTGATAACACCATGAACCTGTTGCTGATCGCTGCCAGTGAACTCGAAGCGGAGCAGGTGATACTTAGAGGCAGGCGCCTCAAGCATATCCGGGAAGTTCACCGGGCAAACCTTGGCGATCGACTCCGTATCGGTGTAATTGACGGCGCAATGGGAGAAGCCGAACTGATCTCTGTCGATGCGGATCATGCCACACTCAAGGTAAGCCTTAACCAAGCGCCTCCTCCCCCTTTACCGTTAACCTTGCTACTCGCATTACCACGCCCCAAAATGCTGCGAAGAATTTTGCAAAGCATCAGCGCACTGGGCGTTAAAGAGCTCATCCTGTTTAACAGTTATCGAGTGGAAAAAAGTTTCTGGCAATCCGCCTGGCTGGAACAATCGCGAATTCGCGAACAGCTCATTCTGGGATTAGAACAATCTCGCGATACCAGACTTCCCGTTGTTCAACTGGAAAAACGCTTTAAGCCTTTTGTGGAAGACCGCTTGCCAGCGATGACTCAAAACAAGCGCTGCCTGCTAGCACATCCCATAAGCTCTCATACTGTCCCTCACCAGCTTGATGAAGAGAGCTTGCTGGTCATTGGCCCGGAAGGCGGGTTTATTCCTTACGAAATTGAAAAGCTGCAACAGGCAGGTTTCGAGAGTTTCCATATTGGCCCGCGCATCCAACGGGTTGAAACCGCGATACCACTGATTATCGGCAAACTTTTCGATGATTTTTAGAACAAGAACTGTTCCCTGAAATTAAAACCGACGAGAATAACTCAGCTCAAGACAGGAAAACTATTTTGGGGTGTTTTCTGTCTGTATTAAGCCCATCTATTGTTAAAAGACTCAACCCAGCCGCCGACTGTTATGCACAGAATTAATTAACTTCGAGAAGAAAGGTCACAGGTCCATCATTCACCAGGCTCACTTTCATATCAGCTCCAAACTGACCACTGGCAACATTATCGTACCTGGTTGCGGCCTGTTCCAGCATATAATTATAGAGCTCTTCCCCCAACAATGGCGGTGCAGCACTACTAAAACCGGGCCTTAAGCCTTTACGAGTGTCAGCCACCAACGTGAACTGCGAGACTATCAACAGGCCGCCACAAATATCACTGACACTAAGATTCATCTTATCTTCATCATCACTGAACACCCGATAAGACAATAATCGCCGCAGAAGTCGGTCTGCTATCTGGCGGGTATCTTGTTTTTCAACCCCCAGCAACACTAACAAACCGGCCTCAATTTCACCCGTACACTGACCATCGACGGTAACGCACGCCTCACTGACTCGCTGAATGAGCGCCTTCAAAAAACCAGTCCAACACCAGCAAGCTCCAGATGTATTACCACCGGACTAGCCCTCGTCTGGCTGTAGGTCTGGTCGCAAGCGTTTTGCCATTTCATCCGTCGCACGAATAAGGGCATCCGATATACTCGGCTCCATCGATGAATGGCCCGCATCCCTGACGATATGCAGATCAGAGGCTGGCCATTGGCGCTGCAATTCAAACGCATTGTCCAGAGGACTGATCATATCGTAGCGCCCATGCACCAGAATGCTCGGGGTATCACTGATTACCTGCATATTTTTGAGGATCTGATTTTCATCAATAAATCCCCGGTTGATAAAGTAGTAACACTGCATACGAGCCATTGACTGCGCCCGATGAGGATCAGAGTAATTATCCAGCAAGTTCTGATTAGGTCGTAGCGATGCGCAGCGGCCTTCCCATAATGACCAGGCTTTCGCTGCGGCCATACGGGCCAGATCATCGGTACCTGTCAATCTCTTATAATACGCTTGTAACAGGTCGCCCCGCTCAGCCTCAGGTATATGATCACTAAAATGCTGCCAATAGTCCGGAAAAACCCGACTGGCACCTTCCTGTAAAAACCATTTAATGTCTTGCTGACGACAAAGAAATACGCCGCGCAGTATCATTCCTAACACCCGGTCTGGATAACGCTGGGCATACAGCAAACTAAGCGTTGCTCCCCAGGCACCACCAAATAACACCCATTTCTCTATACCCAGGAGCTCTCTGACTCGCTCCATATCCTCAATCATGGCTTCTGTATTATTGCCATCCAGCTCGGCATAAGGCGTCGAACGCCCGGTGCCACGCTGATCAAACAGAACGATACGATACACTTCGGGATCAAAGAAGCGACGACTGTGCTTATCGCACGCCATGCCTGGGCCACCATGAACATAAAGCACAGGAATACCATCACGACTGCCGCTCTCCTCCACATAAAGTTGATGTGGGGAATCGACTGTAAGGGTGTATCGTTCGCGAGGTTTAATTGAGGGATATAGGGTAAACATTACGCTTCCTTAGCAGAATACCAGGCAGCGTTTACATTACCTTGAAAAGCCCCACAGTGAAAGCTGCAGGGCTCTATTTAGACCGACTTAAGCCTTAGTACGCGAAGCGCGTTTTCGCTCGTTTTCCGTCAGCAACTTTTTACGCAAGCGAATGCTGTTAGGCGTCACTTCCACCAGCTCATCATCTTCAATAAACTCAAGCGCCTGTTCCAGCGTATGGGTTACTGGCGGGCTCAGAGTCAGGGCTTCATCAGTACCGGAGGCTCGTACGTTAGTTAGCTGCTTACCCTTAACAGGGTTAACGGCCAGGTCATTGCTACGCGAATGCAAACCAATGATTTGCCCTTCGTAAATATCAATTGCGTGGCCCAAAAACAAACGACCGCGACTCTGTAAATTAAACAGTGCATAAGCAGCGGTTTTACCCTTGAGCATACTCACCAGCACACCATTCTGACGAGCAGCTACTTCACCGGCTTTCACTTCACCGTAGTGGTCGAAAATACTGGTCATAATGCCGGAACCAGAAGTCAGGGTCAGGAACAAGCCACGAAAACCAATCAAACCACGCGCAGGAACGATAAATTCAAGCTTTACTCGACCCTTGCCATCCGGCTCCATGTTTTTCATATCAGCCTTACGCAGCCCCATCTCTTCCATGATAGAACCTTGATGCGCCTCTTCGACATCGATGACAACATGCTCGTATGGTTCCTGAATCACACCATCAACTTCTCTCTGCACTACTTCTGGACGGGACACCCCCATCTCGAAACCTTCACGACGCATTGTTTCAATCAACACCGACAAGTGCAGTTCACCACGACCGGACACCTTGAATTTATCCGCAGAATCACCCTGTTTAACACGCAGCGCAACGTTATGAATCAGTTCACGTTCGAGGCGCTCACTGATATTGCGTGAGGTGACATATTTGCCATCTTTACCGGCAAAAGGAGAATCGTTGACCTGAAAGGTCATGCTCACTGTTGGCTCATCTACCATCAGCGCCGGTAGCGCTTCAGGGTGATCCGGATCACAAATAGTATCCGAAATATTCAATTTATCGATACCGGTTACGCAAATAATATCGCCGGCCTGAGCGTGATCCGTATCCACTCGCTCCAAGCCCATATAGCCCATCACCTTCAGAACTTTGGCTTTGCGTATATTGCCTTCGGCATCAACCACAACAACCGGAGAGCCCGGCTTAACGGTACCGCGAGTCAATCGGCCGACTCCGATTACACCGACATAGCTGTTGTAATCCAGTGCAGAAATTTGCAACTGCAACGGACCATCAAGATCAACATCAGGAGCCGGGACCTTTTCACAGATCATCTCCAGCAGAGGATTCATATTCTCGGCCATATTTTCCGGATCATCACCAGCAACACCGTTCAAAGCCGACGCATAGATGATTGGAAAGTCCAGCTGCTCTTCGGTCGCACCAAGGCGATCAAACAGGTCAAAGACCTCGCCCAACACCCAGTCAGGTCGCGCACCCGGGCGATCCACTTTGTTGATAACAACGATCGGCTTTAAACCTTTTTCAAACGCTTTCTGGGTGACGAAACGGGTTTGCGGCATCGGACCGTCTACGGCATCCACCAGCAGCAGTACCGAGTCGACCATGGACATTACCCGCTCAACTTCACCACCAAAATCGGCGTGTCCAGGGGTGTCCACAATATTGATATGGAAATCATTCCACTCAATCGCTGTATTTTTAGCGAGAATGGTGATTCCACGCTCTTTTTCCTGGTCGTTTGAGTCCATGATCCGCTCAACGCCCTGATCACGACGCTCCAATGTGCCGGACTGCTGTAACAGTTTGTCCACCAGCGTGGTCTTGCCATGGTCAACATGAGCAATTATGGCAATATTACGTAGCTTTTCGATCACAATCAGGACCTCAACGGAAAAAAAGAGCGCGAATTATACAGGAGCACGGTTCAATTGCACCGTTTCATCCAACTTATCGACAGGTAAATTCAAGCTAATAACGGTATGGGCTATAACACACCACCAAAATCCAACTATGGGCGATAAACCCTGGCATTGTTATAGCCTTCATCGCAGAGATGCATGGCATGTAACTGGCTCATGACCCCCTTTTCACAATAGAGGAGGTATTGTGTATTGCTGTCGAGCTGCCCAAACCGTCTGTGCAACTCATAGAATGGCACGAGCATGACTTCTGCACCCTCAAGCTCCAGCGGTCTCAACTAAGTCGGAGGCCAAGC
>JAUXFT010000101.1 GCA_030622755.1 Aestuariirhabdus sp. | reverse complement strand
GGTTTGGTTTGTTTGGTGCTAGCTGGTTTGGCAGTTATTTTGTCTTCTTTGAGTTTGTTGCCTGACATAGATAGATTCACGGTTTCAGCTTTCAATATATTATTAAAGACGTTTCGCCCTTATGGGCGATTTTATTTTATTTAACGAAAGCGCGGCAAAGAAACCGAAGCAAAGGTCGCTCCTGGCCTCGCGCCATTCGCACATCCCTGTTCATCAAAACGAGATCTATTTTTCCGGCCTTCGGCTTCACTACGCAACAATACAACGATCCTGCTCGCTCTAGTCTGTCCATGACCTACACGGCCTTCGTATTTCCCTATACAGTATGTCTCGCCCCTGACGGGCCTGATCGAATTATTGAGTCGTTACTTGTAGGGCAAGAAGAGGAATTGGAGGTGTTTTCCAGCTCATATAACTAGCAATACGTTCGGAACCATTTAGGCACCTATGATTTATACGCGGCGATTAATAATTGTAGCTGTGGTATGCTCTGCGTTCTTGTTGTTCTTTCTGCGTTTTTTAAACCCGCGTAGCACTAATCGCATCATTGTTTATTGACGCCATCTAAATCCTGGTTTCACAGTTCTCGCAACGCAATATTGTCCATCGCTATCCTGTAACAGTTAAATCTTTACGCTGCGCTGTTGTTGCCGGCTGATTCTGGCGCTATTCCAGAAAAATTCTCTATCTACTTAATATTATTCAAGGATATTAAATGTCACGCTTTGGATCACTATGACTACCGGCAACACAGAAATACAAGAGCAACAACCAACCATTCTTTCGTTCGTAAAAGACCTTCCGAATTTATGTTCACTTGCGGGATTAGCCTGCACTATTTTATCCATCTACTTCAGCATTCTTGGGGTTTATTACGCGGCAATGATTGGCATGATCTGGGCCGTTGCTTTTGATTGGGCGGATGGGCTTATTGCACGAAGAATGAAAGGGCGGACAGGGAACGACCGCGCTTTTGGCGGTCAGCTAGACGTATTAATAGACATTGTGAGCTATGGAGTCACTCCGGCCGTTCTACTGCTGAGTTATGGAAATTTCGATCCACTTTTTCTGGTAGGAGCTTTCTTAATGCTCGCTGCGAGTGCGATACGATTAAGTTACTTCAGCACATTCGGGCTTTCTGATGGATCGAAATACACAGGCCTGGCTCTCGATAACAATAATATAATTCTGGTTTTTATATTTTTATTTGAAAGTGTTGTCAGTCATGGAGTTTTTTCGGTCGTTCTTTATGTCAGTGGTGTTGGGCTTGCAATCCTGAATGTGTCACAGATCAAGACACCAAAGCTTTCTGGAAATCCGCTCAATGTTTATATTCTTGCGATTTATACGCTTGGCATGACAGCTGTCTATGGTTGGAAACTTTTATAGAAAATCACGGGATTGAAAAGACACGGCAGCAAAAATTACATTAATCGAGGAGATTAGAAATCACAATGATTGTATATACGGTTGGCACATTTGATTTATTACATGTAGGGCATCTTGCTTTATTAGAGTACTGCGCAACATTAGGTAACGTCGTGGCTGTAGGTGTTGCCTCCGATCGCGTGGTGAATTCTTACAAACCCAATGTACCTGTTATTCCCCTCGATCAACGACTGGAAATGCTGCAAGCCTTGCGCTGCGTTGATATCGTACGCCCCTACCATGAACTTGAATATGTTTCGGGTTGTAAGGAATTGGATGTGGATATATTCGTTGTAGGAGAAGATTGGGGCAACAATCCCCATAATATCGCTGTGGAATCCTATTTAAAAAGCGAAGGGAAAGAAATTATTCAAGTACTCTATAACCCCCGAACTTCATCATCAAAAATAAAACAAAAGACCATCGATCAATCTCATAATAAAATACATATTGAGCAAGCTGTTGCATAACTTAAACAGTAGAGTCTGGATTAAATTTGAGCACACCAATCTGAGGCTAAAGTGATTTCACGAACTGTAAAGACCCCCTCCCGGGACTTTATCTATGCTAAGGTAATCTGGTAAACCTCCTCCGCCAACGCCAGCTTACCTTTTGCTGAATAGCGGTCTTCTCATAGTTGCATCACAGGACGGAATACTCTTCATCGATTTCAGTAATTGTAAACAGTTTCAGCCAAATAGTGTCGGCCTTATAGCGTATAGAAGGGCCTGTTGGAACTGACACCCCACTGTTTACCAGGAGTGAATATCATGAGTAAAGAACACAAAAATAAACGAGATGCCAAAAAACAACCGGCAATGTCACCTAAAGAGAAGAAAGCTGCAAAACTGGCTAAAAAGGATACGAAGAATGTCCTGGGGAATTGACCGGATATTGTTCCATATTATTAATTAGCAATTTAAGATTACATGCGTTTGTAAAACCGGAGTAGAGGATAAACAACGCTATTCTGAAGCCTCTGGAGTTGAGCAGGCATGGAAAATCGTGCAAAGGAACCGCACTTCATGCCTGTGTAGATGCATCCTGAATCGCCGTTAGTTCACTAGGCATACGCCCCGGTTCACTAGACGTTTTGTATGCAAGAAAGTCCCTGCCTCGATAAGTTACTTCCGTCAAAGATAGAAGGGGATAACGTTACCTGTTCCTTGAAGCACCTGTCGAGGTGCGTCCAGACGAAAAACCTCATACATTTTGAAGCTCAATGATATTGCCTATTCAAAGAATCATTTTTTAAAGAGGTTTCGCCCTTATGGCCGACTTCATTTCTTTCTTTTTATTTAACGAAAGTGCGACAAAGAAACTGAAATAAAGGCCGCTTCTCGCCATCCCTGACTTCGCGGCATTCGAACACCCCTGTTCATCAAAATACACCCCATCATTTGGCCGCTGCGCGGTTCCCTTCGAGACTCCGCTAGTTACATTGCTAAAAGGTGGGTCGTGCACATTCGCATCCTGCTCAACTGCACTCAATCGACCATCCATGGTCGACTCTTTTGGTAACAATGTCCCGGTATCCGCATAGCCTCTCGGACAGCGTGTAAGGGGGATGGGCGGCGCATGCTTCGATGATGTTATTCCTATTTCCGGAGCGGACGAGGATATTCTTGCTGTCAAAATCGATGTCTTTGATGCGTAAAGAGAGTAATACAGCACTACGCAAACCGCTACCGTACATGAGCTCGACCATCAGGTGCGGAGTGGCTGACAGCTAGCCTAAGATGGCTGATATTTCGGTTCGACTGTATACAACTGGCAAACGCCGTGGAGCAATGGCAGGTGAAAAGGACGGGTCACCAATATCAAGTCCGATAAGCCTCTTATAAAGATAAACAAGCGCGTTAAGAGAAATTCTTTGTGTGTTCAGCGAGCAGTGTTTGTGGACAGCTAAATGGCTTAAGAAAGCTTCAACTTCACGAGCACCCATATCTTTGGGGTGCCGTTTGTTATGAAAGTAAATAAATCTCTTAATCCAGTGTATACAGGTTTGCTCGGTTCGATATGCCAGGCCTTGTTGACGTATGTCCAGGCGAAGAAGATCAAGAAACCGTACCGGTCTGAGCGGCAATGTACGACGTGTATCATCCATGAATTCACCAGGTACTGTATTTTTATACAATATTGTAAAGGAGCTTAAACCTGTCAAATTTCCAGGATCAAGAGACCCTTTCCCCTGAACAAGGAAGTTGGCACTCTAACCTGTTGATATATAGAGGTTACTGCACCAGTATCAGGAAATAGGAGCCAAGCTGAAAAACTGGCATGGCTCTCTATTTCGCAAGACGGTTTCAAGATAAATCTGGTAAGATTTTGATAATAAAAACTTTTAGCCGTTGGTTGTCGTTTGGTGTCAGGAGTTAGTGAGCCAAAGTGATATAAGGCCATAGGCTCTTGAATAAGCTGTTATGTACTGAGGAGTACCCGTGAAAGTTATTGATGTATGGGCTCAGCACCCAACTAAACGCTTTTTATCTCAACCGTTTTTTGATTCTTTAAAAAAATGGTCAGGAAATTCTATCGAGAATATCCCCGTTGAATTAACGGTAGAACTGATGAAAAAAGCAAATGTAGATAAAGCTTTGATTTCAGCATGGTATGGTCCTGAAGGTGATTTAATAAGTAATGAAGAAGTTTTAGAGCAGGTAGAACGTTATCCTGATTTATTTGTAGGTGTTTTATCAGTTGATATACGAAACCCAGTTCAAGCTATTAGCACTATGCGAAAGTATGTTAATGAGCATAATTTTAAAGCTCTAAGAGTTGTGCAATGGTTATGGGAACTGCCACCCACACATGCGTTGTACTATCCATTATTAGCCGAGTGTGTGGCATTAGATATTCCAATATGTTTACAAGTGGGCCACACAGGCCCTTTACGTAGTTCAGAATCAGGGCGTCCTTCACATATTGAAAGAATTGCTTTGGACTTTCCGGATTTAAAAATTGTTTGCGGACATATTGGTTACCCTTGGCACATTGAGATGATTGCTTGTGCTACAAAATTTCCGAATGTTTATATAGATACTTCTGCTTACAAACCTAACAGGTACCCTCAAGAACTAGTAAATTACCTAAAAACCAATGGTAAAGAGAAAGTAATGTTTGGAACAAATTTTCCTATGATTACTCCTGAAGCTTGTTTGAAAAAACTGCCAGAATTAGGCTTAAATGAAGAACAAGAAAATCTTTTTTTATATGAGAATGCTGAGCGTGTTTTTAAAATCAATACATAACAAGGCCATCAACCATCGCCACTTCGTGGCTGGACAGCCTAAAGCGTGCTTCGCACTCGGCTGCCGGTTATGGCGGCGTTAGGCAGACAAACTGGAGAGTTTTATGACAATACCTCTATGGGGAATTCTTTTCCTAATCTTAATCACTTTTTCGCTCGCTTGCTTGGGCGACTATCTGAGATTTAGGGAGTTGGGAGATTTCGATAACAATTATCCAAGAGACCAAACGGCAAAGTTAACTGGCGTTGGCGCAAGAGTTTGGGCAGCTCAGCAGAATTCATGGGAAGCTCTGATAATGTACGTTCCTTCAGTGCTTGTCGCGCACATAGTGGGAGCCGATCCGACACACTCGGGCTATGCGGCACTAACTTTCTGTGCGGCCAGAGTAGTTCATGCTGGTTGTTACTTGGCGAATATTGCTACGCTCCGTTCAGCGAGCTATTTTGTGGCATTGGGTTGTTGTCTATGGTTGTTTTGGCTATCTGGCAGCACGTCGTAAACTGCCTAACAAGGCCATGAATTCGGCCATTGAAAAGCATGGCCTGGGACGCGCAAACAGCGCGCGCCCTTTATGGCGGCGTTAGCTGGCCCCTGATTACTCACTATAGAGGAGCACAATGACAATGAAACGAACACTACTCACCGTATTCACACTGGGTTTCGTCCTGGTCTTTGGTAGCCTTGCGACAGCTCAGACAGGCGATCCGCTTCCATCCTGGAATGATGGCAAGGCCAAGCAGTCCATTATCGAATTCGTGGCGAAGGTAACAGAGAATGGGTCATCCGACTTTGTACCACCCCCTGAGCGCATCTCCACCTTCGACAATGACGGCACCCTCTGGGCCGAGCAACCCATGTACTCGCAGTTATTCTTTGCGATCAACCGCGTGAAGCAGCTTGCTCCGCAGCATCCTGAGTGGAAGACGGAGGAACCCTTTGCTTCGCTGCTCAAGGGTGATGTGAAAGGCGCAATGGCAGGCGGAATGAAATCGGTGGGCCGAATTCTCATGGCTACCCACGCGGGGATGACCACCGAAGAATTTGAAACGATCGTGAAAGACTGGATCGCCACTGCGAAGCACCCAGTGACCAAAAAGCCTTACACCGAGATGGTTTACCAGCCGATGCTCGAATTGCTCACCTACCTCCGCGCCAATGACTTCAAGACTTTTATTGTCTCTGGTGGCGGCATCGAGTTCATGCGCCCCTGGACTGAAACGGTCTATGGCATCCCCCCAGAACAGGTGGTCGGGAGCAGCATCAAGACGAAATTCGAGATACGAGACGGCAAGGCGGTACTGGTTCGCCTACCCGAGCTCAATTTTAATGACGACAAGGACGGCAAACCCATTGGCATTAACTTGCATATCGGCCGTCGTCCGATCGCCGCCTTCGGCAACTCGGACGGTGACCTGCAGATGCTGCAATACGCCACTAGTGGAACGGGCGTACGCTTTGGCCTGATCGTGCATCACACCGATGCCGAACGTGAATGGGCCTACGACCGCAAATCCAGCATCGGTCATCTCGACAAGGCTCTCGACGAAGCACAGGCGAAAGGCTGGACGGTTGTTGACATGAAGCAGGACTGGAAAATCATTTACCCGCATGAGAAATGATAACCGTAGGGGGACGCAACTCGAGCTAACAAACGGTTGCAGCGGACGGCGTTTCGCCGCCGCTGAACCGGGGCGCTATATGTAAAATCAACTTGATACCTGAGTCGTATCGGGTTGCGATATTTTTATGATTTTATCTTTTAAGCATAAAGGTCTTGAGAAGTTCTTCAAATCAGGGAAAACCTCAGGTATTCAAGTGAAGCATTCAAAACGGATTAAACTTATTTTGGGTCGCCTTAATGCTTCTACTTCCCCAAATGATATGAATTTACCAGGACTGTTCTTGCATCCATTAACCGGCAATAGGTCAGATATATGGTCTGTTTGTGTTAGCGGTAATTGGAGAGTGACTTTCCGTTTTAATGGCGAGCATGCAGAAATTGTCAATTACGAAGACTATCATTGAGGTGTAATTATGCTAATGCACAACCCACCACATCCAGGTGAAATTATTAAAGAGCTCTGCCTGGAGCCTCTACAGTTAAGTATCACAGCAGCAGCTGATGCTTTAGGTGTTAGTAGGAAAACATTGTCCAGTATAATAAATGGAAAGGCTGGCATTAGCCCTGAAATGGCTGTAAGGCTTTCCATTGCATTTAATACATCATCAGAAAGCTGGCTAAACCAGCAAACCCAGTATGATCTTTGGCAAGCTGAAGCGCATCGTGAAGAGCTTCATGTAAAGCCTCTAATTTCGGCGTAAAACATATAACCATACGCACTACCGGACTCTGTTATTTGGCGAGGTTTTTTGCAAAGACACGCAAAAAACCTCGCCAAATTACTACGCCAGTAAGCTAAGCGTTAAAGCACCACTCAGGCATTACGGCTCTGCTTGACGTCATCGGCAAGCCAAGACTTGATGAGTGACTGATAAGGCATATCGCGCTTATTTGCTTCGATCTTAATACTGTCGAGCAAACCTTCAGGAAGCCGAAGGGAAATGGTTTTAGTCGAAGGTTTTAAGTTAGGCATCGCAACTGGTTGAGCTTGTTTCCAGTCAACATAATCGCTTGAATCATTCTTTTCCCAAAATGCGCGCTCTTCGGCTTCGGTTTTGAATCTGGGTGTGGCTTTAATTTTGCTCATAAATGTTTCTCTCTTTCCGGTGCATGTCACGAGCTGAAATTACACGAATCAATGTATCATCAGAGCGAAGGGTGAAAGTTATATGCAACAACCTGGCATCATTACTCGCCCCCAGGGCATGATATCGAGGTTCACGCTGGCTATGTTTCTGATCATCCAGTACCAGCAAAGGGTGGTTAAAAAACACTTGCTCAGCCTCAAATCGGTTAACAGCATGTTTTTCCTGGCTTTTTCTTTCGTTGCCCGAACCCCGGTCAAAGCCGATTATTTGTTTCCAATCAATCATTCTTGTATATTGTCATCATATACAAATAAATCAAGTGCTGACAAAGCCAGGCATCGGATTGTAGCACTGCGTGCTCCAGCCAATGCTAGCGGCGTTAGGCCTTATCGGGAGTGAATTCATGATTATTGTACTGGGAAGTGTCATGGTCAAAGACGGTCGTATTGATGAGGCGTTGAAAATCAGTCAGCAGCATGTCAACCGGTCACGTAATGAACCAGGGTGTATTGCTCATGGTGTACATCTGGATTTCGAAAATCCTCAGCGTTTGGTATTTGTTGAAAAGTGGAGCGATCAGGTTTCATTATCTCAGCATTTCAAAGAACCGACATCGATTGCGTTTGTGAAAGAGATTAAGGAGATTGTTACACATTCACCAGAAATAACTATCTACGATGCGATTCAGCTAAAGTGATTATTATTCAGATACAGTTAAAACTTTCGTAGCAAAGTATACCGTGAGTACAGAACATGACACCTTATGACAAGGCAATGTTGCACCGCTACTACGCAGCTGGACTCGCTAAAGCTCGCCGTAAATTTCGGCCTTATGTGAATATCGGCTGAGAGAGTAATGGAAGCAACAAAATCGAAAGAACTAAAAAAGTCCGGTAGTAAGTATTTAATGGTTCTTCTACTTGGATCGCTATGGAATATCGTTTTTGGTTCTATAGGTACTTTTAACTTGCCTCTGCACAAAGAGCTATTCTATTACTCTGTTTCACCTATCACTCACGTTACTGCAAATCAGTATTTTTGGCTTGCTGTCTTAATCGCTGGTATTGGGTATGGCATTGTCGCCATTGTGCATCACAAATATCGCTTTCAGCGCTGGACTTGCAACAAGTTGCTCGCCTTTCTATGGCGCCGCTAGCGTAACTACCAGTCATTAATACTTAGCGATGAGATAAATATGAAAAAGATATTAATACCACTTCCCTCTTATGGCTTTGATCCGACAGAAGTCGCTATTCCCTGGAAACTGTTGTCTGAAGGGGGTTTTGAAGTGGTTTTTACTACGCCTAACGGTACAAAGGCATCACCTGATGCAAGAATGCTAAAAGGGATTGATTTGGGGGTTCTGAAATCAATTTTGCAAGCAAGGCAAGATGCCGTTGATGCTTGTAGTGAAATGCAGGCCAGTCAATCATTTTGTCAGCCTTTAAAATATGATGACGCCAAAGAAGATCACTTTGATGCAATTTTGTTGTCGGGAGGGCATGACAAGGGAGTTAAAGAGTACCTGGAGTCAAAAGTATTACAGGCTCTGGTTGTTGATTTTTTTGCTACTCAAAAACCCGTAGGGGCAATCTGTCATGGGGTTGTGTTGGCGGCTAGAAGTATTGTTCCAGAATCAAATAGATCAGTGATTTATGATTATAAAACGACTTCGCTTTTAAAGTCGCAAGAGTTATTAGCGTATAACTTAACTCGATTATGGCTGGATGATTATTATCTTACCTATCCTGATATTACAGTTGAAGATGAAGTTAAATCCGTTTTATCTGATCAGGAAAACTTTATACAAGGGTCCTCTCCGATTTTTAGAGATGGCCATAATAAATTAAAAAGAGGTTTTTGTGTGAGAGACAGAAACTATGTGTCGGCAAGATGGCCGGGGGATGTCTATAATTTTTCTCTTGAATTTATACAACTACTTAACGACATAGAAAGTCGATCTCAATAAATTTGAAAGGATGAATATAAATGAAGGCCGTCGCCGTATTTGAGGCACTATCCACAGATGATCCTGACTGTTTTGTTACCATTGAAATGGAAACTCCAATTCCACAAGGGTTTGATATTCTTGTTCGAGTTGATGGTATTTCAATCAACCCTGTCGATTCGAAAGAAAGACTGGGGCTATCCGGCCGACTGGAAGAGCCGCTTGTTCTTGGTTGGGATGCTTGTGGCGAGGTGATTTCTGTCGGCGAATGCGTTCAAAACTTTAAGCCGGGTGATATGGTGATGTATGCAGGTGATATTACCCGACCTGGTAGCTACGCTGAGTATCAACTGGTTGATGAACGAATCGTTGGACCGAAGCCCTCAGGTCTTTCTTGTGAGGAGGCCGCGACACTACCCTTAACTACCTTAGTCGCTTGGGAATCTTTGTTTGATCGTCTGGAAATTACCAGACATGACAACGATAACCCGGCTCTGCTTATTATTGGAGGAGCTGGTGGATTGGGATCCATGGCGATTCAGTTTGCGCGTCAATTATCGAATTGCACCATTATTGCTACTGCGTCGCGTCCGGAAACTCTGGAGTGGTGCTCTGAGCTGGGAGCTCACCATGTCATTAACCACTCTTCTGATTTGCAAGGTCAACTGAAATCCCTGGGATGTGAAACAGACCCCTATATCTTGAACTGTAGTAACAATATTCCCTACTGGGAAATAATGAGTCAGCTGATTGCACCCGAAGGGGCAATTTGCCTGGTAGCCAGTACAAAGGCAAAGCTGGATTTAGATCTGTACATGGAAAAGAGTGTTCGGATTAATTACGAGCTAATGTTTACAAGATCTATTTTCAGAACAGATAAGATGTCTATTCAGGGAGAAGTTTTAAGGAAAACTGCCGAGATGATTAGCGATGGTACCATCCGGCATGTTATGACTAAAACATTAGGACCCATGTCCCCGTCAACGCTAGCGGATGCACACAGAATCATTGAGCAAGGTCGTATGATTGGAAAAATGGCGCTCTCTGGTATTCAAAAATAACTGGCCGAAAGCCGTTCCTGCTGCAGTGTTCTCAGCGTCTACTGAGATCAAATTGCGGTTGCTATTGAGAGGGTGCACATATCACATGACAAACCTATGCAGTCGGGTCAGAAAAGCACGTAGCGGTTTGCTGACCGCTGATGCGAGACGTTATATGTACAAGGTGATCAGGTATGCCAGATGAATACTCATTTTTAAATAGCATTGCCATTGGTGCGTCTGGTGGTGCTATTGCTGGAATTACAGTTTATCTATTCAAATTTGCCCACGACAAGATAAGTGACTGTAAAGATAAACGTAACGTCTTTAATTGGATGAAGCATGAAATACGTACTAATAAAAATAACAACAAACATTTATCAACAAGACTAATTGCAAGCTATAACAATTTGACCATGGATCGAGTCAGGTTTATCTGTAGTCAACACAAAGAAATATACCTGTCTGCTGGTCCAAACGAAGACTTATGGGGTATATATAACCTTAGCGGAAGAAACAAAAGCTAAGGGTTAAATAAGTTTAGACAGCAACTTCGCGCAAAATGAAAGTCGTGGACTAGAATCGCTAGCGTACGTCGAGGAAAATATTGTAGTTACCGCGATACTTAAATTGATCCCAAGAAAGCTGACGAGCACTTGAGTTTTCTTGTAGATTAAGAAACCGGATATGATTCAAGGCACTAACGAAACTCTCCAAACCGAGGAAGGGAATATGTCTGATTTAACAGTAAGTTTTGAAAAAGCAGCGGGTGATATTAAAAAAATCACACAAAAACCCAGCAATGATGATCTGCTGAAGTTGTATTCTTTCTTTAAGCAAGGCAGCGAGGGTGATGTGTCAGGAAAGCGACCCGGGATGACTGATTTTAAGGGGCGAGCTAAGTTTGATGCCTGGGCCAAGCTCAAAGGCACCTCCAATGACAAAGCCATGAAAAGCTATATCGCACTGGTGGATAGCCTGGGATAAGAGCACTTCACATAACACATCATTGCAGGGGTTAGCGGGGGCTTGTTCTTGATGGCACGTTTCAGTCAATAATATATGAATCCCCCATCGCCGCTTAGTTCAATCGTTAAGTAATCCCTCCCCCTGATCAGCATGCCTAAGCAGAAAATCAGCCAACTCAGGGGGAGTGCAATAACTTACGAATTCACATAAATTGCCAGTTTGCCGGTGTTGCCGCCAGTCATTAATTTGGGCAACGCCGTTTGCGCATTTTCGAGGCCGGTGATCAGTTCGTTTTTGTTGATCAACTTACCCTCAAGTAACCACTGCTCCATCTGTTTCAGGATGTCAGCCACCTGGTGCAGGTGATCCATAATCATGAAGCCTTCGATGCGAAGGC
>JAUXFT010000174.1 GCA_030622755.1 Aestuariirhabdus sp. | reverse complement strand
TCCTTGGCTCACAGAACGACATGGCTACGATCCGACTTATTCTCGCTGGAGCCCCTGCAGGGTGCTCGCTTGATGAGTGTATTACTCGAAGAACTGAGCTGGGGTGATGCGGGTCTGGCTATCTCTCTGTCCGTTGCAGGAACTCCCTGGTTGTTGGCACACCATTGGAACAACAAGTTCTTGCTGGATAATATTCCTGAGGACGCCATCGGCTGTTGGGGTATTACCGAACCTGATCACGGCAGCGATATGGTGGATTTTTCCGGTGTTACCATGAGCCCTGGCAGCAGCCAGTCGCGCCCTAACTGTGTTGCTACTATCAAGGGCGATGAAGTCGTCATCAACGGCCAGAAATCGGCCTGGGTTTCTAACGGAACCATTGCTCAGTATTGCGCGCTGTTCTGCGCTTGTGACCGTGGTAATGGCCTGGAAAAAGTCGCATTGGTTGTACCTCTGGACGCCAAGGGTGTCACTCGGGGTAAACCGCTGGATAAACTGGGTCAGCGTGCGCTGCCTCAGGGCGAAATCTATTTTGATAACGTCAGTATCTCCACCGACTGGCTGATCGCTCCGGTAGAGCAGTATCAACAGGTAGCCTATGGCCAGTTGGCTGAGGCTAATGGCGGCATGGGTATGATGTTCGCAGGCTTGGCTCGAGCGGCCTTCGAAGAAGCGCTGGACTATACCCATGAGCGTAAGCAGGGCGGCGTGCCGATTATCCAGCATCCGGGCGTGCGTGCTAAATTGCTGCATATGTACCGCAAGGTAGAGGCGGCAAGAGCACTGGCGCGACGGAACGCTGAATACAATATGACCGCCCAGGTGCCAGCACTGATCGGTTCCATCTCCAGCAAACTTACCAGTACCCAAACTGCCTTTGAAGTTGCCAGCGATGCCTTGCAGTTACATGGTGGTAACGGTCTGACCCTGGAATATTCGGTGGAAAAAATGTTGCGCGATGCACGTGCTTCCATGATCGAAGATGGATGCAATGATGTGTTGGCGATTAAGGGTGGTTCACTCTTAATGTCAAAGTAATACTGAAAGGGGTGGCGTTTCGCGTTGCCCCTTTTTCCTTCTGTCTCCTCTGGTTGATCGGAGTAGACGATTTTTCGGAGCCCTTTGCGTATCTTTTTTCGAAACCCTTTTCGAAAAAAGATACGCAATCATTTGAGAGGTCAGTAAATTTTATGTCAATGAAAACCGTATTAATCACCGGTGCCGGATCCGGTATTGGCGCCACAACTGCACGCCGATTCCATAAAGAGGGCTGGTTTGTCGGTTTGTACGACCTGGACTTGCCATCGGTAGAAAAGCTGGCGACTGAGCTGGGTGATAACACCTGCGTAGGACAGATGGATGTAACCGATCGCGGGGCAGTAGAAAAGGGTTTTGCCGAATTTGCTGAAGCAACGGGTGGACGTTTGGATGCCATGATTAATAATGCGGGTCTATTTCAAGACAAGCCGTTTGCTGAAGCGGACCCCGAATTTATTGATTTGATGATGCGCGTGAATATTGATGGTGTGGTCAACTGTGCCCGTGCAGCCTATCCGCTGCTGAAACAGACACCTGATTCGCACTTGGTGAATGTCGGATCGGCTTCATCCATCTATGGTGTTCCTCACAATGCCATCTATTCCTCCACCAAGTTTTTTGTGCGTGGTTTTACCGAGGCGCTGCGTATTGAGTGGGATCGTGATGACATTATGGTGAATGTGATTATGCCGTCCTACGTAGCGACGCCTATGACGGATAACAGTGAGCTGTCGCATGATGTCAGCGGCAAGAGTAAATTGCTCTCGGCGGAACAGATAGCCCAGGCTATCTGGGAAGCGGCCAATAGTGACGGTATGTATTGGATAATGCCGGCTACGGCGCGTTTTCAGCAGTTCTTGATGCGCGTCGTACCAGTGGCCTGGCTGCCGGCACTGGCAAAAAAATTATTAAAATTCAAAGGGTAGAACAATGGGATATTTTACTGGAAAAGTCGCAGTGATTACCGGTGCCGGTAGCGGTATCGGTCGTGAGCTGTCCCTGCAATTGGCGCTGCAGGGCTGTAACCTGGCCATCTCTGATGTCAATGAGGCCGGTTTGCAGGAAACCGTTTCACTACTAGCCAATAAAGACCGCATCAAGGTAGATGCCGACCTGTTAAACGTCGGTGATCGTGAAGCTTTTATCGCCTATGCGGTTCGTATCGCTGAAGAGTTTGGCAAGGTTGACGCCGTGTTTAACAATGCCGGTATATCGAACCGTGCCGATTGGGCAGATGAAATGTCCTATGAGGAGTATCAGCGAGTTATCGATATTAACCTGTGGGGTGTTATTTACGGCAGTCGTGAGTTTATTCCACATTTGCTCAATAATCCGGGATCTCATCTGGTTAATATCTCCAGCATCTTTGGTTTGATTGCACCGCCAAAAGTAGCCGTTTATTGCGCTACCAAGTTTGCGGTACGAGGCTTTACCGAATCGCTGATCACCGAGCTTGAGCCGCAGAATGTGAAAGTGACCTGCGTTCATCCCGGTGTAATCGCCACCAATATCGCCGCAGCGGCCGATGCACCCAGGGAGCAAGTTGATGCGTTCGCCGAGTTGGGTATGACACCTGCCGAATGTGCTCGACAGATTCTGGAAGCTACGCGTAAAGGTAAGCGTCGAGTAGTGATCACCAGGGGTGCCAAAATACTCGATTGGGTGCAGCGTTTGACACCTGCCGGTTATCGACGAGTGATGTTGCCATTGTTACGTTTGGGTGATATCGGTAAACGAGACGGGTAACTATCTCCTGAGCGTTCCCTGATTATGTGTTTATAAAAAGCCCACTGCTGCTATTAAGCAGCTCAGGGCTAATTTATGGGCTGGATTTTCTGCCATGAAGCCTTGGCGTAGCGGATCTGGAGCGGAGCTTGCGATGCACCATTCGCGAATTTGTTTTGGCACTGAAAATTCGTGGCACTGCTGTTCAGATACATGACGTCAGCCGGCCCATAACGGAGCAAGTACTGATTTGTAGCACTTGTTCCGCATTAGCTCTTGCTCTGAATTACCTGTTGCGTATCACAGCAGGAATTGCGCTTCATCGATCGCCATCAGCGAATCTGCCGTTGTCTGGCAGGTTGCTGCCAGTGTGCGGGTTCTTGGCAAAATACGGTCGAAGTAGAAGTCGCAGGTTTTCAGCTTGGCCTGATAGAAATCGGTTTCAGTAGCACCTTGCGCCAGTTGTTGTTCGGCAACAGTCGCCATACGCAACCAGAAATAACCCAGCACCAGATAGCCGGAATACATCAGGTGATCGACGGAAGCGGCGCCGATCTCATCGGCATTGCCTGCGGCACGTTGAGCGATAGATTGATTCAGTTGCTGCCATTCGGCGATCAATGTTGTTAGCTCGGAAGCATGGCGATTTAGTGCACTCTGGCTGTCGATGCTCGCGCAGGTTTCCAGCATCTCCTGACAAAACAGTTGCAGGGATTTCCCCTGATTGCCCATTATTTTACGCGCCAGTAGATCCAGAGCCTGAATACCGGTGGTGCCTTCGTAGAGGCAACAGATACGGGCATCGCGGGCCAGTTGTTCCATGCCCCATTCGGCAATAAAACCATGACCGCCCAGCACCTGGATGCCATGGTTGGCTGATTCGAAGCCGACTTCGGTGAGAAAGCCTTTGGCAATCGGAGTAAGAAGCCCCAACAACAGCTGTGCTCTTGCTGTTTCCTCATCGTCGATGTTTTCTGATTCGGTCAGATCAACCAGCTGGCTCAAGTAGTAAGCCAGCGCCCGTCCACCTTCGGAGAACGCTTTTTGAGTGAGTAGCATACGGCGAACATCCGGGTGGACAATGATAGGATCAGCCGGTTTGTCGGGGCACTTGGGGCCGCTCAGGGAGCGCATTTGCAATCGATCCCTGGCATAGTTTACCGCGCCCTGGAAAGAGGCGTCAGCCGCCGCCACGCCTTCAAGTGCCACTGCAACCCGAGCGGAGTTCATAAAGGTGAACATACAGTTCAGGCCTTTGTTTTCCTCGCCGATCAGATAGCCTTCGGCATCATCAAAATTGATCACACAGGTGGCGTTAGCATTAATACCCATCTTGTGCTCAATAGATCCACAGGTAACGCCGTTGCGTTCTCCGGTGGCGCCATCGTCTGTCACGCGAAACTTGGGGACGATAAACAGGGATATTCCTCTGGTGCCTTCCGGAGCCCCTTCAACACGAGCAATGGCAAGATGTACGATGTTATCGGACAGATCGTGATCGCCCGCAGAGATAAATATTTTCGTGCCGTTCAGGCGATAACTTCCATCATCGTTACGGCTGGCACGTGTTTTAAGTAGTCCAAGGTCTGAACCGCAATGAGATTCGGTCAGGCACATGGTTCCGGTCCAGCGGCCTTCAACCAGTTTCGGCATAAAGGTTTGCTGCTGTTGCTCGGTGCCATGTGCCAGCAACGTAGCTTGAGCGCCGTGGCTTAGGCCGGAATACATGGTAAAGGAGTGATTTGCGGCCGATGTCATTTCTGATACAGCCATTTGAAGGGAGCCGGGCATGCCCTGACCGCCAAATTTTTCCGGTTGGGTTAACGTCGGCCAGCCGCCTTCAACGTATTGCTGATAGGCTTCTTTGAATCCGGTAGGGGTAGTGACATCTCCGTCATGCCAGGTGCAACCCTGCTGATCGCCGACTTGGTTGAGTGGGGCAATAACCTCCTGGGTAAATTTAGCGGCTTCATCCAGAATGGCGGTCACCATCTCCCGGGTGGCTTCTTCATGTCCGCAGCGGGCGTAGTGGTTATTGGCATCCAGCAGCTCATAAAGTACGAACTGCATATCTCTAAGGGGGGCTTTGTATTCAGGCATTGCATTCTCCTGGATAATGTATAGTAGCAGGTGAAACCTGTTGAGTTTCTACTGCGGTTGCGGTTGCTGTGAACTGTGGATGAGGATTGAGGTTAATCATATGACCCTGATGACTCTTCGTGTTTTATCAGCAGATAGAGTTGTAAATGCCGGACTTTGACTGAGTGTCTGCGCTTCAGCGGGTAACAGGGTTTGGTCCGGCGCGTTATGGTTCTTGTTTTAATTATAACGCTGTTGCTAATAAAAGTGGCCCGGTAATAACCGGGCCAAAGTATCAAAATCTGAAGTTTAGTGACTACCCCGTTGTGGTAATCCCTTATCAGGCGCTAACATCCCGAAAGGAACGGCCTTCGGCTACCAGACGCTCCAGCAGTGGTGCAGGCTTGAACCACATCTCGCCGTACTCGCCCAGCTGCTCGCGATGCTTGTTAATGGCGCCGAGTATCTGCTCCAGGCCAATCTCATCGGCGTACTGCATGGGGCCACCACGCCAGAGCGGGAAGCCATAGCCATTGGTATAGATAAGATCGCAGTCACTAGAACGGTTGGCAAAGCCCTCTTCCAGAATCAGCGCACCTTCGTTGATCATCATGAACAGCATGCGTTCGATGATCTCCTGGTCTTCGATGACGCGGCGCTCGATGCCCAGTTCGCTGGCCAGTTGCTCGGCGAGTTCGATCACTTCAGGATCTTCATGCTGTTCACGGCCTTCATAAATGTACAGTCCGCGGCCGGTTTTTTGGCCGAAGCGATCCAGTTGCGCGAGCTTGTCGCCTAAAGCGCAGTAGCTTTTATCGTGGCTGATAAATTCCTGCCGGCTCTGGCGAACCAGATATCCGACATCCAGACCGGCGAGATCGCCCATAGAACACAGGCCCATTGCCATGCCGAAGTTGGTCAGTGCCTTGTCGATCCGGGCTGGTGAAGCACCTTCCAGTAGTAAGCGCATACCTTCGCGGGAGTAGGGCTCCAACATGCGGTTACCAACAAAGCCAAAGCAGACACCGACCACAACAGGTACCTTGCGGATGGCCTGTGCCAGTTTGATACAGGTGACCAGTACATCATCGGCGGTTTTTTCGCAGCGAACGATCTCCAGCAGGCGCATGACGTTCGCCGGGCTGAAGAAGTGCAAGCCGATAACGTCTTCAGGGCGGCTGGTAACGGCTGCAATTTCGTCGATGTTCAGGGTGGAGGTGTTAGAGGCCAGAATACACCCCGGCTTGCAAACGCGATCCAACTCTTTGAAGACTGCGTGCTTCACTTCCATTTTTTCAAATACGGCTTCGATGACCAGATCTACGTTGCTCAGGTCATCGTAGCGGGTGGTACCGTTGAGCAGTCCCATACGCTGTTCGACCTGCTCGGCGGTGAGCTTGCCTTTCTTGGCGGTGAACTCGTAGTTTTTACGAATTACGCCGATGCCGCGCTCCAGAGCTTCACTGTTAAGGTCGAGCATGGTGACGGCAATGCCGGCGTTCATAAAGTTCATGGCGATGCCGCCGCCCATGGTTCCAGAACCGATAATGGCAACCTTCTTCACGTTACGGGTCGGGGTCTTTGGATCAACGCCAGGCACTTTAGTGGCAGCACGCTCTGCGAAGAACAGATGCTGTTGAGCGCGGGCCTGGGGGGTGGCCAGACAGTCTGCAAAAAGCTGCTGTTCGCGTTTTAAGCCTTCGGCTAATGGCAGCTCGATGGCCGCCTCAACACACTGAATGATACGCTCCGGCGCATAAAAACCGCGGGTTCTGCGGGCGATGGATTTACGGAACTCGGCAAAGTAGTTTTCTGGCAGGTTGCTGGTGTCTACGCTTAGCGTGCGGCAGCTGCGCAGTTCGGCGCCGGTTTCGGCCAGCTCAGCCGCATAGGCCAGGGCGTCGGCCAGTAAATCAGCTTCAGAGAGTCGATCGATCAAGCCGGCTTTGTGGGCCTTGCTCGCCGCAATGGGGACACCGGATGTCATCATCTGCAGGGCCAGTTCCACACCGGCCAGACGCGGAACGCGCTGGGTGCCACCACCACCGGGTAGAATGCCCAGGTTGACCTCGGGTAGACCCACTTTGGCGCGAGCCTCGGCGATACGGTAGTGGGCGCCCAGGGTCAGTTCCAACCCGCCACCCAGGGCCATGCCGTTAATAGCGGCAACGATTGGTTTGTTGAACGCTTCCATCTTTTCGATAATGCCAGG
>JAUXFT010000120.1 GCA_030622755.1 Aestuariirhabdus sp. | reverse complement strand
TCCCAGGGATGAAAGTACCAGCGACAAAACCTTAGGCCTGAATAGCTATCTATAGCAGAGAGAAATTCGTAAAATCGATGTTTTTATAATCAGCTCTTTCAATAGCCAATACTATAGTAATGAGTATTGGCGGTATGGGGAATGTTGTCACTCGTGAATTGGGCAAATAGCTGTATTGGTGACGAAAAATCGATCACAATATTTTGAATGCCGTGATAAATACTGTACTAAATAGTTGTATTGGGAGGCGATTAAAAACTGGATTTTTTCGCGTGCGCTATCCTGATGACAAGACGATGGCTGATGGCAAAACGATGGTTGATGGCTGAGCCGATATAGAAAGAGGATCTCTGGATGAGTTCAGGTGAGGGTGAGGAGACGTTATCGGATGATCGAGATAGCCTCATAGATAACACGCCCGAATTCAGCCGTATGGTCGAGCGCGCGATAAGTCGTCGCCGCTTTGTTGTTAATAGCGGCATTGCGAGTCTAGGGGCGTTCTTTGCTTCGGCGCCGGCACTTTCATCATTGGCTACTGCTGCGCAGCAGTTAACACCCGCTGGCGATAGCCCGAGCGCAAAGATGGGGTTTGAAGCGGTTGCCGCCAGCACCGCTGATCGCGTTATGGTTCCCAAGGGCTACCAGGCCAAC
Organism: Aestuariirhabdus sp.; assembly: GCA_030622755.1. Taxonomy (GTDB): domain Bacteria; phylum Pseudomonadota; class Gammaproteobacteria; order Pseudomonadales; family Aestuariirhabdaceae; genus Aestuariirhabdus. The sequence continues at coordinate 9,277 of JAUXFT010000120.1, read as the reverse complement.
ATTTTGCTCTCCTGGGGCGACCCTTTGTTTGAGGAGGCTCCGCAATTTGACCCTTCAGGTGCCGCCCCGGCGAGTGCGCAGCAGTTGCAGTTTGGTGATAACAACGATGGAATGAGTTTGTTTTCGTTGGGAGAAGATCGAGCCTTGTTGGTGGTTAATCACGAGTACACCAACTACAAATTTTTGTTTGATCATCAGGGCGCCATGATGATCGCTGATGATGTGAAAAAAGCACAGGCAGCCCACGGCGTTTCGGTATTGGAAATTATTTACCATCAGGGCCGCTGGCAGGTGGATTCAAATTCTCAGTACAGTCGCCGTATTACGGCTAATACCCCAATGGAGATCACCGGGCCGGTAGCCGGGCATCCACTGTTAATGACTGGTGCTGATCCCGGCGGCCGCCAGGTGCTCGGTACCCTGAATAATTGCGCCAATGGCCAAACTCCCTGGGGAACCTATTTGACCTGTGAAGAAAATTTTAACGTCTATTTTTACAGCACTGAAAAAGTATCTCTATCTGAGGATCAACTGCGCTATGGCATCGGTACTCGTGATGCCGGTTATCAGTGGTATTTATTCGATGAGCGTTTCGATATTTCCAGGCATCCGCAGGAATCTCATCGTTTCGGCTGGGTAGTTGAGATTGATCCGACCGATCCCGAAGCAGTACCTAAAAAGAGGACAGCACTGGGTCGTTTCAAGCACGAAAATGCGGCATTGACTGTTAATGATGACAGACACGTTGTGGTCTATCTGGGGGATGACCAGGGCGGCGAGCACATCTATAAATTTATATCCCGGGATCCGCTCGACCCCAATGATTCAACAAATAACCTGGACCTGTTAGAGGAGGGGTCGCTCTATGTTGCACGTTTTGATGCCGAGCCCGGAGAACTGCAGGGTCGAGGCGAGTGGCTGGAATTAAGTCACGGGAAAAATGGTTTAACGCCGCAGAATGGTTTTGCTGATCAGGCTGAAATACTTACCTTTGCCCGTCGAGCCGCCACGCAGGTGGGTGCGACTACCATGGATCGCCCGGAATGGGTTGCGGTGCATCCATCGGGTAAAACCGTGTTCTGTACTCTTACCAACAACAAACATCGGGGACAAAAGGAAAATCAGCCGGTAGGCGGGGCTAATCCTAGAGCAAAAAATCGTTACGGGCAGATTATTCGTTGGCAACCTGATGGCGGCGATCATACCGCGACGACGTTTGCCTGGGATCTCTACCTGTTGGCAGGCAATCCGTTGGTGCATCAAGATAGTTTGTACGCCGGAAGTAGCAACATCAATGCAGATAATATGTTCAACAGTCCAGATGGCCTGGGGTTTGACCGTGATGGGCGGTTATGGATTATGACCGATGGCAAAACCAGCAATAAAGGGCAGTTTGCCGGTATGGGAAATAATCAGATGTTGTGCAGCGATCCCGATACCGGAGAAGTTCGCCGTTTTCTTACCGGTCCGGTCGGGTGCGAAATAACGGGGATAGCGTTTAGCCCGGATTATCAAACGATGTTTGTGGGTGTGCAGCACCCGGGAGTCGATGATAAATCGTCACATTTCCCCGCAGGTGGTAACAGTGTTCCACGCTCTTCTGTGGTCGTGATTACTCGTAATGATGGTGGAGTGATTGGAGCCTGAGAGGCAGCCCCTGTTTCTCGGTTGTACTGGTAAGTATTGATGTAGCTAATTGTCAGGGTATTCCTGATTCCTTAATCCGTAGATAAAAGCCTGAAAGCGTTTACCTCATAAGCTTGATTTTATAAAGTTAGCTGTCTTGATAGAAGCCCAAAATGTAAGGAATTTCGACTTCTAATATGGTGAATCCCAATAGTTTATTTAAAATCAACCGGTTTTTCCGACAATTGTTTTTTGCCACTGAACATAGAGGAGATTAATCCACCACCCTCCTTTATTTCCGCTAGAACAACGGCCGAGATATGGAGAACAATGAGTGCCATAAAAAGATAAGCGCTGTATAAATGAATTTTTCCAAAGGGTGACTTAAACGTTTTAAGTGAGTCCATTTTCTCCTTGTTTATGTTTTCCTTACTATAGGGAATAAGAGCCGATGGATCGGTTCCTTCTTCGGCCACATAGTTACTAACCAATGAACCAAATGGCGGATAATAGATGTCAGTGCCTGCTCTTATAAGGCCACTTATTGCCAATATGATCATTAGTAGAAATAGAGTTGAAACCGCTAATTTCCCCAAAGGATTATGACCCACAAACTGCTGGGTCTTGCCTGCTTTGCGAGAGGCAAGGTAGCTTTTTAGCTGCGTTACAAACCCTTTTTGCGGAATGAATACGCTGAAGCGTGCAGACGCTGGGCCCACGAAGCCGAAGACAAGGCGTACTAAAAGATTGGCCGTAAAAATATAGCCGATGATCACGTGCAGGGTTTTCAGTGCTATCTTGGCTTCAGTGCTGGAAATCCCCAGCTCTTTTTTGAAAAGCATCATGAGCCCTACAAAAATCAAGCTGATAATGCTCAGCACGTTAATCCAGTGAAACCACCGCACAACAGGGCTCCAGGCGTTGTAGCTTTTATGGGCGCTAGGAAGATCAGACATAATGTTTCCTGTAATGGTTTAGATCATGAATAAAAGTAAACTGCCGAAAATAGGTAATGTTCAAGGGCTAAGGGCTGTTGAGAAGGAAGGTGCCAGGGCTGTTTGATATTCTCCCGGTAATGTTTTTAACGTAGGTGTAAATAGTAGTTGAGAATATGGGGGCAGATAATAGTTGAGCCTTATTAAGGAATGATTAAGGAATTACTAAAGGACTGATTATTGTCGATTCGCTTGTGCCAAGGTTCATTTATGCAAAGATTTATTTGTACAAAGGAGTTACGCACACTGACGTCACTCTCTATGCGATCTATTTCTGGTAGCTAGTGGATGACTGGATAACTTGAGAGATGAAATGACGCCGGTTTACGGTAGAATTATTTGAAACACCGTTTTTGCAGTAGATCGCCAGGATTAATATCGATCAATGCAAGTAATGCCGGTGGAGAGCCAACAAAGGGAATGAAAATGGTATCTCTCGAAACACAGTTTTTAACCACCAAAGAGCTTGCTGACCTGTTGCGTATTAAAGAGCGCAAAGTTTACGATCTGGTGGCGTCCGGAGAGGTTCCCTGTACCAGGGCTACCGGAAAGTTGTTGTTTCCCCGTCAAGGGATTCAAGAGTGGATAGCCAGTAAAGCCGAGGGATTGGGGCACACATCAACGCCCGGTTATACTACGCAGCACCAGGCACGGAATTCGGTATTTTTGGGCAGCCATGATCCTTTGCTGGAATGGGCGCTGCGGGAGTCGGATTGCGGGTTGGCTATGCTGTTTGACTCCAGTCAGGATGGCCTCGATCGCTTTTCCGAGTATCAGGGGGTTGCCAGTGGACTGCATCTTTTTGACGATATCTCCGATCAGTGGAATCTGCATGCCGTCGAAAAGCGTTTTGCAAACACTGATGTAGTTCTGGTGGAGTTTGCTCGCCGCCAGAGAGGTTTGATTCTGCAACCTGGGCAAGCTGAAGTAGTAAGCAGCTTCGCCGATCTGTCAGGAAAGCGTCTTGTTAGTCGACAGCAGGGCGCGGGCAGTCAAAAATTATTGTTGCAGTTGATTGCTCGGGAAGGGCTCGGTCTTAAGGATTATGTCTGTAGCGATGTTGCTCGTACGGAGGCAGATGCTGCGCTGACGGTTGGCGCTGGCAAGGCCGATGCGGCTTTGGGTTTGCAGAGTCTTGCCCAGCAATATTCGCTCGATTTTATGCCGCTGGTGGAGGAGCGCTTTGATTTGTTGGTTGATCGCAAAGCCTGGTTCGAACCCCCTATGCAACGCTTTGTGACGTTTTGCCAATCGGCGTTGTTTCGCCAGAAAGCCCTCGAATATCAAGGCTATGATGTCAGTGACTTTGGACGAGTCTGGTTTAACAGCGAAGCCTGAATGGGGCTGTCTGTTCAGGTTTTCCCTTAACTGAATTATCCGTATCGGCTGACAGTGTGCCAGATGATACGGATGGCATAATACGGATGAATCGGAAACGCAAAAATAGAGGTAATTATTTTACGCCTTTATTGTGCACTATTATTTTATTCCACGGTTGGCCGCCAATACATACAGATATTCAAGCGCTAAGGTAGCGCCTGCCAGCGACGTAATTTCAGCGTGGTCATAAGCTGGAGCGACTTCCACAACGTCCATACCGATCAGGTTTACACCTTGCATTCCCCGAATGATTTTAAGGGCGCAGTCAGTGGTGAGTCCTGCTGCCACTGGAGTGCCGGTGCCCGGTGCGAAGGCTGGATCAAGCCCGTCGATATCGAAACTCATATAGGTCTTTTTATCCCCAACACGTGCCTTGATCCGCTCAAGGGTTGCAGCAGGTCCGTGATCATTGACCCAGGCGGCATCGAGCACTTCAAACGGATGATTCTCAAGCTCATACGTTGTGCGGATACCTACCTGAATAGAGTGTTCGGTATCGAGCAGGCCTTCATTCACCGCGTGATGGAACAGAGTGCCATGATCGTACTTGCTGCCGCCGGAATAGGTGTCGGTGTGAGCATCAAAGTGAACCAGAGCGACGGGACCATGTTTTTTGGCATAAGCGCGAAGCACCGGCAGGGTAATAAAGTGATCACCACCAAGGGTCAGGGCACTTTTGTCAGCGTCCAGAATGTTGCTGATGTGCGCTTCGAGATTTTCCACCAGAGTTTGTGGCTCTCCATGCTTGAACAGCACATTACCGGAGTCCGCAACCTTGAGGTGATCATTCAGGGCAAACTGCCAGGGCCAGCGAGCACCCTCCCAGACCAGCTGAACTGAAGCCTGGCGGATGCCTTGGGGCCCGAAACGTGTGCCGGGGCGACCTGAGGTTGCCATATCAAAGGGCACGCCGCTGACCACGACATCGGCGTCAGACTCAGAGAAATTACTGACAATAGGGAACTCCATGAAGGTCATTCCCAATGAACCATAAATGGGCATAGCGGCATCTGCCGATGTGGTTTTGGTTGCTATATCTGACATGAGATTCTCTTGATAAAAGGTACTGGATTCTTTTCTCTAGATTAAACTCAGGATATAAAATAGTGAAGAGATTCAAGGGAGATAAATACGTAAAAGTCTGACAAGACGTGATGGCGCCGAAAAATGACAGGAGAGCCTGTTAACGCTCTTGATAGGTCATAATAGCTGGAAAACGTGAAAAAGATGGTTAATCAGATTTCCCTTTAATAAGTCGATCCTAATAGGTCGATAGCAGTGACCCTTTATAGGGGTTATTCCAAAAGTTTACCTATAGGCACTAAAATGGCTCAACCCCTTTATATACGGGTATCTACACGGTCGACCAGTGATCAGTTTTCGGGTATGCTTGCGCACTTTTCTCCCCACCCGTGTATGGTCGCTACATTTCAGCGTTGTTTTTCAGCGTTACTTCCAACATTGCTTTGTAGTTGTTACACAGGCTCCACCGAGTAAATTCCTATGACAGCCTTCTCCACATTGGGTCTTTCTGCGCCCCTGATTCAGGCCTTGAGTGATCAGGGTTATGTCTCTCCTTCACCCGTTCAGGTAAAAGTAATCCCCCTGGTGTTACAGGGACGTGATCTGTTCGCAGCCGCCCAGACCGGTACGGGTAAAACAGCCAGCTTTGGCTTGCCAATTTTACAGCGTTTGTCGGCTACTGATGCCTCAGCTACTGGCGGTGTTCGTGCTCTGGTGTTGGCACCGACTCGTGAACTGGCTGCCCAGGTAGAGGAGCGTATTTCAGCCTATGGCCGGGGTTTGCCGCTGCGATCTCTGGTGGTGCATGGTGGTGTGCCGATGGAGCCGCAGGTGAGTGCGCTGCAGCAGGGAGTGGATATTCTGGTGGCAACACCCGGACGCTTACTGGATCTGTTGTATCAAGGGGTTTTGACACTCGATTCCCTTGAGACTCTGGTGCTGGATGAAGCCGATCGTATGCTGGATCTTGGCTTTATCGATGAAGTACAAAATATTCTCGATCGCTTGCCTGCGCAGCGCCAGAATCTGTTGTTTTCTGCCACCTTTTCAACCGCGGTAGTAGAACTGGCAGAAGCGATGACGGTGAACCCGGCACGCATTGAAATCAGCCGAGCCAACAGTGCGGCTGATCTGGTGGACCAGTCTATTTATGCAGTTGAGTGGGACGATAAACCCGATACCGTACGTTACCTGGTCCAGGAGGGTCGCTGGCCGCGCGCATTGGTGTTTATTCGCACCAAAAAGAGTGCGGATGATCTGGTGGATTACCTGCTATCCCAAGGCATAGCAGCGGCAGCGATTCACAGTAACAAGAGCCAGATTTTGCGTACACGTACCTTGGCGGCATTTAAATCCGGAGAGATTCAGGTGCTGGTAGCGACGGATATCGCAGCAAGGGGTCTGGATATTGCCGAGCTGCCCCTGGTCATCAATTACGATTTGCCCAGAGTAGCCCAGGACTACGTCCATCGTATCGGACGAAGTGGCCGTGCAGGGCAGGAAGGGCGAGCAATGTCCCTGCTCAGTGGTAGTGAGCGTAAATGGTTAGCGGGAATTGAAACCCTGCTGCACCGCCGGTTGAACACAGAGCCGTTACCTTTTTATGATAATGGTGTAGAGCAGATACCGGATGATTTTGATCCAGGAGTCGCTGATTCCAGAAATCGATCCGGAAAAAATGCGCGTAAACATATCAAGGCGGTCAAGGCGAAATCCTTTAAGAAAAAGCGCAATGTGCCAGTTAAACCGGGCAGTCGCACGCCGTTAGCCCAACCCGCGAAAAATCAAACATCGGTGTTTGATACCTCTGCCGGGCGCGGTTCAGCAAACACTGCGAATACTGAGAGCAATAAAGTAAGTAAGAGAGCCAATAAAAACGCTACCAAGAACGTAAATGCGCCGGTTAGGGATCAAGCTGCAAGTCTTTGGGCAAAGGGGGCAAAGAGTTCGACTAAACCAAAAACGGCAGATAGACATCGTGGTCGTACTACGAATGAGAGTGCACGCAGCGATAAAGCAGAAAGTAAACAGGTGAAGAAACCTGCTAATTCGAAGAAGCCGGGCAAGGCCAGACGACCTCTGCCGTTTTCCGGGAAAAAGTAACGGGATGTTAAAGATCATAATTTAATGTCAGGAATATTTATTGTGTGATGGTCACCCGATGAAAATACGGGGTGCTGCTGCGGCAGAAACCAGTTATTAAACCAGCCGATTACGCATAAATGTGTATGCACTGTCGGCGTTCAATGTCATGAGGCAGAGTATGGAAAACGGAAAAAACAGAAGTAAGCGTCTACGCAAAAAATTGTACCTTGAAGAATTCGCCGTGATGGGTTTCGAATTCGCCTGCAAAATTGATCTGCAGGAAGAGTCTGAATTTGATGTGTTGTTTGATGGTCTGGCAGAACTGATCGATTCAAGAAATCTGTTGGTTAGTGGTGGTGGTAACGAAGATGGTTTTGAAGGTTATGTTATCGCTAACCAGCGTTACAACTCCACTACTGATGAAGATCGTAAAACCGTCGAAAGTTGGTTGAACGCTCAGTCAAGCATCTCTGATGTGGAAGTCGACGAACTGTCGGACGCCCATTACGGCATGTAGTCGTTTGACCGGGTCATTTTAGCATGGCCCGGTTTTTCATCTGAGTACCATTGTTTTTTTAGCTTGGCTTTTCTTTCCTGTTCTTCTCTATCCCTCCCTTTCCTTTTCTTTTCATTTTTCCTTAACAAAAGCACCTCAATCTTAAAATATCCTGACCATTAAATATCTTGAATCGCTTTCCAGCATATTAATCTCTGTTCGTTTTTCGCTATCTTAGTCTGTGTGCAAGCTTCGCTATGAAAATATGATTAAATTAGTGAGTAGTTTCTCTGCTATTCTTCACGAAGTTATTTTACGGATTTGCCGTTTAGGGCAGGCTTGCACTTGACGATGCGCTTAACGCTGAGGATCGCGATGAAAAAAATAAAGAATGAGGCGGAGCTGGTAAAGCGAGCCATTGTTGTGGGTGTCAAATACGCCGAAGCAAGGGGAGCTGTAGAGTTTGAGGCGACCGACTCCGCCAATGTCAAGGTGCAGTATATCTATCGATTATTAGTGCACGATAAGTTGATACAGCCGATTCCTGAAGATCAAATATCCCAACCTGCAATGCGCCACAAACTGGCTATCTGGATATCCAGACAAGGCTAGCCCTGATAGATATCCTTGATAAATAGTCTCATAAATAGCCCTGATAATTTTTTCTGAGTTACTAAATTGAACCCCTGAATTTTAAAACCCTGTTAGTCGCGCTGTATGCAGTGCTGGCTTGCACGATTGCAGTACACCAGACGACGATAATCATGAAGCATGCCTACCCAAAACCCTGACTCTCTTATGGCACCCTGTTGTAATGACTGACGAATCGAAAGGGATGTTGTTGGGAATGCTAGGCGTGATGGCCTTTGGCTTAACCTTACCAGCGACTCGTTATGTAGTGCCTTATCTTGATCCTGTGTTTATCGGGTTGGGGCGCGCCGTGCTGGCAGCGCTGTTCGCGGGTGTTTTATTGTTGATGACTCGGCAATCGGTACCCAATGCAAAACAGGTTAATCGATTGCTGGTTATCGCCGCAGGTGTGGTGGTTGGCTTTCCCCTGTTGTCGGCCTGGGCGATGCAAACGGTCCCCGCATCACACGGTGGCGTAGTTCTGGGATTGTTGCCGCTGGCAACGGCGATAGTGGGGGTGCTTATTTCCCATGAACGTCCCTCTATCGGATTTTGGATATCCGGAGTAGTCGGCAGCTCCTTAGTAGTTATTTATGCCTTGCTGAAAGGTGTCGGAACTTTGCAGCTTGGGGATTTAGCGCTGCTGGGTGCGATTGTCAGTGCGGCGGTGGGCTATGCCGTGGGTGGTCAGTTATCGAAAGAGCTGGGTGGGTGGCAGGTTATCTGTTGGGCGCTGGTAATCTCGTTACCCTTTATCTTCATACCGGCATGGCTTGCAGCGCCTGCCGAGCGACTACAGATCCCCACACCGGTATGGATGAGTTTTTTATACCTGGCATTAGTGAGCCAGTTATTGGGATTTTTTTTATGGAACAAAGGGTTGGCTTTGGGCGGCGTTGCTCGCGTGAGCCAGGCTCAGTTGCTCCAGCCTTTCATTACCCTGATCGCTTCCGCGCTACTCATCGGTGAGGTAATAGACTCGCAAACCTTGCTGTTCGCGTTGCTGGTGGTGAGCACGGTGGCAGTGGGTAAAAAGATGCCG
>JAUXFT010000050.1 GCA_030622755.1 Aestuariirhabdus sp. | reverse complement strand
AGTTTACTGAATCAATGCATCAGCATTCCCAAAGGTCTATCTTCGCTTAGGTTAATCCAGCATCGAATCCAATATTGCTTTGGTTATTGACAGCAAACAAAGATGCCAAGCGAGCGCTTGGTTGAAAAGCCAGTGATGATTATTTCAAACGATTAGCCTGTCTGAACGACATTGAGAAATTAAAAACATTTCCGATTGTCATCTCAACACCTTCAGGCCCTCATATTCCCCAGTGTTTACGAAATTCAGAGAGAACGATAATGTTATTGATACGAATCGAGTGGTTTTTACGTCCCTGCTGATGCTCTGCAAAAAGAGTTCGCAAAGCTGAAGGATCAAAATACCCTTCTGTCATTGCCGGATCCAGCAAGCGCCTCTTAAACCACTGGGGATCATTTCGTCGTATATCTTCGTCATGATGTACAAGATCTCCCCGTCCGTGAGTACCGCACCAGCCACCACTGATACTGGCCAGCCCCTTCCCCAAATGATTCAGCAAGCCGTTAAGCCGCCATTGAATCCCGGGGGGTATCCCCTTTTTACCAACCAGGACTCTAAGGTAACTAAAGGCATCAAGATCCTTATAACACTCATTAGTCGTAACCGGAATTTGACGATAATCACCCCCTAAAGGTATAGCTGCTAAAGGTGGCGATATACGTTGCAACAGCAGCTTATAGGCTAACTGCTGCTGATTTGCAGAAATGGGAAGATTCAGCCACTGGCTGATCAATCGGCTGTCGGCAAACGGCGCCACGACCTTGAATCGCGATTCCAGCACTTTTAACTGATAACTTACGTATCGACGCTGGCGGTGCCAGAATTCCAGCAACTGGGCCTTCCCCTGATGATCGGGTGCATCCGCATTATTGTATGTTTCCTGCACGGTTTGGCGTAATGCATCATAGCCTGCACGTAATTCAGAATTGCAAACCACTTTGTCATACGTTGCCTGGTCGAACCCTTGACGGACGTAAAGTTTTTGCCAAAGTGTCTCCATCCCCTGTTCCAGGCTAGCTTCATCCGATAGCAGCTTCTTGGCGGAAACCCAGTCACCGAGAAAACCACTAATCATCGTTTGACCTGGCTTGTCGACTTCCAGCAAACGAAACAAGGGAAATGCCTCTATGGATATTTCGCCATCAGCCAGACTCAACGAATTGGAGATATAGCGGCGGTGAATTCTGGGAGGCAACATAAGCGACTGATGCTTAATGTTCAGCTGCTTTGCTATACGGCGCCCGAGCCGCAAGTCATAACTGTGCCCGTGGCCATAACTGCACGCTGACGCTGTTGAGCATTGAGCCTTGGTTAATAAACCCGCCAGAATTCTCGAATCCAATCCACCGGAAAGCGGCAGCAAAAGGTCTCCTTCAGATTCGAGTCGCATTTGCATAGAAGGGTACAAAGTGTCATGCATGACACCGACAGATTGCTCCAGCGTCATTGCGGTACGATCAATTGAGGGTGCCCAGTAAGATCTCTGTACAACGCCTGTCGAATCAGCCGTCAAAATCTGCGCAGCTGGTAATAATGTTACGCCTTCAAGCAAAGAATGATCATCGCATAAGTGACTGGTTATCAACAATTGGGCCGCAGCAAAGCAATCCAGTTTAGGTCGATAACATTCAATAGTGCGGAAACATTCCAGCTCAGTGGCAAAGAGTAATATCCCCTTCGATTCCAACAGATACAGCTTTCGCAACCCCCAAAGGTCGCTCCGTATCCATAGCCGCTCTGCGTCGGTATCAATTACAATAACAAGATATTCACCCTCCAGATTCTGTAAACCATCCATGCCACTCTTAATAAAATACCCAAGAATATCCTCCGCCGACAATCTGGCATTCTGAAGAAAACAATCACCGAGAAGTAAAAGTGTCAGTTTGCGCTCGGCAGCTTCAGCAACCGGGGTTAAATGCCATGGATCCCATGCCACTTCGAGTACGCAAAATGGAAGGCTAATGGTTCGATGCAACTCAGGGGGGAAACGTTGTGCGGTAGAGTGTAATTGCTGGCGAAGTTCAGGAGTTAGCTTGCGCTGTACGGATGACGCACCGCAAACATAAACACTCACTTGTCACCTTCAGAGAAACTTGCCTGTTGAAATATTGCTATTCCTGCATAAAGACAGATGAGTGACTTGCTTATAAAACAGACCCTTTCTATATAGATTCTATATCTGAAACCCATTCCCTGTGGTCTCCAAAAATTCTGATACTCATTAGATAATATTATAGCCAACTGCCTTCAAAGCACTCTCGTTTTCTTGAAACCTTTTCTTCGAAACGCTTATCCATTTAGTACTTTGCCCTTAGATAACCTCCTTTAAGGATCCACCTTTAAAGAAAGCCTTTAAAGAAAGCCTTTAAAGAAAGCCTTTAACGATCACTTTTACCCTTGTAACCAAGGGGATTAACAGCACCCTCTCACAACCACAAATCATCAATTGACATCTGGCACGGCCATTTAAAAAATCTTGGCTCGATCAACAATTGCGATATTTCGATAAAAAAGAGACACTCTTGGGCTCCAGATTTTGAGGTCCTACCCACCGCGCCATGTTAAATCATACCATCCCCCATCACTTCGTCAGGGCCGCACTGGCCGGAGCTGAACGCCAGGGTTACTCCCCGGAAAAAATTTTAGCGACAGCAGAATTACCTCGGGAAGTATTGAGTGAACCCTTGATACGAATTACGGCCGAGCAATATGCCAGATTAATCCGGACAATCTGGAAGGTACTAAATGATGAATTTGGCGGATTCTGCCTAAGCCCAAGCAAACCAGGCTCCTTTGCAATGATGAGCCTGGCAATTATTAACTGCACCACACTCGAACAGGCCCTGCGTCGAGGAGGCCGTTTTTATTCACTATTCCCTGATTCACCGACGTATGAGCTCAGCATTGAAGACGATCTGGCCATACTCACCTTTACGGCGACCCCAGAAGAGGACCCCTATCATTTTTTAATAGAATCACTTCTGGTTATCTGGTCACGCTTCAGTAGCTGGCTGATTGGGAGACGCATTTCCCTGCACAGCATCGACCTTAATTATCCAGCGCCGGCGCATCAGCAGGAATACCGAAGTCTGTTTTCCTGCCCTCATAACTTTAACCAGAACGAGACCCGACTGATTTTTCCAGCGCATTATCTCAAACTACCGCTTATTCAGGATGAACGAACGCTCAAACAGTTTCTTAAAACATCTCCTGCCAACCTGTTAGCCAAACCCGATTATGGCAATAGTATTACAGGTTGTATCCGTAGCCGACTTGGGCGTGATTTCAGCATCCCCTTCCCGGACTTTGAGCAAATAGCCAGTAACTTACATCTTACTACCCAAACCCTACGTCGCCGCCTCAAAGATGAAGGTACTTCCTATCAGGAGATTAAAGATAATTTACGCAGGGATTCCGCAATCTATCACCTGGAGCGCAATCAACTCCCCATCAACGAAATTGCGGCACGTGTCGGCTTCTCGGAGCCCAGCACATTTCATCGTGCCTTCAAAAAATGGACGGGTGTCACACCAGGAGCCTACAGAAACAACGAACAGCATTCCTGAGTTAGCGGTTCCTTGATATAGTAGCGATCACTGTCACCCAGGAGTCGTCACCATGCTAAACCGGTTTTACGCTGCGTTTTTTTCAATCATCCTCTTGCTATCCACCGGCGCAAACGCCGATAACCCGACCGTTATCATGGAAACCAGCGAAGGGAGCATCACCATAGAACTGTTCGCTGATAAAGCTCCAGCCTCCGTCAAAAACTTTCTGAGTTATGTCGATGATGGATATTATAACGGCCTGATTTTTCACCGCGTCATTCCTGACTTTATGGTTCAAGGCGGTGGATTCAAACCAAACATGAAACGAAAAAGTGGACAATCTTCGGTTCACAATGAAGCCGATAACGGCCTTAAGAATACTCGTGGAACCTTAGCGATGGCTCGTACAGGCGACCCTCACTCTGCAACCTCACAATTCTTTATCAACCTGGCAGATAATTCCTATCTGGATTTCCGCAACAGAAGCCAAGGTGGCTGGGGATACGCAGTATTTGCCAAAGTCGTAGAGGGTATGGATGTTGTCGACAAAATCGCGCGCACACCAACCGTAAATGAGGGAGGCTATGAAAATGTCCCTCGTGAGGACATCGTAATTATTAGTGTTACTCGAGCGCCATAAGCAGTCAGCTTTTACAAAAAATGTGCTGCAGAGGGAGTGAATACATTCCCTCAGTCAACAGCCAGCACACATTTCAAACTGTCGCCTCAGCCTCATTCTCAAAATCCCCGGTAATAGAAGACTTTTGTTTGAGATAACTCATCATGTTGGGATAACTGCGAATACAATCATTCAATATCATCTCCAGGGGCAGATCAGCAAACTGCCCATGATCATTAAGGTATTCCATATGCCGCTTACCGCTCTGATCATATTCATGAAAGATCGAGTCATCATGACCATTAAATTCTAATGGTTTTATCCCGGCTTTCTGGCACAAACTCAGATTAAATGCAGGAGTCGCCTTTACCCATTCCCCATTCAGATAAAACTCTACATATCCGTGCCAAACGAACACATCACTCTGCATAACGGCTCGTAACTTTGCCGAAGTCAGATGATTTCTTACATCCGCAAAACCAAGCCGAGTAGCGATTCCAACCGCCCTGCCCAAAGCTGTCAACAAAACAGCCTTGGTAACACAATAACCAAAACCATTATGGAGCGTGACGCTGGCCCTGGAGCTCTCTATATCCATTCCAATTTTATAGGGATCGTAACGAACACTATCCCGAACCGCGTAATACAGGGCTATCGCTTTATCTACGTCATCAGTCAGGCCGAGTATCGATTTAGCACTGTGCTCGATTATTGCCGGGTGCTCACAATCAATCGCATCGGTTGCCTCCAGGTAAGCTTTAAAATCCACGCTTGGCTCCTTTATAAATTTTTGATTATTTGTTGATATCTCACTGAATTCTGCCCTTAAAATTTAATTTAAAAAGCAAAGAGAACAGCGGTAAATAATCTGCTTCTGCGTTCCATTAAATAACAGGAACGGTCAATAGCTCAAGAAAGATCATTTCAAGTGTTAATGAAGAGGAGTTATATAAAAGAATCAGATAACGTTGTTAAATACATAACATGCAATAACCACGACCAGACAGCCTGAATGAATAGACCGGCAAAATCTATAAAGATCAATGCTACTTCGTTCAATAAGGAAGAGTAAAAAGAGGGAGTAGCCAATAGCGAATCCTTTCGCCGCGCAGAGAACCCTAAGGTCGCCACCCCCGATGAAAATACAAGATATTCATCATCCCATGCTCAAGCAAGGGTAATGCCTATATTATTAAAATCATATAATTCAAATGGTTAGGATAAAAAAAAGAACTAGGCTATCCCATAGTGTTAAAGGATTTGACACTTTTGACGTTCAACTCCATATGTCTGGATTGAGTACTATCAGGGCTGCGTGGTTGGGCAATAGATCAACGTATGACGCAAAGGATCTGGATATAATTGTCAGGTTAAACCAGCGACATTCGCAACAGGAAAGCGGAACAAGGAAAGTGGAATATTTCCTATTCAGCAGGGTAAACCCCTGAATAGCAGCATTAGAGGGAGCTGCTAATATTGGTGCAATCTTAAAAGAAATCCACAGGCCTCGACCAAGAGGTAACGCACCAGCTTTGCGAACGTTATACAAGGAAAGGTATCTATCAAGTGACCCTTGCAGCAAGAGTAATGGCGGGAATGATACTGGGTGTTGGGTTCGGCCTCTTTTGGGGCGAGCTCATGGCACCCCTGGACATGGTGGGAAAAATTTTCATCATGCTGCTGCAGATGACCGTGCTGCCTTACATTCTCACATCCGTTATGCTGGGCGTCGGTTCTCTAAAAAGCCACGAAGTAATTCCCATCGCAAAATACGGTGGAATAGCATTACTGTTCCTCTGGCTAACAACCATCATCCTGTTAATACAAACCCGGTTCGCACTCCCGGAACGCCTGATGGCGAGTTTCTTTAACCCGGCACTGGTTCAATCCGATACGGCAAAACTGGCGCTCGACTATTTTATTCCTGCAAACCCTTTCAGCGCCATGGCGCAACAGTCGGTACCGGCCGTAGTACTGTTTAGTATCGCAGTGGGCATTGCCATTATCGGAATGGAAAAAAAGGCCCGCATTCTTGAAAGCATCGAAATGGCAAGAGACGTTATCGTCGAGCTGTCCGGTATTGTCATACGCTTCACGCCCTACGGAGTGTTTGCGATAACGGCTGCGGCGGCGGGCACCATGAGCGTTGATGAACTCAAGGGAATTTACATATTCATTATCATGTTGACGGTTATGGCGTTGTTCCTGACATTCTGGGCTTTCCCTCGCCTGATTAAAGACATGACGCCATTTCACTATCGAGAGGTACTGTCTGTTTCACGTGATGCCCTCATTACAGCGTTCGCGACTGGAAGCTTGTTTGTGGTATTACCCATCATCGCCTACAACACCAAACAGTTAATCCTCAGTCGTTCTCCAGCTCGCAAAAGTTCAGTATCCATCGTTGATGTCGTAGTGCCTATTAGTTACACCCTTCCCACTGCGGGAAAAATGCTGGGTTACCTGTTCATTATTTTTGCAGGCTGGTTCAGTGGCGAGGAACTGGCCGCCGCAGATTACCCGACAATGATTCTTATGGGGCTGAGTTCATTTTTCAGTCCCATGGTCGTATCTATCCCAGAGCTATTGGATCACTTCCACATTCCACCAGACCTGTTCAAGCTATATCTGTTAACCGATCAAATAATTTTTAACCGATTTTATGCCATTGTTTCGGTGATGTTTTCGGTCGGTATGGCCCTTATCGTAGGTGCTGGAGCCGTACACTTCCTGAAAATAAATTGGTTGGCTGTTGTCCGCTCAATGATTCTTACCGCGCTTATAATGGCCGCAATAATCGCTATTCTATCGAAAACTTTCGCCGCAATTGATTATGAATACAATGGCTACGCCGCTTTTATTCATCGTGATCCTTTATTAACTCAAGTGGAACATACCACGCTTACCAAAGTCCCCCGGGGTGAAGTACAAGACCCACCTCCTGCACGGCGAGTTAATGTTTTGGATCGCATAAAAAAGCGTGGTTTTCTTCGAGTCGGTTACTTCCGTGACTGGCTTCCCTACGCGTTTCATAATGATGAAGGGGTTTTAGTTGGTCTTGATATCGAACTATTCCACCAACTCGCAGCAGATCTCGGCGTAAAAATTGAATTTGTCCGGGTCTACCGCAGTCAGGCAAAACCACTTCTGGATAATGGATACCTTGATATCGCTTCCGGCGTCGCATCAATGCCCAACCACCTACGAAAATTCACATTATCACCCAGCTACGTGAAGGAAATCATGGCAATGACGGTCAGGCATGAAGACCGTAGAAAATTCCGATCATGGAGTGATATAAGAGAGATGAAAGACCTGATCATTGGCGTGCCCGATGGTTTTGTTCATTCCGTAGATATCAATCGATTACTACCTAACGCCAAAGTGTGGGAAATTTCAACGCCACGAATGTTTTACCAGGGCGGTGAGGAGATGGAGAAGTATGATGCTCTGTTGTTCGGCGCCGCCGCTGCATCGGGATGGAGCCTGATATTCCCGAACTTTTCTGTTGTCGTACCAACTCCCGGACATCTGGTCGTGCCTCTGGCTTTCCCACTCGCTCACGGTGACACCGAGTTTGAGCTATATATGCGCCAGTGGATTGAATTCAGAACCATTGACGGCACCATCGATCGCATATATCGCTACTGGATCATGGGGGAAAGCAACAAACCTAAAGCAAAGCGCTGGTCGTTATGGCAAACCATATTGGATGCTAGAAAGGGATCTGAAAAAGCTTCAGACGCTCTGGACTCTAAAGGTAAAGGTGACGAAATAGACGACAAAGAAAAGCCTGCAAGTAGTAGTTCCGAAAAAGGCGCAGCTAAAAAAAACGCAGAAAAAAACCCTGAAATCCCTATTGATAAAAAACCCATGCAGGCTCAACAGCCTGCATGAATGCGGATGCCAAAGCCAAAGAAAGGCACCCGCGCACATCATTCAACTCACTCGAAAATTTGTCCATTGGCTGACATTTCTACCAGTAATGCCGGTGGCTCAAAGCGTTCACCATACTGCTCTGCCAGATATCTGGCCCTTTCAATAAAGTCTTCAAGCCCATGCTGATTGATGAATTGCAATGCTCCTCCACTCCAGGCAGCAAACCCGATGCCAAAGATACTACCGATATTTGCCTCAGCAACTGTCCGCAATACATTTTCTTGCAGGCAGCGAACCGTTTCAATGGCCTGAATGAAAAGCATCCTGTCTCTCACATCATCTTTGGAAATCTGCTGATCTGCACGTAAGAACTGTTCTCTCAAACCACTCCATAGCTGTTTTTTACCCTGAGCTGGATATTCATAAAAACCACCACCCGCTGCCCGACCTACCCTGTTCAATGTATCAACCATGGTATCTATTACGGAAATCGCCGGATGTGGCTGATACTCCACCCCCTCCGATTTCATGTCCGCTTCTGTCTGTTTGCGAACATGCTGCATTAAGCTCATGCTTACTTCATCAGATACCGCTAAAGGTCCTACCGGCATTCCAGCTTTAACTGCCTCTTTTTCGATCAAGGCTGGTTCAACCCCCTCTCCTAACATAGCGATACCTTCATTAGTAAAAGTACCGAACACTCTGGATGTGAAAAACCCTCGACTATCATTTACAACAATCGGCGTTTTACCAATTTGCAAAACGAAATCAAAAGCACGCGCCAAGCTTTTATCACTGGTATTTGCACCACAAATAATTTCAACCAAAGGCATTTTATCTACGGGTGAGAAAAAGTGTAACCCAATGAACCTTTGTGAATCTTTTACGGCCTTCGCCAAACCACTAATGGGCAAAGTAGAGGTATTTGAGGCGATAAGTGCATCCTCTTTGCATAAAAATTCAGCTTCCGCGGTCACCTTGCCTTTAAGGTCTCTATCCTCAAAAACCGCCTCAATAATCAGGTCGCAGCCTGCAAAATCTTCACTATTATCGGTCGCTTTAATTCGAGAAAGCACGTTATCCATCTGGTCTTGCGACATAAGTCCGCGACTTACGCGCTTTTTTAACAAGCCCTCGGAATAATTCTTGCCCTTATCCGCAGCAATCCGGGTCACATCTTTCAGCACAACATCGATACCACTGATTGCCGACTGGTAAGCAATGCCAGCCCCCATCATTCCAGCGCCAATAACACCGACCTTATGAGTTTTAGCTACATCAAATCCCTCAGGGCGTGACCCACCGGCTTTGATATGATTTAACTGAAACCAAAAGGTAGTGATCATATTTTTAGCAACGCTGGACGTTACCAGCTCGGTAAAATATCGGCTTTCAATCAAACTGGCACTGTCAAAATCTACCTGAGCACCCTCTACTGCCGCGCATAGGATTTTTTCAGGTGCGGGAAAGCAACCTTTGGTTTTCTGCCTCAACATCGATGGTGCAATAGATAACATTTGAACAATGTGGGGGGACGATGGAGTTCCACCCGGTATTTTGTAGCCTTTATTATCCCAGGGCTGCATCGATTGCGGGTTTGCATTAATCCACGCCTTTGCTTTATCCAGTATTTCATCCTTAGTTGCGGCGAGTTCATGCACTAGTCCAGCTTTTAGCGCTACTGATGGAACAACCTGTTTGCCTTCAACAAGATAAGGTAATGATTTTTCCAGGCCTAACAACCGCACCATTCGGGTTACCCCGCCACCGCCAGGCAACAACCCTAAGGTTACCTCCGGCAGCCCTAGTTTGGTTTTAGAATTATCGAGGCAGATACGGTGATGGCAAGCCAATGCGATTTCCCAACCGCCGCCCAATGCAGAACCATTTATGGCAGCAACGACAGGTTTGCCCAGAGTTTCAATACGGCGTAAGTCCGCCTTTATCAGATTAATCATGGTGTAAAACGACTGTGGATCATCAACCGCTAACAACTCTTTCAGATCGCCTCCGGCAAAAAATGTTTTTTTCGCAGAGGTCACCACAATACCTTTAATACTTTCACTTTCCTGTTCAATGCGCGTCACTATTTGAGTCAGTGATTCACGAAAATCTGCGTTCATAGTATTCGCAGATTGACCGGGGCTATCCAACACCAGGGTAACAATGTTATCGCTGTCTTTTTCAAATCTAATGGCACTCATGATTCTATCCCCTTACACCCGTTCAATTATTGTTGCGATCCCCATCCCGCCACCTACACACAGGGTGCATAGGCCGTAGCGCAATCCACGTGCTTCCAGCTCATCAATCAGGGTACCGACAATAATGGCGCCAGTTGCACCCAAGGGATGCCCCATTGCAATCGATCCGCCATTAACATTCACTCTTAAAGGATCAACCCCCATCTCCTTGATGAATTTCAATACCACGGACGCAAAGGCTTCATTAACTTCAAAAAGATCAATATCCGAAATACTCAAGCCTGCTTTAGCCAGCGCTTTGCGAGCTGCGGGTGCTGGCCCAGTCAACATAATGGTCGGATCGGTACTGGTTACTGCTGTTGAAACAATGCGTGCACGCGGCGTTAACCCCAGCTCCTTACCCTTGTGCTCGCTCCCAATCAATACAGTAGTCGCACCATCAACGATTCCAGAGGAATTACCGGGTGTGTGCACATGATGAATTCGCTCAATATGGGAGTACATCCTTAGCGCAGTTTCATCGAACCCCATGGACCCCATCGCTTCAAATGAAGGATTAAGGGAACCCAGCCCTTCCATTGTACTTTGCGGTTTAATGAACTCATCTTGTGCCAGCAACACTATGCCATTTTGATCCTGTACAGGTATTACCGAACGATCAAAGCGTCCTGAGTCACGAGCCGCCGCCGCTTTTTGCTGTGACTCCATGGCAAAACGATCTACATCTTCCCGATTGAACCCTTCAATCGTGGCGATCAGGTCAGCACCTATGCCCTGGGGTACAAAGCTGGTGTGAAAATTCGTCGCAGGATCAGCGACCCAGGCGCCACCATCAGACCCCATGGGAATTCGAGACATCGATTCCACTCCACCACAAACCACCAGGTCCTCCCAGCCGGAAGCAACCTTCATCGCGCCCAAATTGACGGCTTCGAGGCCCGACGCACAAAATCGGTTGAGCTGTACGCCAGCGACTGACACATCCCAATCAGCAACAAGCGCCGCTGTTTTGGCAATATCTGCCCCCTGATCGCCAACCGGTGTTACACAGCCGAGCACGATATCATCAACCTGAGAAGTATCCAGATCGTGACGGCTTTGTAGCTCTCCAAGTAGATTAGCAACCAGATCAACTGGCTTTACGGTATACAGTGAACCATCTTTTTTCCCTTTACCCCGGGGGGTGCGAACGGCATCAAAAATATAGGCAGCGGTGCTCATATTCATCCTCTCTTTGCACGTCAACAGTCTGTGATGACATGCGTGTTATACATTCAGAAATTCATTGTGTAATTACCCTACTGTAAGGCGCTGATGGTTGCCTATGGCAACATTGCTCAAAGCCAGTGACCGAATTGACCACGTTTCTACTACGCATTGGAGCTCAAACTATGAATATGCGGTTTCAAATAATAACTGCAAACAAGGTACCGGCTATTGTCAGCAAGTACATAAGCCCCGTAAATTAGAGGTAATTACTTGTTGAAACATCAAGAGTAGGGCTGACGTCCTCTCCAACCTGGGTAAGCCGGATTGCGCTAACGGAGATGTGGCCCGCCGTGACAACCTCTTAGGAAAACCCCGTATACCCCGCGTCAGTTCTCTAGTAACTGGAGAACAAAATGCACACAGAACAGACTCTAATCGCTCCCGAGCGAAGTCGAAGATCTCAATCTTCACCTCACCGTCTTGAATCTGAAACCTGCTATATAGAACACCAGCTGTATAGCTGCCCTGTCTATCTGTGACTGTTCCAAGGTCACATTCGCGATGGCAGTAAAGCTTTGTTTGTGTACATGGAATATCACGATGTAACTCGGGCTTGCCGCTATCATCAAAAGCAATTCTCCTCGCTACACGCGGCTCGTCAGTTCATAGCTAATGACGCTTCACACACTAACCTGCCTGATATCAGCGGACGGATTACCCGCGTGAGCCCGATAAAACTCGATCACTAAACAGGTCTCGAATATACCTTCTCGAAATTATTGTACGAAACCTCCGGTCTGCTTGTATGAACGCATGTATGAACGCATGTATGAACGAAAGGAGATTTCATTATGCAGAGTCCACACACATCATCTAATTACAAACCGACGCCGTTATTTCAGCGAATAGCCAACGGCGTGACGTTTGGACTAATAGCTATCCTTTTTTATCTTTCATCCTCGCAAGCAATCGCCGGCTATACCAACATTAATGGTTTCGACCTGTCCGACACATCCATACCGGCCGCACAAATCATGCACGGCGGACCTCCCAGGGATGGCATTCCGGCCCTCACCATGCCCCCCTTCACCACCCCCAAAGACGCTGACTTCCTGAGCTCGGAGTCGCGGGTGATCGGGGTCAGTATCAACGGCAAGTCCAAAGCCTACCCTATAGCGATTCTCAACTACCATGAGATCGTTAACGACGAGTTAGGCGGACAGCATATTGCCGTCACTTTTTGTCCTCTGTGTGGCACCGGAATTGTTTACGATGCCATGGTAAACAATGAACACCTTGAATTTGGTGTATCAGGCCTGCTCTACAATAGCGACGTTCTTCTGTACGACCGCCAGAGCGAGTCTCTCTGGTCGCAGGTTCTCTCAACCGCGATTAGTGGCTCAATGAAAGGGACAAAGCTGCAGCGCATTCCTGCACTCCACACCACGTGGAATTCATGGCTGGCTGAACACCCGAACACCCGGGTACTATCGCAACAAACCGGTCACTTTCGAGAATATCGGCGCACGCCCTATGCCGGCTATAACGAATCCAGTTCCCTCTACTTTCCCGTAAGTAGCCGTGACCCCCGCTATCACAATAAGGAAGTCGTCATCACCCTTGAACTTGATGGAGCAACCAAAGCCTACCCTTTTGCCGAATTAGCACTCTTTGAAAAACACACGGGAAAAAACCATTTTGATGATACTGTTGCGGATCAAAACATCCGTATAGAGTTCAACCTCGAAGCCCGCTCGGGCCGAATTTATGATTCACAAAACAGTGAAATACCCAGCTTTCAAGCGTTCTGGTTTGCCTGGGTTGCCTTCCACCCGGATACTGACGTATTTACTGCAACCCAATAGACATATAACACCGAGCCATAAAATGAGCTTCCATTAAAATTTCAGTCGATAGATCAGGAATCACAATCATAGATCATTCTGGCCAACAGAAATCATGGTGTATCGTATGACTGGTTAATCCTATAATAAGGCTCATAATTACAGCTAATTCTTCACCATTAGCCTCTCTCCTCAACACAGTAATTCAGGCGCAAGCCAGTTCACGGGCGCCACAAGGACAATTTTTTTGCAGCAACGATCAGAAACCGCGACAGGTGTACTCTTTGCTATCGCCGCATTTACTTTCTGGGGATTGGCGCCTGTCTATTTTAAGGCCGTTGCATCAGTACCCGCCTTCGAAGTGCTGGCTCACCGCATCCTCTGGTCAGTAGTACTGCTATTAGCCCTGGTCACTTTCTCCAGGCAATGGCCAATGACCCGGGAAATTATTAAAGATAAGCAAAAACTGCAATTACTGATGCTGTCCGCAATATTGGTTGCTATCAACTGGTTAACTTTTATCTGGGCCGTAGCCAACAACAGGATTCTTGAAACCAGTCTTGGCTATTTTATTAACCCGTTGGTGAATGTGTTGCTTGGCATGCTATTTCTAAAAGAGACGCTCTACAGGGGACAAAAAATTGCTGTTATTCTAGCGTTGAGTGCAGTGATATATCAGGTAATTGCCTTTGGTAGCGTGCCGATCGTTGCCCTCGTATTGGCGACAAGTTTTGGATTCTACGGTTTAGTCCGTAAAAAAATTGCCGTTGCTGCGGTACCTGGTTTAACTATCGAAACGATATTATTGCTACCCATCTGCCTTGCTTATCTCGGATACCTCATTGTCTCGGGCACATCGAGCTTTACCCCAGGGCAGTCTGACATTGCAGGCCTTTTAGTTCTGGCCGGAGTCGTTACCACCCTCCCCCTGATATGGTTTAATGCGGCTGCGACCAGACTTTCACTTACTACGGTTGGTTTCATTCAGTATCTGGGCCCATCGATAACCTTCTTACTGGCTATATTTATCTACGACGAACCATTCAGTACCGAACGGTTAGTTGTATTCGCACTCATCTGGTGTGCGTTGATCGTATTTACTCTCGATGCCTGGCAACGTCAACGAAGATTAAACGTATAAGCTTCATATTTATGAAAGCGAATTTGTGAATCTTCATAATATGAAGCCTTGCTAAAAAGCACTTGCAAGACAGCACTTCAAGGAAGGATCATTGAGCAAACAGGACCTGCCCGACAACCTGTCGCCATCTGCTGAAGAGATCAGACAGGAATTCCTGAATGGTGCTCGAAACACTATCCCTTTAATTGTTGGCGCCATCCCGTTCGGCATTATCTTTGGCACATTATCTGTCACTAATGGCTTGTCCCCATGGACAGCAATGGCGATGTCTCTTTTTGTATTTGCCGGTTCAGCTCAATTCATCGCCGTCGGTCTCCTCGCAGTGGGTTCCAGTCCAGCCATTGTCATCCTCACCACATTTATCGTGAATCTTCGTCACCTTCTGTATTCGGCCTCACTGGTACCCTACGTAAACCGGCTTTCGCAGCGCTGGAGGGCTCTCCTGGCTTTCGGCCTTACCGATGAAAGTTATGCCGTTGTAGCTAACCGTTATTTTAACCGGCCTGACTCCCCAGCGAGTCACTGGTTTTTTCTCGGCTCTGTGGTAGCCATGTGGGGAAACTGGCAACTCTGTACATTGATCGGCATAAGCCTTGGAAAACTGATCCCTGACATGTCGAATTGGGGGCTGGATTTCGCCATGTCGGTCACCTTTATTGGCATGGTGGTTCCCTACATCCGAAATAACCCAATGCTGGCTGCCGTCGTAGTTTCTGGAATCGTTGCCTGGCTGGGATATCCGTTACCCCATAAGCTGGGACTCATGCTCGCCGCCCTGTCCGGTGTTGCAGCCGGATTGCTTTGCGCCCGGTATTGTCCAGCTAACAGTAATGAACCGGCGTCGGATGAGGTGGCACCATGAACGATATCCTGTTAATCACCGGGATGTTTGCCGCTACCTTTCCTGTTCGCTACATTCTGTTTGCCTTAGCGGGGCGTTTTAACTTTCCTGCTACCGTTTCCGATGCCCTGGCGTATGTACCACCTGCGGTACTTACCGCGATTATTGTACCCGCCGTGTTGATGCCCTCAGGAGAGACCGATGCCTCCCTGCAAAACCCCTATCTATCAGGTGCGTTAATCGCGATCGGCGTTTCCTGGCTTAGCCGGAATCTGTTACTCACAATCATCGTCGGCATGACGAGCTTCCTGCTACTAAAACACCTGGTTTTCTAGAGGCAAGATTAAAAGCTTGAGCCGGGTTGAGTTAAAAACATTTTCTCTTGCTGCGATGAGCAACGCCCCAACGCTGCATTTCGATGAGGAAAGCGCCCGAATCGGGCAATAATATCGTGATGCCGAATAGCGGATTCGACGCTGGCTAACACCTGG
This sequence comes from Aestuariirhabdus sp., assembly GCA_030622755.1. Taxonomy (GTDB): domain Bacteria; phylum Pseudomonadota; class Gammaproteobacteria; order Pseudomonadales; family Aestuariirhabdaceae; genus Aestuariirhabdus. Next base: position 2,604 of record JAUXFT010000050.1, on the reverse strand, counting down.
ACTTTTTCCTCTCCAACCGCCTCCTCCGCCAAACGTTGAAACAACTCTACAGAAAGCTGCTGATCAGCCAGGGTTTCGCTGTGCATTAGTGGCATGTAAAAAAACACCCGCTGCATCACGGAAAGCGCTGTGTCCTGCGCCAGGGACATCCCCTCTTTAACAAGCTCGCGCGCGTTAGCATCAAAATCAAAAGCTGCAGCACAATCACGATAGATATGACGTGGAAACTGATCAAAGCAAAGAATGAAAGCCAGTCGCCCCAGTGGTAACTCCAACCACTCCCGATGAGCACCACGGTTCAGGCTGTTCAATATTTCGCTAAACTGGTCCGTGACGAAAGCATCCACTTCATCGCTCTTGCCCCACCACAACGCTCTTCCCGAAGCCGGCTGGCTTGATATGTTATCGAACCAAAAGGAGACAACACGCTGAAATTCATTCCGATTATCCATTGGCTTTCCCAGCTGACATCACGAATCCACTGTAGCAAACGTCAACATTACTTAACACAGTGCTTAAGACAGCAACGGCAATTGAAAGAGATTTTGCGCTAACCAGGTCTCCATATCACCTCAGCAACACTCGAACGTATTCATCCGGCTATAAAATGCATCGCTTTTTAATTCTTTTGGCTTTTACCTGCGGCTCTAGTTGGGGATGGCAAGTCACGAGCACGCCATCACAAACAGTCCTACTGGAACTCTACACGTCCGAAGGCTGCAGTAGCTGCCCTGCTGCGGATCGTTGGCTTAGCTCCCTGAAGAAACACCCCGGCCTGTGGAAGACATTTATTCCCGTCGCATTTCACGTTGATTATTGGGACTGGATAGGCTGGCCTGATCGTTTTGCAACCGCGGAAAACAGCGATCGTCAGCGCCAGTATCAACTCGAAGGGGGTACCCGAGCGGTCTACACTCCAGGCTTTGTTGTCAACGGTGAGGAGTGGCGCGATTGGTTCGAGCAGGGATCCAATACGCTACCACCCTCAGTCCGAAATAATGGCGACATGAATTCCAACCTGAACGCGGGCGTATTAACCGTACAAGTTACTGGCAGAAACGTCTTGGCAACTTACCAACCTCCCCACCAATTAAAAGTAAGCGACGGCCCATTTCTGCTGGAGCTGGCAATCAGTGGGTTTGATCAACAATCCCATATTGGTGCTGGTGAAAACCGGGGAAAGATACTCATTCATGACTTCGTAGTATTGCATCACCAAAACTCACGAGGCAGTAGCACACTTGGCAGCGTTGCAACCCCCGAGACACCAACAGAAAGCCCGAGGTGGCATTGGCAATTTCAACTTCCCGAAGCTGTTATTAAAAATGGAGGCAAACAAGCCATTAACGCCTGGGTCAGACTGGATAAACAACAAGCCCCGTTGCAGGCTGTAGGGGGATGGTGGCCACCTTGATTGTCGCCACATACAAAACAAGACACTTAAATTCGACGACACCAAGACGTTATTAGTCTGTAGGCAGGTCCGCAATAGAAAATCCAGATGAGTAAAACGTTACCTGTCGAAACTCATCAAACTCATCGAGGTCAGGAAACGTGCGGCATTCGAATCGATCCAGTGCAAGGTAGGGTGGCACAGAAAAGTTCCGTATGCGGGAATCAGCCACCAGAACCCTATCAGACAATTGAAGAAATCTATCCAACAACGGTAGATTTTCAGCAGCATAAAGAACATCTGCGGCTATCAAAAGATCAAATTTTCCGGTAGCAAGATCGAGATTAACCAACGGTTCCACGGTAACGTTGTTTACTGATGCGTTAGCAGAAATTGCTTGTAGCGCCTGGGGATCAATATCACAAGCTACAACCTGCCCTGCCCTGCCCCCGCCATCGCTGCAGCAATTGCAACGACACCAGATCCCGAGCCAAAATCCACAACACGTTTACCTTGTAACCAGGTACGGTGATCAAGTATAAATTTGGCCAACGCCAAACCACTAGACCAACACAAAGCCCAATAGGCCGGACGGTGCATAATGGTCGTAATATCTTCAGCACTGTAGTTGCTATGGATTGTTTTCGGGTCAATCAACAACAGTGCAATCTCCTCGCATCCCGGCAAATTTTGTGGAATGACTCTTCCCCCGGGTACTCGTTGCTGCAAGAGAAGGTTCAATTCATCTATGTATAGATCATTCATTCTGTACAGTTTACAAAATTTATTGGAAATACTTTCGCATATTTTTCCGAGACCAATAAATACATAACCGATTTATATATAAGATAATCGGAAGAAAACCACGATGGTCAAAGGATTGGAACTAAGAAAAAAACTGCAGGAAAGAAAAAATACAATGCGGGGAAAATGACGAGGCCAACCAATATCATGACTGGCCAGCCTCTTATGTCACGCCATTAGAGGGTGGTTATACCCTCTTGGACACTCTTGGTGAGCCCTTAAAGTTATAGCGTTTACAAGAGGGCAAGTCCAGACTGTTTTGAGAACACTTTGCTCTTAAAAAAGCGCTACTTCTTTCCACTTCCACTTCTACTTTCATTTTCATTTTCATTTTCATTTTCACTTTCACTTTCACTTTCACTTTCACTTTCACTTTCACTTTCACTTTCACTTTCATCAATTATATT
>JAUXFT010000104.1 GCA_030622755.1 Aestuariirhabdus sp. | reverse complement strand
TCGTCATAGACAGATTCGAGCTTTTTTGCAGTTCTCCCTACCAGAATTACCGTGGCGCCATGTTTGGCATAGCTGATAGCCGCAGCTCGACCGATTCCGTCTCCGGCACCAGTGATCAGGATGACTTTATCTTTCAGGAGGTTTTCTTTGGCGTGGTAGTCAAACATCGACAGAGTCCTTAAGCGACAAATAGTGTGAACTTGAATGCGCGTTGAGCGTATTTCATCTACGTATGTTATGTAAGTGAGTTTATTATATCGATTTGATGGTAGAGGTACGAGGGTGATTAAAGCTTAACTTTTGTTGATAGGCTGACATTGCCATTGTGATAACTCAAACCAGTCCAGTATCTCTGAAGCATGATGAACATGGTGGGTGGCTTGCCAGCTCTTCCAATCGTGCTCTTTGTCTATATAGCCATACAGTGCAGCAACCGTAGCCATTCCAGCGTTATGTCCGGCCCGGATGTCGCGTTCATGGTCGCCGACATAGATCGTATTGTGTGGTTCGCTACCTGCTTGCTTACACGCTAGCAGCATGGGTTCCGGGTGTGGTTTGGTGTGTGTGACGTGGTCGGGGCATACGATGGTTGCGCAGCGATCAGAAAAATTAAGGCGTTCGAGCAACGGGATGGTGTAGCGGCTGGGTTTGTTAGTAACGACGCCCCATTTGATATTGCGTGATTCCAGCGTGTGTAAAAGTGTGTCGATACCATCAAAAGCCGTAGTGTGTTCGCTCAGGTGATTTTCATAAAGCTCGAGCAGGCGAGCTTTTAGTTGTTCAAAGCCATCCTCACCTTCGTTTATACCGAATGCCAGGGTGATAAGTGCACGGGCACCATCAGATACTGTTGAGCGGATTATCTCTGCGGGTAAGGGGTTTTTGTTGTGTTCATTCAGTAACCGGTTCACTACATGTACGAAATCAGGCGCTGTGTCGAGCAGTGTGCCATCCAGGTCAAAAAGAACGCAGCGTATGGATTGTGTAGTGAACATGTTATTCGCTGTCATCCGGGCGTTCACAGTGCATCATATAATTGACGTCAACGTCGTCGGACAATTTGTAGACTCGGGTCAGGGGGTTATAGGTCAATCCGATGAGCTCATGATTGGACAGGCCGCTGTCGCGGGTCCATCTTCCCAATTCAGAGGGGCGAATAAACTTGTCAAAATCATGGGTGCCTTTAGGCAGAAGCTGTAGCAGGTACTCTGCCCCGATAATTGCGAATAAATACGCTTTTGGGTTGCGGTTTATCGTGGAAAAAAATACCTGACCGCCAGGTTTGACCAGTCGATAGCAGGCGCGGATAACGGATGCTGGATCGGGAACGTGCTCAAGCATTTCCAGGCAAGTCACAACATCGAAACTAGCCGCTTCTTTTTCTGCGATCTCCTCGACAGTGCTGCGCACGTAGTTGACTTTAACGCCGCTCTCCAGACTGTGCAGTCTGGCAACCGATAGGGGAGCTTCACCCATATCGATACCCGTGACGTCGGCTCCTCGTAATGCCATTGACTCGGAAAGAATGCCGCCGCCGCAGCCGACGTCGATAACCCGTTTGCCAGCCAGATTGCTGCGCTCATCAATAAAGTTCAGGCGCAGCGGATTGATCTGGTGAAGTGGCTTGAATTCGCTCTCTTGATCCCACCAACGGCTGGCCAGGGCTTCAAATTTTGCGATTTCGGCGTGATCTACGTTTTGTACTGTCGAGTTGTCGTGTGTTTCAGTCATCGTTTTAGTTCGCTACTTGAATTTTTTCAGCCCAGCTGTGGGCTCTTGTTGATAATCTTTCCATATCCAGTGTGGTAGGCAAACGGTCGTTTAATAGTATTTCACCGTTAACCCACACGTGACTTACCTGGCTTGCGTCTGTGGCATACACCAATTGTGAGAGAGGGTTGTAAATCGGCTGGCTCTCAATCGCGGATAAGTCTATGGCGGCTATGTCTGCTGCTTTTCCGGTTTCCAGGCTGCCGGTAATTTCGTTGATGCCAAGGGCATGAGCGCCATTAATGGTTGCGAGTTCGAGAGCGTTGTGCGCATCCATCGCGCTGGTATCGTTGCTAACAGCTTTTGCCAGTAACGCAGCGCAGCGCATTTCTCCGAGCATATCCAGTCGATTGTTACTGGCGGCCCCATCGGTGCCGAGCGCTACGTTAACGCCAGCGCTGTGAAGCTTTGCGGTTGGACAAAAACCGCTGGCCAGTTTGAGGTTTGAGTTAGGGCAGTGCACGACATGGCTGTTACTTTGTCGCAACAGTTGAATATCCCTGTCATCAATCTGGGTCATGTGGACGCACTGTAAGCGAGGGCTCAATAACCCCAGGTCATGCAATCGCTGGATTGGCCTGCGGCGATCTTTCAGAAAAGCGTCGCGAAGCTCCCGGGCTGTCTCGTGCAGATGAATTTGTACCGGACAGTCCAGCTCTTCTGACAGGGTGATGATTCTTTCCAGGGGAGCATCAGAAACGGTATAGGGCGAGTGAGGACCGAAGGCAATATTGATGAGTTGCTGGCTGCTGAAATCGTCGAATAGTTCCAGGCCCTTATGTATATATTCGTCGGCATTGCTAGCCCAGGCAGATGGGAAGTCGAGAATCGGAAATGCAATCTGGCAGCGCATCCTGGTATCCAGTGCGGCGCGCGCTGTCACTTCCGGGAAAAAATACATATCACTGAAAGTAGTAGTTCCACTCCTCAGCATCTCAGCCATTGCCAGCTGGCTGCCATCGTACACAAACTCTTCGTTTACCCATTTGGCTTCCGCTGGCCATATGTGTTGTTCCAGCCACTCCATCAAGGGGAGGTCATCCGCCAGACCGCGGAACAGCGTCATGGCCGAGTGTCCGTGGGCATTGATCAAACCGGGAATCAGCAGGTGGTTCGGCAGTTTTCGGTGATCATCGCAGTGGTAGGAATGGGTCGCTTGATCTGTTGGTAACAGGGCGAGGATTTTGCCGTGTCGAATGATCAGGCTGTGATCTTGAAGAACTTCGCGGCGCGGGTTGACTGGAATGATCCAGCCAGCTTCGATAATGGTGTCGACCCGGGTCGTGATGTGTGTCATCGGATAATCGTCCTGCTTGAAGAGTTGCGAGTATACCCGACATTTTGTCTGTTTCTAGAATTTCTTGTATGTTAGCCCGGCTTTTAAAGGTAGGTTGTAGTGCAGGTTTTGTGGAAAAGAACGAAGTGTTTTTAGCTATTTTTGGATATGAGGATTGCTTGATGTCGCAACAAAATACGGTGAACGCGGTAGAGTGGCACGATGGCAGTTTGTTGCTGTTGGATCAGCGCCTTTTGCCTCAATGTGAGCAATATATAGAGTACCGTGATGCCCCGGCCGTGGCGGAAGCCATTACATCGATGGTTGTGCGCGGAGCTCCGGCAATTGGTATTGCGGCCGCCTATGGAGTCGTGCTGTCCATAGCTCAACATTACAACAGTGAAGAGAATGCCTGGCGGCAAAAAGTAGCAGAAGATATCTCCTTGTTGCGCGATAGCAGGCCAACAGCGGTTAATTTGATGTGGGCACTGGATCAAATGGAACAGCTTTTGATTCTATTGCCTTCTGGCGAGAACCCTGTGCTTGCCTCTTTGCGCTGCGCAGTTGACATTCATGACAGCGATCGACGCAATAATTACTTGATGGGTGACCTGGCCGTAGACGCAATAAGTCAGTTGTCGGGTAGCTCCAGGCAGGTGTTTATGACGCATTGTAATGCCGGTGCTTTGGCAACGGGTGGCTATGGCACTGCGTTGGGTGTGATTCGCAGTGCCTGGCGAGCAGGTATCCTTGAGCGGGTTTATATGGATGAAACCCGGCCCTGGTTGCAAGGAACTCGCCTGACAGCCTGGGAGTTGTTGCGAGAAGGTATTCCGGCTGTATTGAATGCGGATGGCGCGGCCGGACATATCCTGCGCGATAAAGGTGTTTCCTGGATCGTGGTGGGTGCGGACCGAATTGCTGCCAATGGGGATGTCGCTAATAAGATTGGAACCTATGGTCTTGCTGTTCTGGCTCGTTATCATGGGGCTCGAGTGATGGTGGTAGCGCCGAGTTCGACCATTGATATGTCGATTTCTTGTGGCAAACAGATTCCGATAGAGGAGCGCGATGGTGATGAGTTACTTCGGATGAATGGCCAGATGCTGGGCGTAGAGGGTTGCCCGGTTACCAACCCTGTTTTTGATGTAACAACGGCTGATTTGGTAGACGTACTTGTTACAGAAAAAGGGGTTTTGCACAAACCGGATACAGGGAGTATGGCGGTGTTAATGGCGTCCTCGTAAACGGTTGGGTGCATAGGCAGGTTTTTTGTTTATTGCTGTTTATAAATCATACAGTTAAGGGCTGTCGTCGTATACATCGGGCAGGCCGTTCAGGTATAATTTCACGTCTTTTAATATCTGAATTCCGGGGCCAGTGGAGGCGTTTGATACACACAAAATGTATCATTTCGCAACTGTTGGTGTGGCCTCCGCACAAAAAAAAAGGAATGTGATTCGTAATGGGTGAAATCGCCAAAGAAATCGTGCCGGTTAATATTGAGGAGGAGCTCAAGCAGTCTTATCTCGACTATGCGATGAGCGTCATTGTTGGACGTGCGTTACCTGATGTCCGTGATGGCCTTAAACCAGTGCATCGCCGTGTGTTATTTGCGATGAACCAGTTGAATAACGACTGGAATAAACCTTATAAGAAATCTGCTCGTGTGGTCGGTGACGTCATTGGTAAGTATCACCCTCATGGTGATTCTGCCGTATATGACACTATTGTCCGGATGGCGCAGTCTTTTTCGATGCGTTACACGCTGGTTGATGGTCAGGGTAACTTTGGTTCTGTCGACGGAGATTCCGCGGCTGCTATGCGATACACCGAAATTCGCATGCGTAAGATCTCTCACGACATTCTGGCCGATCTCGAAAAAGAAACCGTCGATTACGTGCCGAACTATGACGGTACCGAGCAAATTCCGGCAGTTATGCCGACCCGTATTCCGAATCTGTTGGTGAACGGTTCATCCGGTATTGCTGTGGGCATGGCAACCAACATTCCACCACACAACCTTACCGAAGTGGTGAATGGTTGCCTGGCGTTGATCGATGATCCCGAGATCGATATCGATGGTTTGATGGAATACATCCCAGGCCCTGATTTCCCTACGGGGGCGATCATCAATGGTAAGGCTGGCATCTTGCAGGCGTATCGCACCGGACGTGGTCGTATCTATATACGTGCTCGTGCTGAAGTTGAAATTGATGAGAAGCGTAATAAACACACCATTATTATTCATGAGCTCCCCTATCAGTTGAATAAGGCCCGGTTGATCGAGAAGATTGCTGAGCTTGTGAAAGATAAGAAAATTGAGGGTATTTCCGAGCTGCGTGATGAATCCGATAAAGATGGTATGCGCGTGGTTATCGAACTGCGTCGCGGTGAAATAGGTGAAGTGGTACTCAATAATCTGTATGCCCAAACTTCATTAGAGAATGTCTTCGGAATCAATGTGGTGGCGCTGGTGGATGGCCAGCCGAAAATTTTGAACCTGAAAGAGATGTTGGAGGCGTTCGTTCGTCACCGCCGTGAGGTGGTTACCCGTCGTACGGTATACGAGCTGCGTAAGGCGCGTGAGCGTGGACATTTGCTGGAAGGCCTCGCGGTGGCGTTGTCGAGTATCGATCCGGTTATAAAGTTAATTAAAGAATCTTCAACTCCGCAAGAAGCCAAAGAGCGTTTGATCGCGACATCCTGGGATGGTGGTTATGTTCTGGCTATGCTGGATAAAACAGGTGCTAACGCTTGTAAGCCTGATGATCTTCCGGAACAATTTGGCCTTAAAGAAGATGGTAAATATCATCTGTCTCCTGCGCAGGCGCAGGCAATCCTTGAGATGCGGTTGCATCGTTTGACCGGCCTTGAACATGAAAAACTGATTGCAGAGTACAAGGAACTGCTCGAGAAAATTGCTGCATTAATGTTGATCCTTGCTGACTCTGAACGTTTGATGCAAGTTATACGGGAAGAGCTGGAGCAGGTTCGTGAGCAGTATGGTGATGAGCGCTTAACCGAAATTATTAGCTCTCGCCGTGACTTGACGGTAGAGGATTTGATCACTGAAGAGGATATGGTAGTTACTATTTCTCATGGTGGTTATGCCAAGACAACTCCGCTCGATACCTATCAGGCGCAACGTCGGGGTGGACGTGGTAAATCAGCCAGTGGAGTTAAGGATGAAGACTTCATTGAGCATATGCTGGTCGCGAATACGCACACTCAAATTCTGTGTTTCTCAAGTCGCGGTAAAGTTTACTGGTTGAAAGTGTTTGAAATTCCACAAGCAGGACGAACCTCTCGTGGCAGGCCGCTGGTTAATCTGTTGCCTTTAGAGACCGATGAGCGAATTACCGCTATCTTGCAGGTTGAAGAGTATACCGAAGGTCATTTTGTGTTTATGGCGACAGCCAATGGTACCGTGAAAAAGACTCCGCTGGAGCAGTTTGCACGTCGGCGTAATAGTGGTTTGATTGCCCTCGCCCTGAATGAGGGCGATACCTTGATGGGGGCGGCGATCACCAATGGTGAGCGTGACGTCATGCTGTTTAGTAATTCGGGTAAAGCTATCCGGTTTAATGAGCGGGATGTGAGAACTATGGGTCGTACTGCTCGTGGTGTCAGGGGAATACGTTTGGGCAAAGGTTTTAATACCATTTCCCTGATCATTCCTGAAGAGGATAGCCAGATTCTTACTGCCAGCCGAAACGGCTTTGGTAAGCGAAGCCTCGCCAGTGAGTTCCCGTTACGTGGTCGTGGTGGTCAGGGTGTTATCGCCATGCAAACCTCGGAACGTAATGGTGAGATGGTTGGTGCGGCGAAGGTGATCGATGGCGAAGAGATGATGTTGATTACCGACCAGGGAACTTTAGTGCGTTCGCGTGTTGATGAAGTATCAGTTCAGAGTCGTAATACCCAGGGAGTCACACTCATTAAGCTTTCTGGTGGTGAACACCTGGTAGGTGTTGAGCGTGTTGATGAGCCTGAAGAAACCGAGTATGAAGAAGATGATGAGGATTAGTATGGGTTTGCGTGGGTTTAACCGAGTTCGTTATTCCCGCGCCGATTGATAATTCTTTTGCTCCGTCTGGGATAGCATGAGTAGGCAATATAATTTTTGCGCAGGCCCTGCTGCATTGCCTACTGAGGTTTTGGAGCAAGCTCGGAATGAGATGCTCGATTGGCAAGGGCGTGGGTTATCGGTGATGGAAATGAGTCATCGCAGCGATGATTTTCAATCCATTGCTTATACCGCCTTAGCTGATTTGCGTGGACTTGCGTGTTCCAACTGAGGTTTCCAGGTTTATGCAGGGCGGAGCTACGGCTCAGTTTTCTGCGGTTCCGTTAAACCTGCCGGGTGACTATCGGCAGGTAGATTATCTTGATACGGGTGCATGGTCAGGCAAGGCTATCAGGGAAGCAAGCCGCTATGCTGAAGTAAATGTTGTCGCTGGTGGAGGCTCCTTTTCCTATAACAGTATTGATGAGGAGTGCAAATGGCGGTTAGGATCTAATTCGGCCTGTTTCCATTACACGCCCAACGAAACCATTGGTGGTTTTGAGCTCCCATTCATCCCGTCTCGACAGAAAGTGCCTTTAGTCGCTGATTATGTCGTCGACGATTTTGTCCCAACCTCTGGCTGTTTCCAGATTTGGATTAATTTATGCTGGAGCACAAAAAAATATTGGCCCCGCAGGCTTAACGCTGGTGATTGTTGGTGAGGACTTATTAGATTCTGCATTAGCCTCGGTGCCAGGAACTATGAGCTATCAGCTTGCCGCGGAGCATAAATCCATGTTCAATACTCCACCAACCTACAGTTGGTACCCGGCGGGTCTGGTGTTCAAGTGATGGAAGGCGCGGGGTGGGCTACAGGTCATGGCCGATAAGGAACAAAAGTAAAGCAAAAAAGCGTTATGACGTATTTGATAGTAGTGGCTTAATATAGTAATTCTGTTGAACAGCGCTATCGATCACGCATGAATGTTCCTTTTACGTTGGCAAATAGTGATTATAATGCGTTGTTTTTGGCGCAAGCTAATCAGCGTGGGTTGCTCAACTTAGCTGGGCATCGTTCGCAAGGGGGATGCGCGCTAGCATCTATAATGCGATTCCGAAGTCGGCAGTAGAGGCTCTTGCGGAATTTATGACGGATTTTGAAAAACGGCACGGTTAACCATATGTCTGAAGAGCAGCAGTTAAATTCCCTGAGAGAAAAGATTGATAGCATTGATTCTGATATTCAGAAACTGATCAACCAGAGGGCCAGCTGTGCGCAAGAGGTTGCAGCAGTAAAGCAAACCGGTGATCAGACGCATACGCTTTTTTATCGACCAGAGCGTGAGGCACAAGTTCTTCGCAATGTGATGGAGAGAAACGCAGGGCCCCTTAACGATGAAGATATGGCGCGTTTGTTTCGTGAAATCATGTCGGCGTGTTTGGCACTGGAACAACCGGTAAAAGTAGCGTTTCTTGGCCCAGAGGGTACTTTTACCCAAGCGGCAGCCCTTAAGCATTTTGGCCATTTTGCGGTAGCGGTACCAATGTCCTCGATAGATGAGGTGTTTCGTGAAGTTCAGGCTGGTGCCGTTAATTATGGCGTTGTTCCGGTCGAAAATTCTACGGAGGGAGTGATTAACCATACGCTTGATAATTTCATGGACTCGTCGTTGAAAATTTGTGGTGAAGTCGAACTGCGTATACATCAACACCTGATGGTTGCGGAAACAACGCGCAAAGATAAAATTTCACGCATATATTCCCATGCTCAATCATTGGCGCAATGTCGTAAGTGGTTGGATGCTCATTACCCTAATGTCGAGCGGGTTGCGGTTAACAGCAACGCTGAAGCTGCGAGAAGAATTAATAGTGAGTGGCATTCGGCGGCTATCGCCGGAGATATGGCAGCGGAGCTTTATGGACTGGAAAAAATAGCGGAGAAAATTGAAGATCGCCCGGATAATTCGACCCGATTTCTGATTATCGGCACTCAGGAAGTTCCTGCAAGTGGTGATGATAAAAGTTCAATTATGGTGGCGATGCGCAATCAGCCCGGGGCATTGCACGATTTGCTCGAACCTTTCCGCACCAATAGTATCGATTTAACGCGAGTTGAAACCCGACCTTCTAATACGGGTGCCTGGAACTATGTATTTTTCATCGATTTCTTAGGACATGTCGATGAGCCGCGTATTGCCGAAGTTATGACCAGTGTGGGAGCTTCGGCGTCTGATTTAAAAATATTGGGTTCTTATCCGAAGGCTGTGCTTTAAGGTTGCCATGCATGAGTGACGATCAGGTTCAAACTCGATTCGGACATTTGCTGGTAATTGGTCTTGGCCTAATCGGTGGATCTTTTGCGGCTGCAATTCGTGAGACTGGGGTTTGCTCCCATGTCACCGCATACGATAAAGATCCACAATCGCTTCGTATCGCCAAGGCGCGCGGAATTATCGATGACTACCATGAGCAGTTATCTGAAGCGGTTGTTGCTGCTGATATAATTATGCTGGCGGTTCCTATTCTCAGCATGGAATCGGTTCTTATCGCTCTGGCAAAGCATGATCTCACCGGTAAAATTATAACGGATGCCGGGAGTTCAAAGCGGATATTGCTAGAAGCTGCTGAAGTGGCATTTGGTGAGGTGCCCTCTAATCTTGTTCCTGGTCATCCTATTGCCGGTTCGGAGCGTAGTGGTATTTTAGCGGTTCAGGCTGATCTTTTTCGTGATCATAAGGTGTTAATTACGCCTCATGCAGCGATCGATAATAGCGCGCTGGAGGTGGTCAAGGCGTTGTGGAGTGTCACCGGTGCAGAGGTGGTGGAAATGGATGTGCAGCGTCATGATGAAGTGTTGTCAGTGACCAGCCATCTTCCACATCTGCTGGCCTTTTCATTAGTAGATACTCTTGCAACAGAGCGAGATAACCAGGATTACTTCCGCTATGCAGCGGGAGGGTTTCGCGATTTTACACGGATAGCAGCTAGTGATCCGACCATGTGGCATGACATTTTCCTGGCCAACAAGAGTGCCGTGTTATCGGCTCTGGATGATTTCACTAATGATCTCGATAAGCTCCGTGCGGCGATAGAGTCAGAAAATAGTCAATATATGTTGGGCGTGTTTACACGTGCTAAAGTTGCCCGCGATCACTTCACCAAAATGCAATCTAGAAAGGCTTACATGGAACCTATGAATCAACAGGATATTAGTTTTATTGCGAAGCCGGGGGCTTCTGTTCGAGGCGAAATACGTGTGCCAGGTGATAAGTCGATATCTCATCGCTCAATTATGCTCGGCTCTTTAGCGGAAGGTGTCACTGAGGTTGAAGGGTTTCTGGAAGGTGAAGATAGTCTGGCAACCTTGCAAGCTTTTCGTGATATGGGGGTTGTAATCGAGGGTCCTCATCAGGGTAAGGTAACTATTTACGGCGTCGGGATGCATGGCCTTAAGCCAGCTCCTGGGCCTGTTTATTTGGGGAATTCCGGAACGGCTATGCGCCTGTTTTGTGGTTTGATGGCGGGACAGGATTTTGATGTAACCCTGACCGGTGATGATTCATTATCGGGGCGTCCCATGGGTCGTGTGGCAGATCCATTGTCGGAAATGGGGGCGGTTATCCATACTCAGGACAAGGGGAGGCCACCCTTGGTTATTGAAGGCGGTGCTTCTCTCCAGGGGATTGAATATCATATGCCGATGGCCAGTGCTCAAGTGAAATCAAGTTTGTTGCTGGCGGGCATGTATGCCGAGGGAGAGACCTCGGTTATTGAACCTGCGCCAACTCGAGATCACACTGAACGGATGCTGGGTGGATTTGGCTATCCGGTAGTTGTGGATGCTAATAAAGTAACAATCACTGGTGGCGGTAGTCTTAAAGGTACTCATATTGAGGTGCCGAGTGATATTTCTTCTGCAGCATTTTTTATGGTGGCGGCATCTATAGCTGACGATTCTGAGTTGCTTATTTCTCACGTTGGTATTAATCCAACTCGTGTTGGTGTCATCAATATTTTACGCTGTATGGGAGCCGATCTTACTCTGGAGAATGAGCGGGTAGTGGGTGGTGAGCCGGTAGCGGATATTCGTGTTCGTTCAGCAAAGCTTCATGGTATTGATATTCCGCAAGATCAGGTTCCATTAGCAATAGATGAGTTTCCTGTATTGTTTGTCGCTGCAGCCTGTGCTGAGGGGCGGACAGTCTTGCGCGGGGCGGAAGAGTTGCGGGTTAAGGAAAGTGATCGCATTCAGGTTATGGCTGATGGATTAAAAGCCCTGGGTGTTGAGCTGGAAACGCGTCCAGATGGTATTGAAATCGTTGGCGGCACAAAGCTTTCTGGTGGCGAAGTGAATAGC
>JAUXFT010000179.1 GCA_030622755.1 Aestuariirhabdus sp. | reverse complement strand
TATCCGTGGCTCCGATAACATCGGTAATGACAAACACTACGAAGATGACCAAAATCACGCCAACAATACCGCTACCCGCTGGCAATTGATTAATCTGCTCATTTAACTGGGACAGTTCGCTCGAGGTCATGCTATTCACCCGCTCTTCAGCCAGTTCGGGGTCGACCCCCATAGCCACCAACTGCTTCTGTACCTCATCCTGATTCAAAATCTCAACAAGTTGCTGACGATCATAGTCAAGCTGCTGCACTTGCTGCATCTCTCCAGTTTCAATAATCGCAGCCTGTGCCACACTACCAAAAATGCCGAGCCAAAGAACACTCAGGGATAACACTGTTGCTATTATTTTGCGTAATCCATTATACGGGGTCATAGATAGTTCCTCTGTTGAAGTACCCGAAGAATAACCAGCAAGGGTGCGTTCGTCTACTACCGAGATCACGCTGCACAAACTGTAATGAATTAAATTGGACTTGCCGTTCTGGTTGCAGCAATTAATGTAATTTCATTCACAACACGAATACCCACGCGGTTTTCTTGCCCCACTGGTTATTTGCCCATATCCTCATTTGAATAAATACTCATAATAGCCAACTACTTCCGAGACCAGGATGAACCGAATCTTACGAAAACTGCTAAATACCAGCGCTATCGGTGATATTGATGACGAAACCGTCATTGACTTCAATAATGAAGTCACACCCAGCGAAGCCGGGCTAACCCAGAGCGAAGTAGATGAGATATGGGGGTCGGTGGTTAAGTTGTATCGAACCGGCGTTCATCCCTGCATCACCTTCTGTTTGCGACGCCATGGAAAAATCGTTCTCAACCGGTCTCTTGGATACGCCCATGGCAACGGCCCACGGGAACCGAAAGGCGGCCCCAAAAAACTGGCATCACCCGATACGCCCATGTGCGTATTTTCTGCCTCTAAAGCCATCACCGCTCTGGTCATTCACATGCTGGCTGAAGATGGCGTCATCAACCTGCTTGATCCGGTTAGTCTCTATGTGCCGGAATTTGGTCAAGCCGGTAAAAAGAACATCACTATCCATCAGATCCTCTCTCACCGCGGTGGTATTCCCCACCTGCCAGACAGCTCATCCCCGGAAACCCTGTGGGATTATGACCAGATGTGGCGATTACTTTGTGAAGCCAAGCCGGTTTCGGTACATGGTGATGATCTGTCATACCATGCGTTAACGGGCGGCTTTATCCTGGGCCGCGTATTGGAAAGCGTTACCGGCATGGATATTCGTGAATGGCTGGATGAGCGCATCAGAAAACCCATGGGGATGCGCTACTTTACCTTTGGTGCAACTGACCAAACCCGTTCAGAAGTAGCCACCAATTACTTCACGGGCGCTAAGCCAAGATTCCCCTTATCCATCGCAGTCAGACGCGGACTGGGAGCCGACATGGATGTAGTTGAACAGGTATCAAACCAGACAGAATGGTACGACGCCATAATTCCTGCCGGCAATATTGTCGCCACTGCCGAGGAGATGTCCCGCTTCTTCCAGATGATGCTTAACGGCGGTACCTGGGAAGGCAAACGCATCTGTAAAGCGGAAACCATCAATCGCGCAACTCATGAATATGGCGATATAAAGTTCGATAAGACATTGATGCTGCCCATGCGTTACAGCGCAGGATTCATGCTTGGCGGAAAACCTTTTGGTGTTTGGGGCGGTAACAGTGGCAGCGCCTTTGGCCATATAGGTTTGGCTAACAAACTCTGTTGGGCTGATGAAGGGAGAGACATTTCTGTGAGTCTACTGACATCCGGATTACCGATCATTGCCCATCATCTGCCTGCCTTGATCTGCTTTGTTCGGGATCTGGCCCGGGTTTGTGATTTGCAGGAACAGGATGACCTGCGTTATGCCGGGAATAGTTAGTTGCAAGGTTAAATGCCTGGTACCGTTGCCTGAAATTCATTTACTACTGCCAGGCACCCCTGAATAATTAACCGAAATGTCAATGAGATGTGATTTTCAAAATATTCATTTTTCCGGTCAGATTCAGCCGTCATCAAATGTTGTTTTTGTGTCGCCATTTGATAATCCCTGTTTTTGTCAGCGTGATAAAATCAAACTCTTTGATCCTTATTTACGCATTGCGCCCGAGCGTAATGTTTAACGCTAACTTTGACAAATGGAGTACAGATAATGGCCATTAATGGAATTCATCATGTTGCGCTATCTACTCATGACATCGAGCGTTCTCTCGCCTTTTACCAGGGCTTACTGGGCGCCACAATTGTTTTCGATGCCGGCTGGGAACAGGGAACCGATCTGGCGGATACCGTGACCCGATTACAAAACTCCTCCTGTCGTCAGGTGATGTTACTGCTAGGCAATGCGTATCTGGAAATCTTCCAGTACCGCACCCCCACGCCAAACCCTGTAGACCCGGCTCGCCCTGTGTGCGATCACGGCTGGACCCATCTATGCCTGGATGTAACCGGTGTGGATGGCGAATATCAACGCATGCTGGATGCCGGTGTGGATTGCCATTCGGAGCCGCAATGGGTGAGTGAAGGCGTAAAAACCCTCTATCTTCGCGATCCTGATGGCAACGTAGTGGAACTTCAGGAAGTTTTTACTGACACCATGGAAGATGGCCTGATTGGCATTCCTGCCTTTACGCCTAAAACCGTTACCGCTTAACCTAAGCGCTACGTCTCCAACTCGAAACCTGCTGAGCAAAAGATTGTCTCGGCAGTTTTGAAAATCAATTGATATCGGCAGAGGAAAAAACAGCGATGATCGCAGTATTGGCCACTATGATCGGTGGCTGCACTGACCAACCCGAACCACCAGCTACCGACGCCACCGAGCAAAGTGTACCAGCCAGGCTGTTGCCAGCCCTGCCGTTCGCTGCGAAGCACTCATCGGTTCCACCGTTGACAGGGAAACAGCAACGTACACCAACAGCGTAGGTGCGAATAACCTGCAGGTACTGTGGCAGGATCCAGACCTGAATTCGTTCTACTACGTGCGCGTGCTGGAGATTCCGACACCGCGCCAGTCCACCTTCGATGCGGTACGGGAAAATCGTACGCTGCCCGAAGGGGTAGAGATTGATCAACAGGATCGCGCCGATACCTCACCGATCTGGTATGCCGCTGAACCTCTCAGGGCTAACACAAAGCCGGGGGCTCTCTTTCAGGCAGCCCCCGGCAATATTACCAAGCAAGGACAGGAAATTAACAATGAGTGAAACTATACGTGAAACTATGCGTGCCGCCGTAATCAGCGACCAAAAAACACTGTCAATCTGCGATCTGCCCAAGCCAACGCCAGGCAAAGGGCAACTACTGCTCAAGGTAAGTGCCTGCGGTATATGCGGCTCTGATTTGCACGCGGTTGATTCAGGCTTTGCTCCAGCTGGCGTTGTCCTCGGCCATGAATATGCCGGTGAAGTCGTGGCTTTTGGTGAGGGAATCGATGAACAGCGGTGGCAGATAGGTGATCGGGTCAATGGACTGGGTGCTTTATATTGCGGCGAATGCGAACAATGTCTTGCTCTGCAATATGAACAATGTCCAGAATTCAAGCTGGTCGGCCTGCAACTCGATGCCAAAGGCGCTTATTCCGAATACATGACAGTCAATGCTAACGTGGTTTTTAAAATACCCGATGAGGTTTCAAATATTGATGCCGCTGCGGTGGAACCATTAGCCGTCGGCTATAGCGCCTATTGCGTTGGCAAAGTGAAACCGGGGGAGAGCGTGTTAATTATCGGTGCCGGCCCCATCGGCACAGCCATTGCCTTATGGGCACGTTATTTTGGTGTCCGCCATGTGGGCATCAGCGACCTTAACAAGCAGCGTTTACAGCGCGCCGTTGACGTTGGGGCAGATGTTCAGATCAATGCCGCTGAAGAAAAAGATCCTGTTGCCGCTTTCATTGCACAAACAGGCACTGCGCCCTCCGTTATTTTTGAATGTACCGGAGTATCCGGCATGCTATCACGCTTGATCAGTGCCTCGCCTGCAGGAGCTCATCTGGTGCTCGCCGGTACCGCGATGCAGAAAGAGTCTATTACTGTTTCAGCCGCTGCCATGAAGAAACTTTGTATGACCTTCGCCCTTGGTTACACTGCAGAGGATTTTTCGATGGTGATGGATTTGCTGGCTGAGAAACGTATAAGCACCCGGCATATCGTGACCGGGACCGTTAGCCTGGATGAAGTGCCTGATATATTTGAAACACTGAAAAAGCCCAACGCTCACGGCAAGGTTATTATTACTCCCTGAGATTAAGGTTGTACCCTCCCTCACCGGGACTGGTTTTTCAGGCCTGGTGAGGTTAACCAGTAAGACAATAATTCTCAGCAGCTGCTACTACCCACGGGATTCATGAATTTTTCCATTCAGCTGCACTGAATTAAAACCTGAGTAATAAAGGGCACCTGCCCAGCCTCATTAAAAGTCGTGAACACCCGTCAGTAACGACCAGCGCCTTCCTTATAAACATCCTTCTTCTACAACGAATACAACGAATAAATAGGCGAGCATACTTTCACGCTCCGTGTTACCCGGGTATGGGCTCGGCATCTCTGCATGGATCGCATGGATCGCATGGATCGCATGATCCGATTGAAAACACCTGAAGAACCAAAGGTTCAAGAATGTGTTGTGGCGATTCCCCGTCACAGTCACAGTCGCTGCTATCAACCGATTGTGATACCGTCGGCCACCCGCTTGCGTAAAGTCCTGACTAACAAATGACACAATCTGCACACTTCTGGGCCTGGGTGCTTCTATTCGTCAGTTTCGTTTGGGGGATAGAGTTTTCACTGGTGCACCAGGCGCTCGACAGTCTCGGGCCAAACACCTTTAATGCCTTGCGATTCCTGATTGCCGCGCTGACCTTGCAGATCTATTTCCTGCTGAGTGGTTTTAGATGGCATGCGCACGTAGATAGTGAAACCCTGAAACACGGCATCGCACTGGGCACGATGCTATTCGCCGGTTTCGCAGCGCAAACCATTGGGCTGCAATATACCAGCGCCAGCAATGCCGGATTCATCACCGGACTTAACGTCATCCTGGTGCCTGTTATTGCGTTGCTCTGGCTAAAACAACCTCAGCGCTGGTTTGTCTGGCTGGGTGTAGCGTTCGCAACCGCTGGAACTCTGTTATTGACCGGTGGTGTCAGTGGCTTTGGCCGTGGTGAGATATGGGTGCTATTTTGCGCCGTCGCCTTTGCCCTGCATATTGTTTATACCGGCGTCTATGTTCAATCCGTCAATGCCCTTGCACTCACCCAGGTACAGCTTATCGCCGTTACGGTTTTATGCTTTATCGCAAGTATCGGATTTGAGATCGACTCTTTACATCAGGTTCCGGATATTCTTTTTCTCAATGCCCAGTGGCTACCCTGGATCGCTTTATTGATTGGAGGCGTTCTCGGCACCGGGCTGGCACTCGTGGCGCAATCCATTGGTCAAATAAGTCTGGAAGCCTGGCGGGTCGCACTGATTTTTGCCACCGAACCCCTGTTCGCTGCACTGGGAGGTTTTTTGCTTCTTTCCGAAGTGCTACTGCCAACTGCCTGGGTGAGTGCGGCGCTGATTATTCTCGGCATGTTAATCGCGGAATTGATGGAGGGCGACGAGCGGATGCCTTGATGGCTCCCGCTCGTCACTTTATCAGTTCGTTATTTTATCACTTCGCTGGGCGAGTGACTCACGAACCACTTCTGTTCGCTACCGCTAAGGCGACACTTTGAGTAACTCTTTGAGTAAGGTTTTGAAGTGGGCCTGAATATAGTCGGCAATACGGTCCGCATGGGGAGCGGCTGCGGGGCAAACCACCAGACACACGTTCAAATTACCGTTATAACTGACACCGGTCACATTGATGCCATTGCCCTGATTGACGATGGACAGTGGATAAAAGTTTTCCAATAATGCTCCATTTAAATAGCGCGCATCACTGGGCCCCGGGACATTTGACACGACCAAATTATAGGTGGGCCTTAATTTACTCCCCATACTGATCATCATCACGGACATCATAGGAATCGTCATTATATTGGTATAGGTTTGTGCTACCCACTTCGAAATAGAGCCATAAAAACTTTTTTCGCTATTCATCAAACTATTTACCGCCTGCAAACGTTCCAGCGGATGCAGCTCTCGCATTCCCAGGTGGCAATGAACCATGGCCACCTGATTACCACCGGTTGCTCCCTTGCCTTTGATCGACAACGGGACCATCGCTACCAGGGATTCTTTCGGAAGTTCATTGAGCTCATCCAGGTATTGCTGTAATGCCGCGCCGGTTACTGAGAGAAAAATATCGTTAATCGTGGCATCGGTTTTTTTAGATATTTTTTTCATATCAGCGATCGGCAAACTGGTCGTCCAGGCATTACGCATAGAACCCAGCCGGGTATTAAATATTGTCTTGGGGGCAGCAAACGGCAGCTTACTTTTATAAAATTTACCCTTGAAGATATTGCTAAAGTGACGTGACAATACCTCAGCCACATCACCCGTACCACTAATCATCGACATGGATTTACTCAACAATCCCTCCAGTGAAAGAAGGGATTTCTCCTCCTTCTTTTTTTTCTTTTTGGACTTTTTAATGGTAACCCATGGCGCAACTATTTCTTTTTCTTGCGGATCGGGTGACGGTGAGAAAAAAGTTTCCATCAGGTTCATCGCGCCTGCGCCATCTATCATCGAGTGATGCGTCTTCATATAGAATGCAAAGCGGCCACCTCGCAGGCCATCGATAAGATGGCATTCCCACAAGGGTCTTGTCATATCGAGGCCTTGCGCGTGCAGCACATTAACCAGCTCCATCAATTGCTGATCAGTACCCGGAGATGGCAAAGCATAATG
>JAUXFT010000206.1 GCA_030622755.1 Aestuariirhabdus sp. | reverse complement strand
GGTGTTGGCTTATGGGTCGCAAACGTTTCGCGTGCTTCGATAAACCATTCATGATCTATATAGCTAGTGATTCTACCGCTATAAGTAGGCCAGCGATCTTTATGCTCAGTAAACTGAGTCAGCGTATTAAGGACACCCTCGCCTTTCCAGTCCGGGTTAAAGAGAGCAACAGGCCCGACGTTTTCACCGGTGGATTTGTATTTGGCAATACCCGTTTTCTTGAGGCTTTCAACGGTCATTCCTTCGGCAGCACTACTGGCGGCAAGAATCTGATCAGCTAATTTTTCAGTATCCTTTTGGCCCAAATCGCCATGGTTGCTAAAACGTGTATGCAGTGTTTTCCAGTCTGTTGGACGTTTGCCACAGCCATCAAATTCAGGCAAGTTGCGGGCAATCGCTTTTTTCTGAATGGCTTCACACAGCAACCAGTGAATTTCGTATTCATCCTTGGACTCGCCAACCGGAGGCACAGCGGCATCACAGTAGTGAAGATAAGGAACGTAGGACATCGCATATTTAATGCCTGACTTCTCATACCAACCTGCGGCGGGCAAGAGATAATCAGAATGCAAACCTGTGAAAGATATTTTGGGGTTAATATCAACAATCAACTCCATCTTAGACCACATGTTTTCCAGCAAATGTTGTGGCAAGTTGTTACGACGAAGCAGGTTGGAGCCACCAGTGAAGAAGATTTTTGGCGAACCATTTCGAGGTAAGCCTGGCTCCCAACCCTTCTCTGTGGACTCCATAAAGTAGTCTTCTAGAGAGCGAGGGAAATGCTCATTAAGCTCCCGGTTTAGGTCTTCTTTAATACCCTGGTACTGATAATTAATGGAGGTTACATTGGTGCCACACAGTATCTCCTCCTCGTAATTAAGCTCAACATCACGAGCCACTTGTACTTCAGTCTTCTTTTTGCGAATGATATCAACGGTCATATCCCAAAGATCGCCTGGCGATATCATACCCATCAGCATGGCAATCTTGCCGCGAGCACCGGAGTATTCAACCTGCAGCTCTGAACCAAAACCATCCAGACCAACCCAACCAGTGGCCTGATAGCCAGCACCCTTTTTACCGATTGCCCCCTTAAGCATCAAACACAGCAACTTGGAGCGGTTCATTAAATCGGAATGAAGAAAGCGGTTTGACCCCCAACTGGAGAGAATCATCGGACGCTCGGCATTAGCAAAACCTTCGGCAAATTGTTTAATCTGCTCAACCGACAAGCCGGTGATACGACTGGTCTCTTCAAAGGTATAAGGGTCGAGGTGTTCTCTCATGATCGCACCGACAGTCGCGACATGGACGGTTTGTCCATCTAACGTCGTTACTTCAAAGCGGCCTTCAATAGGTGCTTCGATATCGGAGGACAAATGATAGGTTTCAGCGCCATGACAACCCGGAGCAATAACAGGCTGATCCAGTTTAGGATCCCAGACGTACAAGGTCTTACTGCGGCCGTCTTTAACCATATCCTTACCACGTAAGAAGCGGCCATTATCCAGGCGCACCAGCAAGGGAAGATCGGTTTGTTCACGAACATAGGCTTCATCAACCTTACCCGCATCGATAATATGTCTTGCCACTGCAAGGCCGAGTACAGCATCAGTAGCCGTTTCGATCGGCAACCATTGATCAGCGTGAGTTGCTGTCGCGCTGTACTGCGGATCAATAACCACTAACTCAGAGCCGTTATATTTTGCTTCGTATAAAAAGTGAGCGTCGGCAATCTGGGTCACCGAAGGGTTCATCATCCAGACAACCAAATAATCAGAGAGGAACCACTCATCACTGGAGCCGCCAGTATGAGCAAAACCCAAGGTTAAGGTAGCACCGGTATTCAAATCACCAATTTCAGCCCAGTTATCAGCAAAAACACCGCCACTCATAAACAGGAACTTAAATCGCGCCACAGTCGTAGGGCCATTATCAAAGTTAGGCCCCAGATCCTGATAAATAGTGTCTGCACCATGTTCAACGGCAACATCAATCATCTTCTCGGCGATTTCATCCATCGCCTGCTCCCAACTAACCTTCTCCCACTGACCTGAACCTCGCGGGCCTGTGCGCTTCATCGGCACAGTCAAACGGCTGGGACCATACATTACATCGGTATAACAAGCGCCTTTTTGACAGCCTCGCGGGTTAAAGTCAGGAATACCTTCTTCAGAAGCTTCATAGGTTGCAGTCTGCTCTTCACGAACGATGATCCCGTCTTTAACATAGAGATCCCACTCACAGGCACTACGACAGTTAACCCAGCCGTGAGAACCCTTCGCAACCGTGTCCCAGGTCCAGCGTTGACGATAAAGTTCATCCCAGCTTTTGAGCTTGTAGCTGGGCGTACCGGCATCGGCCGCTGTGGCGGGCTTGAAGTGCATTAAAGGTAAACCGGTTCCGGCAACTAGTGCAGCGGCACCACTCGACTTAAGGAAACGACGCCGTGTAAAAGAGGAGTTGGCATGTTCAGACATAAAAAAACGTCCTCGAAATGTGTCTGTTATATAAATTAGGCCGCTAGACTAACACCTATTAGGCACTAGATACTAACCGCAATTTTTGATCTGCATCAATATTTTGAAAAGATCTCCTGGTGCCGAAGGAGGATTGTCTGACAATATAAAACATCAGTCAATCATCGAATTAAAACACAGGGTTTAAAAGGCATTGAACTGCGCTTGATAAGCAAAAAACCATAACGCAAGAACGCGATGCAGGTGAATAAAGGCGCATCAACAAATCGAAAGCCCAGGAAGTATCAAATCCTGCACAGCTTAAATAATAATCTTTTGTTGAAACGCTCCCTTCGCCCCCGGTCGCTCCAGCCAGTCTCCAAGCTGAACAGAGCACCCTTTGCTTTTAATATCATTAGCAACCGCCCACAAATAGGCCATATCAGCATCGACTCCCGTGACCGACAACACTTCTCGCCCTAGCAGAGTCATGGCAAACACCGGTAAGCTCAGGCCCTGTCCCGGATATAGCACTTCAACGAATAAAGCTTTGTTATGGCAACGTAACACCGTATTGCAGGATTCAATGCTGGCACCTTGTTCAATAAACAGTTTCCAGCCCCCTCCACGCTTTACATCTTGAATCAAGCCCATCTCTTCAAGCCGTTCAAACATCACGTAATGTATATCTTCTGTAAAATAACCCTTAGCCTCACGATAAATGAAGGTATCGAAACTGTATTTTGCCGCAATCTTAATCAACTCCAGATCGGAGGATGAAAGATTGCGAAGAAAGTCCAGGCTCATAAGGGAAACACTGCCAGGTTTCAGCACTTCTTTGGCAAGAACACTGGCCCATAGTTTCTGTACGTCCTGCGCATGGGTATCCTGGGCATATTCCTTCCAACGCTCAACCCAGTCCAGATCGATTTCTCGCTCAGAGCAGCGGCCATCATAGTTCGCAATAGCTTGCCGTTCAGCAAAAATGGCCACTTTTCGAATATGCAACGAGCGCTTTAGTTCTTTAATGCGGACTTCATGAGAGATATGTTTTAGCAGCGCATTTGCACCAAGGCGCAATTCCACATCATCAGCAGAGCCTTCATGTCTTTCGATTAAGGAAGACATCTTAATATCATCCGAGGGCGATTTTGATGAATCCTTGATATAGCCATATTCATCGATGGTTTTGCTACCCGCATGAACGGCTTTTAAGTCCTTCTCGGCCAAGCTTATACACGAAAGTTCCTGAGCACGAACCTTGCTGCGATCGCGTCTCTCACGAAGTATTTCTCCAGGACTTAATAAAACGGAGGTACCGTCACCAAAAATAGTGCTCCACAATCTATTCAAGTAGGCATCAAGAGAATGATCGAATTTCTTTAATTTTTTGACTTCTCTTTTATATTTATTTTCACTGAAGGTACGCCGAAGCATAGACGAGGTAAGTGAGCCAGGGCTTGCCTGCTGTGAGTACTCCCCCGGCTTTGCTGTATGCACCCCGCCGTCAGCACCACCATGCACCGCATCCAACGCCCTGCGGGGTCGGCTCTGGTTAAGCAAAAAATCATCTTCCTTTCCATTCACGATATTAACTTCCTGTTAATTTACAATGAATTATCACTCATACTTAAAGTGATATAAAAAACAACTATACCAGTCGTTTACCAACAATACACTCAGTATAGATTCTGATTCTATACCTTCCCAGGCTAAAGCTATAGAGTCGATGTAATTACCGCGTTTTCCAAGTGCCATAAATTGGATTAGCGACAACAAAAATACATCGGCCTAATTGCTCACTGAGGAAGGAATCTGTTGGCGCATTGTAACTGTAGGCCGTAGAAAAAGCGGGGCAATCATCACCATTATAGTCTTCATCAAATAACGGAAAATCTGTCACTTGATCCCCTAGCCAAAGCACTGGCGTAAAATCAATATTTTTCATAGCACTGTGCCAACGTGCTGCTTTATTCCGCTGGCCTGACCTTAAAAACATCTCATCATAGGGAACACCCAAAGCATGCAAGTTGTTTTCTGTGGCCTGCTGAAGGTAATGCGCACGATTACTGACAAACACCACCAGCCCCCCCAAACGCTTTACCTCTTCAATAAAAACCAAGGCACCAGGAACCAGTGAAGCCTGCTCCATTTTGACCCATTCATCCCACAACGGCTGGTCGTAAGTGGTTTTCCTTTCAAGCAGCAGCTGTTGAAAAGCCGTGTTATCCAGTACCGTTTGATCCAGGTCGAGGAAAACTCCCCACTTACCCTCTTTTTTACCGCCCAGGTACTGGTAGACACGGTTCGCCGCCGCCTGGTATATCAGCTGGGTATTCCATTGATATTCTGCACTCTCACTCACCCACAAATAAGCACTTTGACCTGCTTGCTTACCGCTTTGCTGTAAGACGCTATCTGACCGTTGCGGCTCATTTGCTGCACAAGCGCTTAAGATCAGGGATAAGCATAGGGTGGCGAATTTATTGCTACATCGTTTTTTGCTCATCATTAGGCTATATCACTCACGTTATCTACACCTATCTATTCGAGATTACCCATCGCTGGAATTTAACGGCAATATTCTAGCGATTTTACTCTATAATCCCGACTTTAATTAGTGTCTATCCAGAAACTGGAAGTTTTCGAAAATTAAGTCCGCTCCTTGTCTAATTTCTGGATGGGCACTAATTAGCAAATACACAAAGGACGTCATTCCGGCAGTCTTTTTGGCCGGAATCCAGTATACAGAACCCTGGATCCCCGATAAAAACACTTCGGGGATGACGAAAATGGTGGAGGTAAGAGTGGAATGGCACTTAGTTAAGCCGAATCTCGGCTTTGAGTCCCTTCTCCATGGGGAGAAGGTTAGGATGAGGGGTGCGGCAAAG
>JAUXFT010000236.1 GCA_030622755.1 Aestuariirhabdus sp. | reverse complement strand
GAGCAACAGGCAAAACTCGAAGATCTGCTTCTGGACCTGGAGCATCAATTTGAGGGGCTACATCAGGAATAACATCAGGAATAACTACAACCACTCAACTTGATGCTCACAAATTTCAGCGTCCACTTCCAAAGCGCCATTAATCAATAACTGAATCTGTTTTTCAACTAACACTCGATTAGCGCCAACGACAATGAAACTCCACTGTGCTCTTTCAAGACTGTCAGCATGATCAGACTCCATAACAGCAACCCGCGGATGTTTACCAAATCGGTCACGCAAGCCCAGCAAGCGTTGACGCTTCTCTTTCAGCGAACAACAACCATGCAGGTGAAATTCCAAAACAAGTAAGGCGATTCTCATAATATTTTCGTGAATTTTATCGCGTTGAGTCGATCATCAATAGAAAAGCAGGGTATTCACATTTTTTCTATCCGTACTGGAAAGCCCTGTTGCCGCAGCGAACTTAATAGTTGTTCAACTTCATGCTGGCAAAGAAATTCACCGACGGGCATCCGTTGATCCATCGCACAAAGAAACAACTGATCCGTCCCTAATGGTCGGCTATCAGGGGTTACGGCAACCCTCACCCACTGTCTGGGGAGATTTAGTACTTGCTCAAGATGGCGATGCCCTTTTTCTATAACCAGATCCTTCTCACCAATACGAATAATTTGCTGTCGTGTACTGTCCCTTGCCGCGAGGTAAAAACCGACCACCAGTATTATTATTTCCAAACCAACGAATGGGAATACCAATGGAGCTCCAATCAAGGCAAAACCTGTTGAAATGCCCAACCCCGCCGCAGACAAAATCCCCCACACCAGCAGGTTTACTCGCCAGCTGGCTGACTGATTAGCTCGCAGAATAATCTGCATCTCATTGCTTGCACTAACTCGGCTGGCGACCATACCGGACTCCCCGTAGAACACCACCTTTAGTTCATAGTAAAAAGGTTCATAGTAAAAAGGTTCATAGTGAAAAGATTCACGTTGAAAACGTTCATCCATCAGTATAGCTGCCACAATTGATCACAATTGCCCTCCAGGTTGCCTTTTTTATGCCATGGGTGCGCCTGTTTAGCCTGTTGTAATAACCCTGAAATTAATCAACAGCAGGCAACTCTTGAACAATGCCTGCTCATATCAAGGGGCATTACCATGAAAAAAGCTATCGTACTCAGCACATTATTGATGACAGCCACCCTTCCGGCTGCTGCAATGGCAAAGGAAGCCAGCACCGAAAACTTAATCGGAGTGGGAAGCGGGGTTGTCATTGGAGCACTCCTTGCTGGTCCCTTTGGTGCCGTCATTGGTGCAGGTTTAGGACATAAGATTGGCGACAAGGTAAACGAAGCAGATCAACTGGAAACCACTGAAAACCTGCTTAGTGATGCCAACCGCCGACTTGCTGAACTTCAGCAACAGTTAGCAGCAAGCGAGAATGATATTCAATCGCTGAAACTTGCTAATGCTGAATATAGCGCTGAGCAACGTTTTGAAGGTTTACAACTGGAAGTTTTGTTCCAGACAGCTGACATCGAAATCCCCTCCCCGACGCAACAAAGACTGAATGAGCTGGTTAGTTTTCTTAAGGCGAACCCATCGATCAGCATTCAACTGGACGGATACACCGATGAACGAGGAAGCAAGGCATTCAACCATTCGTTGTCATTGCAGCGCACCAACAGTGTAGAAGACTACTTAATCGACAATGGAATCGAGCCAGGCCGCATCTACAGCAAGGCGCATGGTAAACAACTTTCACAAAATGCCGGTGGTAATCCGGACATCCAGGCTCTTGATCGTCGCGTAAGCATTCGTCTAAACGCTGATCAACAGGATGATGCGATTGCTAGCCGTCACTAACCATATCTGCCAAGTAAAGTATTAAACCAGTACACAGCATTCATTAGCCACAAGGAGGGACAAACAGCAAAGCAAACGACGTTTTCATCTCCATCATTGGGCGCCAACGGCGCCTTTTTTTGATTTCATACACTGGCAGGAAGAACGCAGAGGCATGCTAAAGCGAAGAGTAGTGGATCAGCTAAAGGGGTTGTACTGGATTTTATTAATAAACCAGATCGCGGTACCTGAAGGCGCATTAACCACCGCTTCGTCATCCACCTGTTTACCGATCAACGCCTTGGCCATCGGCGAGTCTACGGTTATATAGCCTTTTTTGGTGTCGATCTCATCTGAGCCAACAATTCGACACTGTAAGGTTTTACCCGACTCATCTTCAATCTCTACCCAGGCCCCGAAGAACACCTTGCCCTCTTGCTCCGGGGAATACTCAACCGTGCGAACATGCTCAAGACGTTTGGTCAGAAAGCGGATCCGCCGATCAATGGAACGCAGTTCTCTTTTACCTTCTTTGTACTCGGCATTTTCCGAACGATCACCCAGCGCGGCGGCTTCGCTCACGGCCTGCGTCACCTTGGGGCGCTTGTCCTTCCACAGATACTGCAGCTCATTCTGCAGCTGCGCCTTACCTTCCGGGGTAATGAAATTTGATCTCACAAAGTATCCATTAAACAGTTGATTGGGCCACCGCATAATCCGGTAAACAGCCCGGCACAGGGCGCGCCAGTTATAATTGTACTACTGCGAGCAATCGAGTAATCCAAAGATTTTCTTCACACTGATTTCTGCGAGGTTTTAACCTTTGCTGGAAATTTTGACTGCGCTTATCGGCAAGCCCAGCTAAAAAACTGACGTCAGCGCTATGTTCCCCTTAGCCAATGGGTCCGCCAAACCCATGGCCTGAAAAATAGACCATGGGTTAATGGGTACCCGCTAAACCGGGACGCGACGGAATTTCAGGTCCTAGGCGTCATCGCTCGAAGGTTTAACAGTGACATACTCTGCCTTGGTGTCGGGCAAAGGAAAGCGCTCCCCCAGAGAAGTGGTTACGCTACCTCGCTCAACGATCCTGACATGGTGACGCTGTAACCCTCTCGGCTCGGTTACACCACAGGAGTGCGCGATCATACCGACACCGTAGGCGACTCTTTTGGCATAGGCGGCAACACGAACCGCTTTGTCGGCGGGCACCAGTCCTCGCTGCAGATCCTTATCATGCGTAGTGATGCCGGTTGGGCAGGTGTTTTTATTGCATTGCAGCGCCTGGATACAGCCCAGTGCAAACATAAACCCGCGCGCCGAGGTGCAAAAATCAGCCCCGCAGCTCAACGCCAGCGCGACTCTGCCCGGCGTTATCAACTTGCCAGACGCAATCACCT
>JAUXFT010000069.1 GCA_030622755.1 Aestuariirhabdus sp. | reverse complement strand
GTGCTATTTTTTGAGCCGCGAATTACTTTAGAGAGTGTTGACATTGATACAGAAGAGTCGCTAGAGGGCAGACTCAAGATTCAGTTGAATTACACGGTACGTAAAACCAATACCCGCAGCAATATCGTTTACCCATTCTATTACCTGGAAGGGAGTCAGGTTCGCGTATGATTTTTGATCACGTATGGTGCGTAAACAGGCAATTTAAATGATGCAATGGAAAGGTATCCCTATTACCGATGGTACTGCGCAGCAGGACAGGCAGCCGGCTGCGCTAGTTCCAGGTTACTTTGACGCCGACGAACTGTCATTCGAAAACCTGCTGGCGATGGGCGCCGAGTTTGCCTCGAGTATTAAATTTTATAATCTCAATAATGAAGTCGATGGCGACTGGGGAGAGCTGTTCAGTGCCGATGAAGCTGTGATCATGGCGTCGATTCTCAGTACCGATTTGGGGCGAATCGAGTCAGACTTTCAACGGATTTCCTCAAGTAACCCAGACAAACTTCCCCGTTTCATGTTCGACCTGGCCGCTAAAATCAACTCCTGGTTCATTCATTTGTCTGCCTGTGAAAATAAGCCCGGTGAATTGCTGGCGCATAAGATAGCGACGATTATTTCTGAAAAGCTTGCGTCTGAGTTGCACAACCTTTGCAAGATTGCCGATCATGCTGAAGTACCGTCCGACCGAGTAGACTATTCTGCTTTTGCCGGTATCTGGGGTCTTGGTGAGCCGGAGATTAACGGCCCTTTTCCCGAGTCGAGCATTGGTGAACTGCGAAATGCCGGCGACATAAAACGGTATTTGAGCGCATCTTTTTACGCCTTCTCAAACTCAATTTCACATCTTAAAAGAACCACAGAGTTGTTATTGCAGCAGAGTCTTGACAGTGGACAGCATGAACCGGCGATAGGGCTGTTTATGGTGTTTCTGAAAATATATGAGAAGGCACAACTCAAGTTAAACACCTTCACTCCTCGTTATCTCGATTTTTACTACCAGCAAGTTCTTAAAGCCGGCAACAGAGAGCAAGTACCCGAAAGCTACTATTTGTTATTTGAAACCCAGGCGGGCAGGGGCAAGGCTATAATTGACAAAAATACCGAGTTCAGCGCCGGCAAGGATGCCGAGTTAAACGAAATCATCTATTGCGCAGATGAAGACCTGCTGGTGACCGATGCAAGAGTTGAATCTTTCGCCACGCTCTATCTTCAGCATGAAGAGTTAATTTCACCAGAATTCGAGCTGGGCGCTGTTACAAGGATGAAATCGGACCTGCTGCAATTGCCGCATGCTGATACAGGGACGGACATGGTGGAAGATCAATTGCTTTCCTGGTCATTGTTTGGAGCGGAACACCCTGGTGGTGTTGAAGCTACCTCGGCTGACGCCAGCATCGGTTTTTCCATCGCGTCTGCGTCGTTGCTGCTGGCCCAGGGTGTGCGCAAAATCGATATTGGAATAGAGCTTGAGCCGGTAGCGCATACCGAGGTTGATGCACAGGTCTCCAGGCTGTTGCGTTCCAGCTCGCAGCAGGTATTCAGGCAGCAGTTTGGCAGCCTGTTTGCACGTTACCTGTTGAGCTATAACGGTTGTTTGACGATGTTGCAAAAAACTGAAATCCTGAGCAAAGCGGATTCCCTGTTGCCGAAAAATTCGTCACGGGAAATCGTCTCGCTGCTGAGCCAGGATTGGCAGGGACTCTTTTACAAGCTGTTCAAGAAAATATTCTGTATAAAACTGACTGCTGAAAATGGCTGGCTGGATGTGCACGAATATATTTTGCTGCCATATTCGGAAGATTTGCAGCGGCAAAGGACTGGCCTGCGAATTTTACTCAGCCTGGGGCAGGAAGTTGAGCCGGTTACACCCTATAACGTCGATGTGCATGGTGGGCAGCTGGAAACTGAATTACCGGTGTTGCAATGCATAATCAATCCACAAACCAACTTCTACCCTTATTCGATATTTCACAACCTGGTCATCGTCTCACTTCAAATTAATGTCGATGTCAGTGGTGTAAAAAACCTGCAGGCCTACAATCATCACGGCCAGCTCGATCCGTCGAAGCCATTCCAGCCATTCGGACCTCTGCCTGGCAGCGAATCGTATTTTATCTTCGGTAATTACGAGCTTGCCAGAAAGCAATTGCTCGAACTGAAAATTCATCTCGACTGGAGCGAGTTACCACGTGATGCGGGAGGGTTCGATGAATTTTATCATGCTTATGAAACACGCTATGGGAATAGTGTCTTCAAGGGCACGTTCAGTACGCTAGCAGACGGTCGCTGGATGCCTGATGACGCCGGGACAATTGACTGTTTTAACCTGTTCGCGACGGAGCCTTCGAGTGGTCGTGTTGCGGCAAAAAAAGTCGTCGCTATCAACAGGCCCGATTATTTCAAACCCATCGACGCCAGATTCCCAGAATCAGATTTTAAATATGATCTCAAGGCCATGAAAGGTTTTTATCGCTTATCCCTTGTCGCTCCTGAGTCGGCATTTGGTCATGGCGAGTATGCGCAGCTATTATCGAAAGTCATGGCAGCTAATGCGCGGCTAAAAAAACCAGAACCGGTACCAAACCCGCCATATACACCAACGCTGAACGGCATAACACTGGATTATAAGGCCAGTACGACCATTACCCCGGCCCTGCTGCCTGAGGAAAGAAACCGTCTTTCAGAAACTATTATTCATATGCACCCATTCGGAGTAGAAACGGTATTCCCGGCAGGTTTGGACCGGCCCTGCTTTTTGATGCCGCAATATGCGCATGAAGGAAACCTCTTTATTGGTCTGTCGGGAACGGATGTATCGGGCCCGCTTAGCCTGCTATTTCATTTGTCGCAAGACATGACCCAGGCAACAGTTGCAGAGAGCGCATCGTTTGACTGGTTTTACCTGGCTTCGAATAGTTGGCAAAGAATGTCAGCCGAGCACCTGCTCTCCGACACCACGCATGGGTTCCTGGAATCGGGAATAGTGACATTGAACATTCCGTCAGATATCACTCTAGGCAGTACTGTTATGCCTGGAAATTATTTCTGGTTAAGAATCTCTACCAGGGCTGCGGGCTCGTTTTCTTCTTGCTATTCGATAAAACCTCACGCCCTAAAAGTGAGCAAAAAAGCAGGCGTTGGTATTGCGCCCGATCAGGGTCTTGGGCAGTCGACTAACTGGACTCCAGTCCATGCCTTACCCGGAATTGGCAAGATCAGGCAGATCTATAAAGCATTTGGTGGTCGAGCCAGAGAAAGTGAAAGCGCGCGAAATGTGCGTGTCGGCGAACGTTTGCGTCATAAAAACCGCGCATTGCTGCCAAGGGATTATGAGCAACTGATTCTCGAACAGTTTCCAGGGATCTACAAGGTCAAGTGTTTTAACAGTGTTTCGAGTAAGGATGCCGCGATCAGACCCGGGCATGTGCTGATCGTGGTGGTACCCAATAGCGAAACGGTTGCGAGCATCAATTGTTCTCACTCGATGATAAATACTCAGCAATTAAACCAGATCAGGGATTATGTTAAGAACCTGTGCTCCGAGTTTGTTAATATCGAAGTCAGAAACCCGGTATACGAGCAGGTTCAAGTGCGCTGCACAGTGAAGTTCGTTGACGCAATCAGCGAAGGTGTCAATATCAACCGTTTAAACCAGCAAATTTCTGATTACATGTGTCCATGGAAACCAGCAGGTTATAAGGCCAGGTTTGGCTGGAGTATCCGGCAGCAGGATATCGAGTCCTATATTCGCAGCCTGGGCTATATCGAGTATGTCACCAATTTTTCCATGTTACACATCACCGTCGATAACGATGGAAGTTACCGCTTGTTCGATACCGCAAAAGGCGAGCAAGATCATGAAGCCGTTATCAGGCCCCGCTATCCATGGAGCCTGGCGCTGCCCGCAGAAAAGCATTTTATCGAATCAATCCCATCGGCAAGGTCTATCAGCGCAGAAGTAACGGGTGTGGACGAACTTGCGGTGGGTAGTACTTTTATAATTAGTGGAAGCAGTGGAAATGGCGAAGAAGAATAGGAGCACGTTAAAGCATTACTTTCGAAAAGGTGCGTTGCCATCAGAGGATCAGTTTGACGATTTGATCGATTCATCGCTTAACACCATTGATGAAGGCTTCGATAAAAGCCCGGAGAATGGATTCGAAATTTCGCTGGTGGGAGATCATAGCCACCTTATCAGTTTTTTCAAAACCGCAGCGGTAAAAGATGCAGTGTGGTCGATCGATTATGACCGAGAGCAAGACCGGCTGTTGATCAAAAAGCCGCACGCCGATACGACAACACCGGCGGCCATGACGTTTTGCGGGGATGGCCATGTCGGCGTGAACAAAATCGATCCGGCTTATGCACTGGATGTCGGCGGTGTGGTTGCAGCGCACGGGCGTATCGGGGCAAATCCCGACAAGCAGAAAACCGTCGCCGCCGACGGTCGTTGGCATAATATAACGGGCGCTCTAAGTGGCTGTCATGCGATAGAAGTCATGGCCGGTGTTGGCAGCAAGGGCACGGGCAGGTATGCCCTGATGAATGCGCTCGCGATCAATACCTTTAATCCAGGAGGTTGGCTGTTTAACTTTTTAAACCTGAAAAAAAGAATTAAGTACCAGCAGGCCTATTACCTGGCGCGTGGCAACCGCATAAAGCTGCGTTGGTTGAGCGAAGGAGAGCATTATTATCTGCAAATGCGCACCATCTGCGCCTATGGCGGTGAGGTGAAAATACGGTATTACCTCACCAGTCTCTGGTTTGACGAAGACATGAGTGAGTCCTGGCAGTCAGAAGGAGATGGCGTTGAGTAGCGTACTGATTGCTCAGCTCATTAACTCATCCCGATTTGGAACGAGACCGAAGGTTTAGTTATGACTGAAGCGTTGTCGATAAAAAGGCGTAAAACCGGGCAAAGTGACGTAAGTTTCGACAGTCTCAGGAGTGAGGCCATTAAGTTGATCCAGCAGTTGTCTGGTCATGTCTGGACCGACTACAATCTGCACGACCCCGGTATTACCGTCCTCGAACAGCTGGTTTATGCGATTACCGATTTGATCTATCGCACAGAGTTCGCGATTGAAGATTACCTGGCCAGTGAAGATGGCAGCATCGATCTCGAGGCTCAGGGCTTACATGATCCCGCCGAAATATTTTCCTGCCGCGCAACTACCAGGCGTGATTACCGTAAGCTTTTACTGAATAAGGTGGCGGTTGCCGATAACGTCTGGCTTTCGGCTATACCGGAGCAGTCCGGGACAGGTCAGTGCCGAGGGCTTTATCGTTTATCGGTGAAACTTGCACAAGGACTTGACCGTCATGTTCGAGATGCCGCAATTGACCAGTTACGTGCGGCTTATCTCGGTGCAAGAAACCTGTGCGAGGATCTTGGCGAGATCAAGGTTGTCGACAACCTTGATTACGAGCTTTGTGCCAGTGTCGAAGTCGGTAGTGAGAGACATCCAGTCGACATACTCGCCGAAATCTATTTTGCTTGCGCCAGGCGCATAGCCAGCAGTGTCAAGATCACAAATTACGATCAGTTAATGGGGCAAACGTCTCCACTCGATCAACTGTTTGACGGCCCTTTGACCAGCTACGGATTTTTCATGGACGATGATTTACCGAAGCATCAATCCGAGTTCCTGGTCTCGACACTGTTCTCGGTTATTAATTCAATCGAGGGGGTGGACCATGTCAGGCAGCTATATATGGCCAGGGGCGAGGACCGGTTTTTTGACAAGATCGACTCGGCCGGTCCCGATAAGGCATTTGACCTGTATTTCCCGCGGCTTGTTGAAGAAGTCAAAGTGGTATTAACCACGAATGGCCGCGTGTTGCCGATTGCAATAGAGCAACTAACCGCCAGCTACGACGAAATTAATTTTAAGTACAACACGTCACGATCAGCCCCGCAAGACCAGTCCTTGTTGTACCAGCCAATAAAGGGCGAATCCAGGTCGTTCGGTCAATATTTCAGTATGCAAAATCATTTCCCTGTCAGCTATGGCATTAACAGGCTGGGCGTACCCGCGTCAGCTTCAACCGAGGTCAAGGCCAGGGCACGGCAGCTCAAGGCTTACCTGTTGATTTTTGAACAGCTACTGGCGAATTTTCTGGCCAATCTCGATTCGCTCAAGACCCTGTTTTCGTTACAAACAGATCCGCCTGCTTCTTATGCTGTGCAGACGCTGAATGATCAGCAGATAGGTGATTTGAGCGCTGTTTATCCCTCCGCTGCAGGCAAGGTATTTAGCCGAATTATTGCCGGCTTTGACAACTATAACGAGCGTAAGAGCCGCTTGCTGGATTACCTTCTGGCTCTATATGGTGAGCGCTTTAGCCAGAATTCGATCAGGCATTTTAATTACTACTACAGCAAGGACGAGGTCGATCAGGCGATCGTTGCAAACAAAGTGAGCTATTTAGAGTCGATTGTTGAACTCGGACGTGACCGTGCTGCGGCATCAGATTATAGCGCGTCGTCGATCGAGCATCGCCGATGCGGCCTGGCCTTGCGCGTTGCTATGTTACTTGGATTCGAGCAACGCCAGGCGCATACATTAACTGGGGTGATACTCAATCTCGGTATTGAACTATGTCCGCATCACGATTATCAGGAACTCAACGTGGGCAGCGATGAATTGAGACTTCTCAACTTGAGTGAACTGGATGAATCAAGCCTCGCTAGTTTCGAGCAACCGCACCAGCTTGCGCCAGATAAAAGTATCCTGCTGCACGAGTTTCGTGAAAAGATAGCCGATACCATTCCTGGCAACAATAGTCTTTTAAGCGACCTGCTGTTAACAGACGGTATTTATCTTGAGCGATACCGCGTAGCGAAACTCGACTCACAAAAGGACTACGGTTTGATGTTCATGATCGACGAGAAGCAGTATTGGCAACTTGGTAGCTACGCCGATAAGGCATCAGCTATCCAGACGGCTAACGACCTGCGCCGGTTTTTGTTGTTGCTCAATCAGGCAAGTGAAGGCCTGCATATTATCGAGCACATATTACTGCGCCCTCAGCAACAGGAAGCGAGTTCAGTGACGGGCATCGATCAGGGTGAAGACTTCTTCTCGTTTCGGATCAGTGCAATTTTCCCGTGCTGGACGGCTCGTTGTCATGATAAACAGTTTCGCATGCTCGCCGAAGAAACATTGCGGCTGAATGCGCCGGCACATATCTTCCCCGAATTTTACTGGCTCGATTTTGCGCAAATGGTCGAATTTGAAAGGCTTTACCAACACTGGTTGAGGCTTAAGAGTGAGCAGGATGCCGAACCAGCAGAACTCGATCTGAGCGCACAGCAATTAATAGCGTTCCTGTACGACCAGCGCAACGCGCAGCAAACAGCGTTTTGATGTTGCCGACATGAATAATCAGCACCTTATCGATAACGCTATTTTTGACACCACTTATTCCGAGAAGGTCGTGGCTTACGACCGGCGATCGGAAATTGATGATTTTGTAAAAAACAATTTGCTGAAGGTGATCGATAAAGTGTTCGATAAGGTAGACCGTGATTCGGGTAACCCTGATTCCGTTTTCAGAATCGACAGGCTAGAGATCGACCTGGGCAACATTCCCTATCGTGATTTCAGGCAACAGATGCCCACAAAATTGCGCGAACAGTTACTTCTGGCGCTTCGCGAAGTTCGTTACCCGGCTACAAAAAAACCGCTATCAAGTTCAAGCGTGGTCGATAGTAAAAGCGCCGCACAGACGCAATTATTTTACTTTCTGCGCAATGGTTACCTGCCCTGGTACTCACGGCTCACGGATCCGAACGCACTTGAATCACTACTAATCGAGACTATCGACACGACACCTGCAACCCTCATTGAGTTTATGCGTGATAAAGTGCAACGAGCAAGGGTGTTGGAAAGGCTGACGAAGCAGTTTTCAGAGCCCACGGTGCAACGGGTTATGGGATTACTGCCTTCGTTAGGGAACCCTGAAAATGACCGGGCAGCAAAGGTCGACAACATGGAAGAAAAAATGGTTTCGGCACTCCTGACGGGTGACGCTGCGCTCATCGAGTCGGCATGGCGGGCGATTTATGCTGAGCATTCACAGTTACTGAAAAAGATACTGCGCCATTACGGGCAACAGGCAATCGTTCGCCATAACATCGCTGCCAGTTTTTCACCAGCCCGGTTCAGTGAATTGTTGCGCTTGCTTGAACCTGCCGCGCACGATTTTGTGCAATTACTGCTTGACCATGCAGTTATATTCCAGTCGGTTGATCAGCAAAAGGCTACCGCTCGATCACGGCAGATCATCGAACTGAGGGAGTTTACACTGGCGTACTTGCTGCTCGAGCGTGGTAGCCGATTCAGCAGAAAATCCTGTCTTGGCAGCCTGATTCGACAAATGTCCGCGTCGAGTAATCGAAGCCAGTCCCTCCTGCTGGCCCGTGTGATGGAAAATACGGGCAGGTCGACCAGATCAAATAAACTTGCCGGTGATGTATCGCAGCTACTGAGGGGAGTGGCCGCTGAAATGACCGCCGAGATGGCACCCTATAAAGGCTTGCCTTTAAGTGACGTAACCGCACAGATGGCAAGTGACAAAGATTTGCCTTTAAGTGACGTGACAGCACAGATGGCAAGTGACAAAGACTCGCTATCAAGTGAAGCTAAAAACCAGGCAGGGCCCCATGAGCAGTATGAGCGAGTAAGGTCGACGCTCGCGCTAGCAGGCGCCGATAGAGAGTACAGGGATTCGAGCCTGCATGAGGATATAAAGATACTCACCCGGGATGCGCCCCATTTGTTGATGCGCCTGTTCAGTGAGCTACAAACAGGCAGCCATGCATGGCGTCAGGCTATCGAAACTTTATCCATCCCTGTGTTGGCAGAGCTTAGCTATGCGTACCTGTCATCGAATAAGCAGACCGACCTGGCCGTTTCATCTGATCCAGCCTCGGATCTTTTGTCCGCTATTCATAGCAATGCCGAGAAGTCGCAAGATAAGCAGGCTTTTTTCATTCACATCCTTAGCTGTTTGATTAAAGACGAGGTGATCGACTTTAACGCGATCAGATCCGGCGCATCGTACGGGGTTATACCTGCAGCTGCAGCCGGTGTCCGTGCACATTCTGTTCATCAAGCCGATCATCCCCTCGACAACGCACCAGGCTCGGTTTCAAGTACCGCTATCGATGTAAGCGAGCCGGACCAGGTGCAAAGTGAAGAGCCGGCGCTGCTCGAAAATATTTATATTGCCAATGCCGGGGCCGTATTGTTCGCACCCTATCTGCCGCGTTTGTTTGAACGACTGGGTTTGCTCGATCAAGGTGAATTTAAAAACCGGGATGCGGCTGAGCATGGGGTGCATTGTGTGCAGTTCCTGGTAAACGAGAGTATCTCGAGCCCCGAATATCAACTGGTGCTGAATAAGCTCCTATGTGGAGTCAAGCCCGGGCTGCCTATACGGCGAAGCATAGAATTGGTCATCGATGAAAAAGAGCAGCTCGAAGCCTTGCTGCACGCGATAACCCAGCACTGGAAGCCGCTTGCCAATACCTCGATCGCAGGTTTGAGAGAGTCGTTTCTGCAACGCAACGGAAGCTTGCAGCTCAAGAGTGACGCCTGGCATTTGTCGGTTGAGGCCAGGCCCTTTGATATGTTGCTGGATCAGATCCCATGGTCGTATTCGACGATAAAATTTCCATGGATGGATCGCGTGATCTATGTGGAGTGGCGCTAGTATGAATCCTGTCAAAATGAGTCCGACTCAACTGAATGCAGTAACCTTAGAGCGTGAAATCGACTGGTTTAGCCGTGTGCTTGAGACAGTCATAAAACTCTATTTTGAACAGGGCAGTGACCATGACGACGTCCGAGAGGTAACGCCGCCTGAGCTGAGTCAGGATACATCTGAATATGCCAGGCTGGTAAAGCAGCATGTTATGAGTTTCGATGAGCGTTTAATATTCATTCTGGCGACGATCCCCCATATTCGGCCGCAGTTGCTCGACCTGCTTTTCATTCGCAATAAGAATCTCGACCGGGGTTATGCCGAATTTGGCGGCTGGCAGGGAAAATATCATGGTGGCTTTTTGCCCACGGGCGAAACCGCCGCATTTATTCTCGCGGGCCAGAATCTGGCCCGACGCTTTGAAGTCATTCGATTATTCGAGAGCGATCACTTTTTTTCCAGTTCGGCAATTTTACAGATAGAGCGTCAAAGTGAAGACGAACCCTTCTTAAGTGGCGCGCTGATCCTGTCTGCCGACACGCTGTCGCGGTGTACCTCGGGTATCAAACATAAACCTGATTACAGCATCACCTTCCCGGCCAAACTGATTACCACCAGGCTCAGCTGGGACGACCTGGTGCTCGCCCCCCAGGTGCTGGCAGAGATCGATGTCATCAAGACCTGGATGCAACACTCAAACACAATCATGCAGGACTGGGGGCTGGAGAAATCGATCAAGCCAGGTTACCGCAGCCTGTTTTATGGTCCGCCGGGGACCGGGAAAACCCTCACCGCGACCTTGATTGGGGCCGAACTGGGCGTCGACGTTTATCGCATCGACCTGTCGATGGTGGTATCGAAATACATCGGCGAGACCGAAAAGAATCTCGCCAACGTGTTCGACCAGGCGCAGCATAAAAACTGGATCCTGTTTTTCGACGAAGCCGATGCATTGTTTGGCAAGCGCACGCAAACTAGCAGTTCGAATGACCGTCACGCCAACCAGGAAATCTCCTACCTGTTACAGCGTGTCGAAGACTACCCTGGTATCGTCATTCTTGCGACTAATCTAAAGGCCAATATCGATGAAGCTTTTGCGCGCCGGTTCCAGTCACTGGTCTACTTCCCGCTGCCCGATGTCTCTTTGCGCCAACGGTTATGGGAGAACATGTTAAGCAGCAGAGCCGGGCTAGCCGACGGTGTCGACCTGGCACATTTGGCGAGTAAATATGAACTCTCCGGTGGCGCCATTACCAACGTCGTACGTTACGGCGCTATCAGCGCCTTGCAGATGAAGCGTACCAGCATTAACTGTGACGACCTGGTCAGGGGCGTCGCCAAGGAACTCAGAAAAGAGGGGAAGACAATATGACTATGGATAGTATAAAAAAACCTTTTGCGGGATTTATCAGGTCATTGATTTGCTGTGTATTACTCGGCTCGGTACCTGCGTCAGTGGCGGCGGCGAAGGAGGCGGCGCCAATGGTAACGACTGATGCAGTGCCGACAGTAACGAATGAGACGTTATCAGGGGCAACGACAGAGGCAACGACAGAGGTAGCGTCAGCAGGCGATGACAAGGCTATCGAGATCTGCGACATCGACGAGATAGACGCTGCCTTCAAAGCATATGAAAGCAACGAAAGCCGCAAACAAATTAAAAGGATTCAGACACTGCTGAAAGTTTTTGGTTATGACCCTGGGTACATAGATGGGCAGATGGGAACCGATACGGACGGGGCGCTTGTTCGCCTTTGTCTGGAGTATAAGGTCGGCGAGTATTTAATGGGCAACGAGCAATCAAAGAATAACCCGTTAAAGTATCTGGCTACGCATCTGATCAGTCTGCTGGAAGCGCCTGGTCCCATCCAGCTGAGTGGTGACGGTTGTGGTTGTTCGCGCGATTTTTCTGCCATGGTGTATGGCTTCTATCCCTATCTGCTTTCCCGGGGTGAGGAACAGAAAGTCGATTTCAGCCTGTTCGACCGTATTGGATTTAATATGCAAGTGCTGGATAAAGAGGGGGATATCCCGAACCGGCTGCAATGGAGAGATGAGAATGACTCCGGCAAGAACATCGCGAGATTCATAAGCAAGGCGCATAAACACCGGGTAAAAGTCGATGTTACTTTTTATCTATCGGATTGGCAAAACTGGTCAGATAAAACCATCGACAATGCTGTTAAAAACATTGTCGAAACTGCCAGCCAGGAATTTCATGGAAGTGATGCAAATTTGTGGCGCAAGTTTTTCCCGCTGAGCGTCGATGGCGTAAACCTGTATTTTGACAATTACACCCAACCCAACAATAGCAGTCGCTTGATCGATATTGTGCAAAGCCTGGCCGAGGAACTGAAGGCTAAGAGTTCTGCTACGAAATTGAATATCATGCTTGGTTTCGACCGGTCCGGTATCAGTAGCAAACAATTCGAGATGTATAAGGATATCCTGGTCGACGATGACAATACGATCGAGAACGTGTTCATCTTTTTAACGCAAAACACCAGTAAATCGAAAAAGCAGTTGCGCCAGAAAAACACCAGTAAATCAAAAAAGCAGTTGCGCCAGATTGTAGAAGATGCATTCCATGGTTCTGAACGTCAAAAAGTGTTACGTAAAATTGTGCCAATTATTAAACTGGCCGAGATCGATTTTGAGCCATTGCCTGCAAACGATAAAGGAGACTCTCAGTTTGACGACGACCTGGTATATTTGAAAGATAACTTTGCCGGTGTCGGCCTATGGCCTTTGCCGCTCAAATCGAGAAGCCATGCAAAAGAGATCGAAGAGGCGCTCATCAAAAACTATCAGGTCAATGATGGCTTGAATTATCTGGGCGAAAAACTGGAGGATTACGTGCCCAATCTGTGCAAATTTGTCTGCCCGAATCGAATATTATTTTACCTTGGTTTAGGTTTGCTGGTCGGTATATTGGTGATCTATGCGTTACTGGCCCTGTGGAATTGTCGGTTACGTGAGATATATCGACGAAACTTGCTCTATTTTATTGTGCTTTTTCTTCTGATCCCGCTTATTCTTATAATATCGCTGATTTGCGATCCGTCCTGGGAGAAGCAGGTTAATAGTGTAGTGATCGGGATCCTGATGTTTATCATCGTTGGTATAGGTTGGCGTAGTATAAGAAAGGCTGTGCAGCCACGATTGCCCTAAGACACCTGTAAATCCGGATTTGTGAAGGAGTAAAACCATGAAAACTCAATTAAAGAAAGGCCATAAGCAACTTAACGGCAAAGCCGCAAGCAGCTATCAACGTAAGAAATCGGCAAACGCCACACAAGTCGACCAGCGCAAAGCCAGTGCCAAGCAGGGGCGTTTGATGCAGGGCATCGATAACAGTCCGATGATGACACTGCAACGCAAGCAACTGGAGCGTTCAATTGGTGATCCTGTTCAAAGGGCTGAAGATGAAGAAGAATTGCTGCAAGGCAAGTTCAAAACTCTGCAGCGTCAGGAGGACGAGGAGTTATTGCAGGGCAAGTTCGAAACTCTGCAACGTCAGGCCCCGGAAGAGGAAGAGTTAATGCAGGGAAAATTTGAAAGCGTACAACGGACACCTCCAGAGGAAGAAGAGTTACTGCAGGGCAAATTTACCACCGCGCAACGAATAGGAGCGGAGGAAGAGGAGCCATTACAGGGCAAGTTTTCCCAGTCGTTGCAGCGCGAGCAGGAAAATGCCTCGGTGCCCAACCAGACAGGTATGCCGGATAACCTCAGGAATGGTATCGAATCACTCGCAGGCATGGATGTATCGGATGTGCGAGTACATTACAACTCATCCAGGCCTGCGCAGTTGAACGCTCTCGCCTACGCGCAGGGAAGCGATATCCATCTCGGCTCCGGGCAGGAAAAACACTTGCCGCATGAAGTCTGGCACACGGTGCAGCAACGCCAGGGGCGGGTGCAGCCGACCACACAAATAGGCGGCGAGATAATCAACGACGATGCCGCGCTGGAGCACGAGGCCGACGTCATGGGTGAAAAAGCGGTGCGCTATAAAAAATAACAGCAGGGGCTGGTGAAATTAGAGCTATGGCGATGAAAGATTCAACCTGGTGGTTAATATCTACGGCAGTTTCGATTGTATTGGTCATTGTGCTGGTGAGCCTGTGGGTGCATATGAATCAATATGCCATCGAATCCACGCAACTTGTCAGCGAGCAGGCAAGCAACGAGTACCTGCAGGAAAACTGGGAAGATCTCGTAGTCGCACAAGCAGGCCAAATCGAGCCGACAATGAGAGTCAAGACCGGTATATTTATCCAGTCACTGAAATTTTTTAATTCCAACGAGGTTAACCTTACGGGCTACATCTGGCAGCGTTACCAAAATGGCTTGCACGACAGTATCAAACCCGGCCCTGAAGAGGTTGGTTTCATCCTGCCTGAACGGGTCGACTCCAGTTTTGAACCGCGCGAGGTCTACCGCGTGCACACCGCAACCGAAGAGGTTATTGGCTGGTATTTTGAAGCGACCCTGCGCCAGCCATTTAATTACGCGAATTACCCGTTCGACCATACAACGGTATGGGTACGCATGTGGCACAAACAGTTTGCGCGTAACATCATCCTGGTGCCGGACTTCCAGGCCTACGAGGCCACCGGTCTTTCGGATATTTTCGGCATAGAAGAGGAGATTGTGCTCGAAAACTGGGAACGCGAGAACACCTATTTCGCTTACAAGCTCTCAAGCTACGATACCGACTTCGGCATTCCCGACTACATAGGCCAGCATGGCTTTCCTGAGCTACACTATAACTTCGTTGTCAAACGTAAATTCCAAAATGCATTCATCGTTTTCCTGCTGCCGCTGCTCCTGGTGGCGACGCTATTGTTCTCTGCGCTGTTAACCGTCAGTGCCAACGATGAATTGTCCAGCCGTCTGGGTTTTAATGCCTC
Source organism: Aestuariirhabdus sp. (assembly GCA_030622755.1). Taxonomy (GTDB): domain Bacteria; phylum Pseudomonadota; class Gammaproteobacteria; order Pseudomonadales; family Aestuariirhabdaceae; genus Aestuariirhabdus. The sequence goes on along the minus strand of JAUXFT010000069.1, from coordinate 159 downwards.
GGGTTTTATAGCAGGCAGCTCGGCATTGTTTTTTGTCGTTTTGTTGGCGCATATTCAACTGCGGCAGCAATTTGCCGGGTCCGGCATTTCCTGTTCATATTTATGCAGCTGTTATAGCAGGAGCCAATGTAATGAAGATACCCATAGCACCGGAAAAAG